>CABSMQ010000044.1:0-18076 GCA_902478965.1 uncultured Collinsella sp. | reverse complement strand
GCTCGGAGATGTGTATAAGAGACAGGCTCCTGCCGGCGCCCAAGCGCTCGACCAGCACGGTTTCCTTAGGCAGGCGATCGCCTTGCTCAAGGTGTTCATCCAGAATCAATTGAATGATTTTCTCCGATATTTGCTCGGGGAGTCCCGATTCGGCGCGGGCCATAGCTATACCTTTCATTACAAAATTCATCTGAGCTATTTTAGCGCACCACGGATGCGATATTGGCCGCTGGATTTGAGTCGGGCGGCTTAGATATACCGTTCGCAGCGCAAATACGACCGTTTACCAAATACATCAGATATATTTCGAACAAATTTCAAAATGAAACATCAGACCTTTCCAAAACACGCTATAGTCATCAGACGAATTCAAAAGGTCTGATGAATTGGAGGAAAGATGTCAGACCCAACGTTTATGGCTGACCCCACCAGGCTGGTCATCGCCGCCATCGTGGGCATTGCGCTGCTGCTTGCGCTCATCATTAAGTTCAAGCTGCATCCCGTGCTTTCGATGATGGTCTCGGCGCTCGCGATCGGCATCGGCGCCGGTATGCCGCTCGACCTGGTGGCGGACACTGTCACCAAGGGCGTGGGCACCACGCTGCAAAACATCGGCCTGCTCATTGGCCTCGGCTCGATGTTTGGCCAGATTCTTGAGGAGAGCGGCGGCGCCAAGAAGATCGCCCAGACCTTCATCGATACCTTTGGGCAGGGTCATTCCAGCTGGGCGCTGGGAATTACCGGTCTGGTTATCGGCACTACGGTGTTCTTTGAGGCCGGCGTGGTCGTTTTGATCCCACTTGCGTTTAGCGTGGCATCGCAGACCAAAAAGTCGACGCTCTACTACGGCATCGCGCTGCTCGCAGGACTTGCCGCTGGCTATGCGTTTGTGCCGCCATCGGCCGGTTCGGTTCTGGTCGCCGGCACGCTCGGTGTCGACCTGGGCACCATGATTCTCGTCGGTATCCCTACCGCCTTCATCGCTATGGCGATCGCCGGCGTCATCTGGGGTCGCAACGTGGGCAGTCGCATTTTTACCGATGTTCCGGAGCACTTTACCTCTGCCGAGGGTGCGAGCGACGAAAAGGAGCTTCCCTCCTTTGGCATGGTGCTTGCCATCGTGCTCACGCCGCTTTGTCTGATTTTGCTGGGCACGTTGTCCTCTTATATCCCCATGCCCGCCGAGCTCGCCTCGATTCTCGCCTTCCTGGGCAAGCCGTTTGTCGCTTTGACGCTCGCCACGCTCGTCGCGATGTATCTGCTGGGCGCGCGGCGCGGCTACTCCGGCGCCGAGCTCAAGGCCCTGCTCGACCGCTCTCTTAAGCCCATCGGCATGATTTTGCTGGTTATCGCCTGCGGCGGCGTCATTCGCTGGATGCTGCAGGACTGCGGCTTGGGCCAGGTTATCGGCCCTATGCTCGAGGCCTCACCGCTGCCTTTGGTGGTCGTTGCCTTTTTGATTGCCGTCATGGTGCGTGCCTCTGTCGGCAGCTCCATCGTCGCTATGACCATGGCATCGGGCATTATGGCCGCCATGCCCGCGGTTGCCGGAGCCTCGGTGCTCATGCGTGCCGCTATCTGTCTTGCCATCTGCGGCGGTGCCACGGCCCTCTCGCACGTCAACGATGCCGGTTTTTGAATGTGCTCCTCGTTCCTGGAGATTGACGAGAAGACCACCCTCAAGTCCTGGACCGTTATGGAGACGCTCATCGGCCTTTCGGGCCTCGCCTGCGCCCTGGTGATCTCGTTCTTCGCCTAGTCGGGCATCTTTTGCCGAGCGCATCGCTCGGCAACCATTTACACCTGATTCATTAACCAACGATTGATACAACCGTTCAAATCAAAAGAGGAGAGCATCATGGACGAGAAGACCAAGGCACAGATTCAGCAGGAGGCAGCCGACCTGGTTGCCAAGCTGCAGCCGCGTTCCGGCAAGTTTCGCACCATCAGCCCCGAGATGGACCCGCTGCGTCTGGGCTCTGGCTGGTCCATCGAGGATCTGGACAAGCCGCAGGTCATTATCGAGTCGACGTTCGGCGACTCGCACCCGGGTTCTGCCGGCCTGTTTGAGCTGGTCGAGGAGGTCCGTGCTGGCGTTGCCGAGGCTGGCGGTCACGGTGCCCGTTACTTCTGCACCGATATCTGCGACGGCGAGGCCCAGGGCCACGACGGCATTAACTACTCGCTGCCCAGCCGCGACATGATCGCCAACATGATCGAGATCCATGCCAAGGCCACCCCGTTCGACGCCGGCGTCTTTGTCGCCAGCTGCGATAAGGGCCTGCCTGCGAACCTCATGGCCATGGGCCGCATCAACATCCCCTCCATCGTCGTTACCGGCGGTGTCATGGATGCAGGCCCCGACCTGCTGACCCTGGAGCAGCTCGGCGCCATCTCTGCCCGCTACGAGCGCGGCGAGATCTCCCGCGAGGAGCTTGAGTTTGCCAAGCACAACGCATGCCCCAGCTGCGGCGCCTGCTCGTTTATGGGCACCGCCTCGACCATGCAGGTCACGGCCGAGGCCCTGGGCCTTATGCTCCCCGGCACGGCTCTGCTGCCCGCCACCAGCTCCGACCTGCGCGAGTTCGCCCGCGAGGCCGGCCGTCAGTCCGTGTGGCTCTCCGAGCACAACCTGTGCCCCCGCGACATCGTGACCAAGGAGTCCTTCGAGAACCTCATCATGGTCCACGGCGCCATTTCGGGCTCCACCAACTCGCTGCTGCATATCCCCGCGATTGCCCGCGAGTTTGGCATCGAGATGTCCGCCGACGACTTCGATCGTCTGCACCGTGGTGCTCACTACCTGCTTAACGTCCGTCCCGCAGGCGAGTGGCCGGCGCAGTTCTTTTACTATGCGGGTGGCGTGCCGCGCATCATGGAGGAGATCAAGTCGATGCTCCACCTCGATGTCATGACCGTCACCGGCAAGACCCTCGGCGAAAACCTCGAGGACCTCAAGAACAACGGCTACTACGAGAAGTGCGGCCGCTACCTGAAGAAGTGGAACCTCAAGCGCGAGGACATCATTCGCCCGTTTGACCAGGCTTTTGGTACCGACGGCTCTATTGCCATCCTCCACGGCAATCTTGCCCCCGAGGGCGCCGTCGTCAAACACACGGTTGTTCCGCGCGAGATGTTCCAGGCCACGCTTAAGGCTCGCCCGTTCGATTGTGAGGAGGACGCTATCCACGCCGTCCTGACGCACGAGGTCAAGCCCAGTGACGCCGTTATCATTCGCTACGAGGGTCCCAAGGGCTCCGGCATGCCCGAGATGTTCTACACCACCGAGGCTATCGCCAGCGACCCCGAGTTGGGCGCGAGCATTGCCCTGATCACTGACGGCCGCTTCTCCGGCGCCTCCAAGGGTCCGGCTATCGGTCACGTTTCGCCCGAGGCTGCCGTGGGCGGCCCGATTGCCCTGATCGAGGAAGGCGACCTGATCCAGATCAATATTCCCGAGCGCTCGCTGTCCATCGTGGGCATCGCCGGCAAGGAGATGGAGCCGGCCGAGGTCGACGCCGTCCTGGCCGAGCGTCGCGCCGCCTGGAAGCCTAAGGCTAATCGTTACACCTCCGGCACGCTCAAGTTCTTTACCGAGCATGCAGTTTCCGCCATCCAGGGTGGCTACATGGAGTAGCGCCCGGGCGCATCAAATTTCTCCTCTCATAGATGTGCGGCACAAAGAGCCCCGAGTTCACACGAGCTCGGGCCTTTTTTGTTCAACCTTAGCTAAAAAGTCCGTCCCAAAAAGACTGTTTGGAAGTTGCGGTGAAATAGGGATTGTTTTGCGGCCCCGGCTGTATAAACAGTCCCTATTTCACCGCAACTGAGGGGATGGGGGATGCGATAGTATTACGTGGTGAAATTCGACAAACCGTGGGCTTCATCCGAGGGCTTTATGGAACAACACCAGCATTATCAGAGCTTGCAAGATCAGGCATATAACGCATTGCGCTCCAAGATCATCTATGCCGAGCTCAAGCCCGGCACGCGCCTTTCGGCGATTGGTCTGGAAAAGGAGACGGGAATCGGACGCACGCCCATTCGCGAGTCCTTTGTACGCCTGCGTGAGCAGGAGCTGGTGGAAACGCGCCCCAAAAGCGGCACCTACGTCTCTAAGATCAGCATGGAACACGCCGAAAACGCCTGCTTCTTGCGTGAGAAGCTCGAGAGAAGCGTGCTTATTAAATGCTGTTCGGCCGCCACGCCCGAGCAAAAGCATCGGCTCGAGCAGATTCTTGCCGAGTCCGAGTCGCTCGACCATAGCGAAACGCGTCGCTTTTTCGATCTGGACAACCTGTTCCATGAGACGTGTTTTGAGATTGCCGGCCGCCACATGTTGTGGGATTGGATGAAGAGCGTCAATACGCATTTTGAGCGATACAACTGGTTGCGTATGGTCTCGCAGGATCTGGATTGGGAGCCGATTCGTCGGCAGCATCGCCGGATTCTCGAGGCCATTAAAAAGGGCGATACCGACACGGCGAGCTATCTGACCGAGACACACCTGCACCTGATGCCCGAGGAGCAGGGCCCGGTTATCGCCTTACATCCTGACTATTTTGAGCTGTCCAAAGACTCGGCCATCTAACTCGTTCCCTTCATTAGTTGCGGTGAAATAGGGATTGTTTTGCGGCTCTGATGGTGTAAGCAGTCCGTATTCCACCGCAAGTGCCGGGGCACATCGGGGCACGAAAACGCTGCGGCGCCGCTTGGAGGAAAAGACCGGAAGCAAGGGTCCATTCCTCCAGACGGTGCCGCAGCTGTTTTGATGGTTCGGCTTTTGTCGAAGTGTCTTAGTTGAGTGCGACTGCCAGCCGAGTAGGCAAAGCGGCTCGGGGGCGTGTCGCTTCCGTCACGTTCTATCAGCATACAAGACGGTTTTTGTTCTTGCTCGTGACGGAAACGGCGCGCTTCCGAGCCGTTTTAAAAGAAAGGGGGCGAGGTCTAGGGCACGCCCCCTTTCACGATAGAGAGCTAAACCTAGCCGCGGACCTTTTTGACGACGTCCATGGCCTCGCGGGCAATCTGCTCGACCTTGGAGAAGTCGCCGTCGGCAAACAGGGCCGGCTTAACCATCCAGGTGCCACCGCAGGCGATGATGGCAGAGGAGCTCAGGTACTCCTCGACGTTGGCGGTGCTCACACCGCCGGTAGGCATAAAGCGGTGACCGACAAACGGAGCGGCAAGGGCCTTGATGGTGTTCAGACCGCCATACTGGGACGCGGGGAAGAACTTGGTGACCTTGAGGCCCAGGTTCTCGGCGGCGGTAACCTCGGAGGGGGTCACGGTGCCGGGAAGGACGGGCAGGTCGATGTCGATGCAGTGCTTCACGACGTCCTCGTTGTAACCCGGGGAGACGATGAACTCGGCACCGGCGGCGCGGGCCTGCTCAACCTGCTCGACGGTCAGGACGGTGCCGGCACCAACGCACATCTCGGGCTCGGCCTCGGCCATAGCGGCGATGCACTCGGCGGCGCAGGCGGTGCGGAAGGTGACCTCGGCGGACTTCATGCCGGCTGCCATAAGAGCGTGGGCGAGCGGGGCGGCGTCCTCGACCTTGTCGAGCACGACGACCGGCACGATACCCAGGGACTCAAGCGTGGTGTAGAACTGATCGAACATGATGTTCCTTTCGATGTGTGGCGCGCATGGGCGCGTGATTGCCAAATGTGCTGGTCAGGAGCCGATTTTGGATTGGTTATCGGAGGCACTGCTTGGGGTTCAAGCAATTCCAAAACCGGCTGCTCGACCAGTCATGTAGGGAATGCCAGGCAAAACCGGAATGGGACTGGTGGTTTTGCCCGGCCGGAGGAATCGGGGAGCGGGCCGCAGAGGTATGGGATTGGAAAGCCGCGGCCCGCGGAATGGAGACGGATTAGCGCGCGACGCGGGTGCCACCGTCGGCGGCGGATGCCACGGCTGCGATCTCGTCTGCGGTCACCAAGTTGGAATCGCCCTTGATGGTGAGCTTGAGGATCGAGGCCGCAATCGCGTAGTTGACGGCATCCTGCGGGTCAAAGTCGTTGATGAGGGCATGGACGAGGCCGGCGTTGAAAGCGTCGCCGGCGGCAACGCCCTCGAGCACGTGCACGTCGTGAGCAGGGGAGAACCAGTGCTCGCCGCTCTCGGCGTCAAAGAGCATGCCCATCCAGATGGAGCGCTCGACGCAGGAGATGTTGCGGACGACCGAGGCGACCTTCTTGCAGCCGTACTCGGCGCAGATCTGACGGGCCATCTCGACATAGGTGTCACGTTCCTCGATGCCGTGGGCAAGGGAACCAGAGACGCAGGTCATACCGAGGCCGGCAGGCGCATCCTCGTCATTGGCGATGCAGATGTCGACGAGCGGCAGGAGTTCCTTCATGGTGGCCTGCGACTTCTCGGGCGACCACATCTTGCCGCGATAGTTCACGTCGCACACGGTCGTGATGCCCTTAGCGCGGCAGGCGGTGAGGGCATCCTTGCAGGCGGCAGCCATCTCATCGGAGACGGCGGGCGTCACGCCGGAGAAATAGAAGACATCGATGCCCTTGAGGATCTCGTCCCAGTCAAAGACATCGCGCTTGGCCATGTTGATGGCAGAGTACTTACGGTCGTAGACGCAGCCGTTACCGCGCTGCGAGGCACCGACCTCAAACACATAGGAGCCAAGGCGGTCGCCCTGACGCACGACGCGCGTGGTGTCGACGTCGTAGACCTTCAGCGAACGTAGGGCGCACTCGCCCAGACGATTGGCCGGGACAACGGAGACGTAAGCGGCCTTGTCGCCCTGGTAGGCCAGGGAAAGCGCGGTGTTGGCCTCGGCGCCGCCATAGCGGACGTCAAATTCGGTTGCCTGCTCAATGCGCAGATGGTCTTTGGGCGAGAGCCTCATCATGATCTCGCCGAAGGTAAGAACCGTTTTACCCATGGTCGCGCAGCTCCTTTTACTCGTGCGTACACCTTTGATATGGCGTTGGTACGCAGGTGCCAAGACGGTAGGGTGCGTCTTTGCACCTGCGTATCAACGCTTGCCGAAATCGGTTTACGAAATCGGTTTCGTTTCGAGTTGTAGTATACTCACCTACAGCGTTTTGCAACCGAGATTTTTAAAAAAATGCCTAAAATGGTTCAGACCGCCGACAAATGGGAAACGGGGTGCGCTATGGCGCAGATGAGAATCAAGGACATTGCCGCCGAGGCGGGCGTGAGCCCGGCCACAGTCTCGCGTTATCTCAACAACCGCCCCGGGCAAATGACCGAGGAAACCCGTGCTCGCATCGCGGCGGTTATCGAGCGCACCGGCTATCGCCCGCGTGCCGCTGCGCGCAATCTGCGCTCCTCGCGTACGAACCTTATCGGCGTGATTCTGGCCGACATCGCCAACCCGTTCTCGAGCGCCATGCTCGAAGGACTTTCCGCTAGCGCCGCTGCGCGCGGCTGCTCGCTCATGACGGCCATTAGCGGCAGCGACCCCGCCAAGGAGGCAGAGTCGCTCACCAGGCTTATCGATGCCGGCGTGGACGGCCTGGTCGTCAACACCTGTGGCGGCAATGACGAGGCGATCGCCGCGGCAGCGGGACGCCTGCCCGTTGTGCTGCTCGACCGCGACGTTGCCGACGGCGGTGTCGATCTGGTGACATCTAACAACCGTGAGCTGGTCGCTGGCTTGGTAGACGAGCTCGCCGCTGCGAGCTGTGAGCGCCTGTGCATGCTCACCGAGGCAAGCGACGACAGCCCCGTGCGTCGCGAGCGCGCCAAGGCCTTTACTGACGAGCTTTCGCACCGCGGTCTTGCGGGCGAGGTCGTTACCCTGGCCGATGGCGGTGCCACGGGCGTTGGCCGTTTGGACGAGACCATCCGCGGCTATGCAGGCAAAAAGCTCGGCCTCATTGCCGTCAACGGCCTGGTCTTCCTGCGTCTGACCGAGGCACTGGCGCAGCTTGGTCCCTCGCTGCCGGCGGGGCTTAAGATCGCGACGTTTGACGACTACCCCTGGAACCATGTGCTCTTTGGCGGTGTGACCACGGCAGCGCAAGACACCATCACCATTGCCGAGCGCGTAGTCGAGCGCCTGTCCGAGCGCATCGACGTCGTTACCACCACGGTGGGCGAGGCCGCAAAGCTCGCCCCCAAGCGCATCGAGATCCCCGGCCACATCGAATACCGCGCATCGACCTCGCGCTAACCATTCGTTCGTGACTGCCTGTTCGCGCACGTTTTTTGAGCGCTTGATACGCTTTAACCCTGCGGAAACATTTTTCTGCGATAGTATCTGCGATATAGACCAGTCGAAACCCGCCCGAAAGAAAGGGGAGCGACATGAACCAGCAGAACATCGATTACGTACTCCGTTCCGTAGAGCAGCGTGACATCCGCTTTGTGCGTCTGTGGTTTGTCGACATTCTCGGCCGCCTCAAGAACTTTGCCATTAGCCCCGAGGACCTCGAGGTCGCTTTTGAGGAGGGTATTGGCTTTGACGGCTCCGCCATCGAGGGCTTTGCCACGCCCGAGGAAGCTGACATGCTGGCGTTTCCCGATGCTTCGACCTTCCAGATTTTGCCGTGGCGCCCGAGCCACAACGGCGTCGCCCGCGTGTTCTGCGACGTGTGCACTCCCGATCGCAAGCCGTTTGCCGGCGACCCGCGCGATGCCCTGCGCCGCATGTTCCGCAAGGCCGAGAAAGCTGGGTATCTGCTCAACGTGGGCGCTGAGCTGGAGTATTACTACTTCCCCGACGAACACACCCCCGAGCCGCTCGACAACGTGGGCTACTTCGATCTTTCGGTGAGCGATGCCGCCCGCGACCTGCGCCGCAACACGGTCCTCACGCTCGAGAAGATGTCCGTGCCCGTGGAGTACACCTTCCACGCCGCCGGCCGCTCGCAGCACGGCATGAGCCTGCGCCACGCCGAGGCCCTGAGCATGTCCGACGCCATCACCACGGCCAAACTCATCATTAAGCAGCAGGCCTACGAGAGCGGTTGCCACGCCTCCTTTATGCCCAAGCCGTTGGCGGGCGAGGATGGCAGCGCCATGTTTTTGCATCAGTCGCTGTTCGACCACGACGGCAACAACGTCTTTTGGGGCGAGGGCGACGAGAAGTACCATCTCTCCGACGTCGCCAAGCACTATATGGCCGGCATCCTGGCGCATGCCCGCGAGATCAGCGCCATCACCAACCCCACGGTCAACTCGTACAAACGCATCACCACGGGTGGCGACTCCGTGCCGCAGTATGCCACGTGGGGCCTGCGCAATCGTGCGAGCATGGTCCGCATCCCGGTCTACAAGCCCGGCAAGCAGCTGTCCACGCGCATCGAGCTGCGCAGTCCCGACCCCATGGCCAACCCGTACCTGGTCAACGCCGTCACGCTGGCGGCTGGTCTGGACGGTATCGAGCGCAAGCTGGAGCTCCCGCCCGAGGCCACGGCCGAGACGCTCAAGCTCACCGACCGTCAGATGCTTGAGGCCGGCTACACGCCGCTGCCGCGCTCGCTCAAAGAGGCGCTCGACGTCTTTGAGGATTCGCAGTTTATGAAGGATGCCCTCGGCGAGCACATTCACAGCTTCTTCCTCAAAAAGAAGCGTAACGAGTGGCATAAGTTTGAGTCCACGATCACCGAGTGGGAGATCAAGCATTATCTGGCGAACTCCTAATCGCGCTGGCTTGTTCCAGTACGATTGAGCTCATTTCCTTGGAGGCCGATATGTCCGAAAAGAGTGCCCTGTTCATGGCGCGCACGACGCGCTTCCACGAGTTTGCCCGCAGCTTGACGACCACCCTGGGTGTCGAGGTGAGCCTGGCAACTCCCGATTCACCGACTGCGGCGCACGACTTTGACCTGCTGATTCTCGATTCCGATGGCATCCGCAGCGACCGTATCGATCAGATTGCCAAGTGGCTTGATGATCGTGGCGGCGTCCCCATGTTGGTGATCGTCGACGACGAAGCGCTCGGCACCCTGCGTCTGCCGAATCACGCGCATGCCGACTTTGTATGTCCCACGGCGACGCCCAACGAGCTCAAGGCTCGCGCGCAGCGCCTGATGGGCGAGGAAGAGACCGTCGCCGCCGACGATGTGCTCAACATCGATAACCTCGAGATTAACCTGGCTACCTACCAGGTGACACTCGATAACGAGCCCATCGACCTGACGCTAATGGAGTACTCGCTGCTGAGCTTTTTGGCGACGCATCCCAACCGTGCCTACAGCCGCGAGGTGCTGCTGCACCGCGTGTGGGGCTTTGAGTACTGCGGCGGCACGCGCACCGTCGACGTGCATATCCGACGCATCCGCTCCAAGGTGGGCCCGCAGATCGCGGCGCACATTACCACCGTCCGCGGCGTGGGCTATCTGTTTAAGGATTAGCAAGTAAATAGAGGAATGTGAGGGTACCGGAGATTTCTCCAGTACCCTTTTCTCATTTAGGGCGAAAAGAAGACCTTTCACCGATTAAAAGTGTGTCAGTAAAAACAATATCAAACGTATAACACTATCTAGCAAATATCATCTAGTTACCGTATCTCCCTACTACACGGATGGAGGAAGAAATGCGTTATTCGAGAAAGGTGATTGTCGGATTCATAGTGTTGCTTGCCGCCCTGATGTCTCCAAGGTTGGTTTTTGGAGACGACGACTTAGTCCGTGTCACACCGCAAATAGCTGTGGAGCAAGCGCAAGCTTTCTTTGATGATGTATCGGATGAGCCGGTGACCGCTTGTGACCCAGTAAAAATGGTGAATTCCGATGGGGAATCAATCGGGTATATCGTTCGTGCGAAGCGGGATGACGTTAACTATGGCTACGTCGTATTTGATTCAGAGCGATCTTGGTGGATCAGCGAATACTGCTTGGCTCCGAACGCTCTTTTACCTATCGAGAGTGCAAGCGAAGAAATTGCACTCCTCGCATCCTCGGATAACGTCGTTGCGTTAAAGATTGACGAGCTAACTGTTGGCGTTGCCGACTTAGATAAAAACATTGTTTTAGACGCAAGTGGAAAAAAAGTACCAAATAAATTGTCCTCGGGAGGCAATCGCAGCGGATCGCCGGAACATTTCGATGACGTTTTTGTATCTGCCAAGGATTTGTATAAACAGGGATATGTTGTTGATGCGAGCAAAACGGTTTCGGGAATAATAACGCCAACGCAAACAGAAGTTATCAAAGAAACGGGGACTTATGCTTGCGCTGTTTCGGCAATGTTTGCAGTTAGCAGTCACTATGTGACTTTGAACCGCCTTAAATTGTCCGATTTATACTCGGAGCTTTGGAGGCTGTCGGGGACATGGGAAGAAGAAGAAGAAGGAAAGAAATATGATCAAGCGACTGGTCTGTACTTTACTCAAGGCAAGACTTCTCCTGACAAACCCGCTCCGGCCTTAAAGGAGTTTTGTGCAAGACGAGGCAAGGAGCTTGAGACGTCATTCGTTTGGTATCCGTCATGGGATTCCTTTAGGGTGAATACCGACTCGGGGAATCTGAGTATTTTCTCTGGAAGGCTCCGGTCAAATGGCAGCGGGCACGCAATGGCAGTTGTGGGCTACGTGGCAATGCATAACACATACTCGAATGCCAAGAAGTACCTGCTTGTTGTTTGGAATGGATGGACAAACCAGCTACAGTTTCTTCCATATGACGTATCAATTTACACGTCTCACGATGGCACATATTGCAAGGGTTGATTGTACTCGTGAACGGCGACAAGTTCATTCGAAGGGCAATGCTCCTATTGGTGCTTTCCTTTGCTTTGCTCACCGCAGCGAGCTTCTTTCTGTTAAGGGCGACTAATGGGGGAGAAAACGACACGGTTGTTGCAGTCGAGGTGCGCGCTCTATCGGATGTTCATAACGGGCAATTTGAGGCGCTTATGCCAAGTGGTTGCCGTAAGAGAATCGATATGCGCCGTAAGTCAAGTTCCGGATATGTTTCAGGGTTGAAAGCAGGTGATAAATGGATTCTAGTTTTTGTGGAAGATAAGGAACTTGACGGGACTGTTCTGTATCCCCATTCGGCTGAGAAAGTCAAATCAAGTAGACAAGGGGAATGAAGAATGATTGATAGAAAGCAGTTCTTAGGTCTGATGGCGGGGGCTCCTATTTTGATGCGAGCCGGGATGGCAGAAGCCGTGGAGTTGCCGGACGCTCAGAAGCGATTGACGCTCGTGGTCGACACGGTGGTCAGAGATGAAAATGGCAATGAAAAAACGCGAACAAGAAGCAGAGAGACTATTTTCACGCCAGAGAGCAAAACTGTGTCTGCCGACGCTATGGCCGGTGATGTCATAACAATCCAGAGGGAATCAGATGAAACGTTGCCGCTGCTTGCCAAGATTGAGCTCACAGTCGCTTATTATAACGATAAAACAGAAATTGAGATTCGTTCCGGAAAGTACTCGATAGTCCAAATCGATCCGCTTGTGATGTATGCAAACGCTTGGTACGCGCTCATGCAGAAGGATAAATACGTGATGAATAACTTCACGGAAAGCGAAGCATCATATGAAACGGGGTGGGGGCCAACGCCATACGACGCGGAGAAAGATAAGTGGACGTGCGGATCAGGCATGGGCGCGACGATTACGGACTTCATTAACGATTCAACATATAGCTTTGCTATCGACTGTTATATCGAATAGACATGACGGCATAGAACGAATTGGCCTATAAGCATGTCATTACTTAAGCAAAGCTGAAATATTGGCATCTAGTGCTCGGGACTGCCCAGCTTGGGGTACAACTCAACGTGAACAATGATGGCCCGCCACGTGTTTGGCGGGCCTTTGGCTATTTGACGAAAGGATCGCAGCTATGAGCGAGAACGATTCCCAGCGTCCCCAGGATGCGGACCACGCCGGCGAGACGCAGCAGCAGCCGCGCGTGCAGGTGGAGTCGACGCCTGCCGACAGCAACATTCCCTACGTGCAGGCCTACGACACGCAGACCGGCAAGCCGCTGGGCAGCCAGCAGGTTGTAAACAAGCACACAGTGGTCAAGACTAAGACCAAAAAGCTGCCGATCTTTATTACAGCACTCGCCGGCTGTGCCTGCGGCGCCCTGCTGGTCATTGCGCTCATTATGAGCGGCACGCTCAACATTGGCGGCGGAAAGAATGCCGTGACGGCGGGTGCTTCGGGTTCATCGACGCAAAAGATTACGATTGATTCCGAGGACACCACGCTGGCCGAGGCCGTTTCTGCCAAGGCCCTGCCCTCCGTGGTTTCCATTACCGCCACTTCGAGCGGCGGCCAGAATGGCTCGCTTTCGCAGTCTGCCGACGAGTCGGACGGCTCGGGCAGCGTCGGCTCGGGCGTGGTGCTCGATACCGAGGGCCACATCCTCACCAACAACCACGTGGTCGATGGCTATGACCAGTACGTGGTGACCATGGATGACGGTACCACCTACGAGGCCGAGTTCGTGGGCAACGACGCTTCGAGCGACCTGGCCGTCATCAAGCTCAAGGACGCCGACGCCTCCAAGCTCACACCGATCGAGATCGGTGACTCCTCCAAGCTCAATGTGGGCGAGTGGGTTATGGCCATCGGTTCGCCGTTCGGCAACGAGCAGTCTGTTTCCACGGGCATTGTGTCGGCGCTGTATCGTTCCACGGCCATGAGCTCTACCAGCGGTAACACCATCTATGCCAACATGATCCAGACCGATGCTGCCATCAACCCGGGCAACTCCGGTGGCGCGCTCGTTAACGACAACGGCGAGCTGGTGGGCATCAACTCGCTCATCGAGAGCTACTCGGGCTCTAGCTCGGGCGTGGGCTTTGCTATTCCCGTTAACTACGCCAAGAACATTGCCGACCAGATTATCGACGGCAAGACACCGGTGCATCCGTACATGGGCGCTACGCTTTCGAGCGTCAATGCGCTCAACGCCCGCACCAACAAGCTGAGCACCGATAGCGGCGCGTATGTGGCGAGCGTCGTCGAGGACGGTCCTGCTGCCAAGGCCGGCATTCAGGAGGGCGACGTCATCACCAAGCTGGGCGACGACGAAATCACGAGCGCCGATGGCCTGATCATCGCCCTGCGCAGCCACGAGGTGGGTGAGAAAGTCGAGATCACGCTCATGCGCGGCAAGGAAGAGAAGAAGGTCACCGTCGAGCTGGGCTCCGATGAGGAGTTGCAGAACCAGCAGCAGGACGACAGCTCGACCGACACCGGCAACGGCGGTATTACCGACGAGCAGCTGCGCCAGTACCTGGAGGAGCTGCTGGGCCAGCAGGGTCAGGGCCAGGGCTACGGCCAGGGCTACTAGCGAGCCGTTTCGCATATGCCGAAGCCAGAGGGGCTGTCCCGCCAAGTGTGGGACAGCCCCTCTTTTCTTATTGATCCGTTGGGGACGGAGGAAAACGGATCACTTGGGGCTGACAAGAGGCCTGGTTCGTAATGGTCTGGACAGTTAGTTCAGATACGTATAAATCTGGGGCAGCTTGGGATGCGTTTTGAGCAATTTTTTGATTGAGATGGGGCTTGAATGGGTGCTTGGGAGGGCGAGCGGGACGTTTACATGGTCTCGAGGAGCCCAAATTAGTTGAAACAGGGGTGTTCGTGCCTGATCCAGCTCTAGGATTTATACGTATCTGAACTAACTGTCCGCCCCGGTCTAGCGGCTGCCGATTCGGTGCGGTTCGAAAGGGTTATTCGGCCCCGTTGCGACCGGTGGTACTCTTGTATCCGTTTGAAATCGAGCGAAGGAGTGCCGCTATGGAGCAATCGAGCCTGTTTGGCGACGGCGTGGACATCGATACCGAAACGTCCACGACCGCGGAAACCACCGCACCGACCGACGCCCATGCCCAGGCGGCAGCGCGCGCGGCCGAGCTGCGCCACGAGCTCGATTACCACGCCTATCGCTACTACATGCTCGATGCGCCCGAGATCACGGACGCCGCCTTTGACAAAATGCTCGTTGAGCTGCAGGAAATCGAGGCGACCTACCCCGACCTGGTGACGCCCGATAGCTATACCCAGCGCGTGGGCGGCTACGTGAGCGAGCAGTTTACGCCGGTCACGCATATGGCGCGCATGTATTCCATGGATGATGCCATGGATCTGAACGAACTTGACGCGTGGCTCCAGCGCGCCGAGGATGCGCTCGGCGCCGGTAGCGTCACCTATACCTGCGAGCTCAAGATCGACGGCCTGGGCGTGGCCCTTACCTACCAAAACGGCACCTTCGTACGTGCGGCCACACGTGGCGATGGCACCACGGGCGAGGACGTGTCGCTCAACGTCCGTACCATCAAGGATGTGCCCATGCACCTGTCCGAGCCGGCGCTCGCTCATATGGGCGCCGACCGCGAGCGTACCATCGAAGTACGCGGCGAGGTCTATATGCCCAAGGGCAGCTTTGTTCGTCTGAACGACGAGGCCGATACCGAGGGGCGCGACCCCTTCGCCAACCCGCGCAACGCCGCCGCCGGCAGCCTGCGCCAAAAGGATCCCAAGGTCACGGCGCGCCGCGACCTGGCCACCTTTATCTATGCCATCGCCGATACCGACCCGCTGCACGTCCACAGCCAGCGCGAGTTTCTCGACTGGCTGCGCAGTGCCGGCTTTAGTGTCAACCCCAACGTGGCACGCTGCGCCACGCCGGCTGAGGTCCACGAGTTCTGCGCCCAGGCCCTCGAGCATCGCGGTGACCTGGACTACGACATCGACGGCGTAGTCGTAAAGGTTGACAGCTTCCAGCAGCAGCTCGACCTGGGCTTTACCGCCCGCGCGCCGCGCTGGGCCATTGCCTTTAAGTTCCCGCCCGAGGAAAAGCAGACCGTCCTGCGCGAAATTCGCATCCAGGTTGGCCGCACCGGTGTGCTCACGCCGGTCGCCGAGTTTGACCCGGTGACGGTCGCCGGCTCCACCATCGCGCGCGCCACGCTGCACAACATCGACGAGATCCGCCGCAAAAACGTGCGCGAGGGCGACACTATCATCGTGCACAAGGCGGGCGACGTGATTCCCGAGGTCGTGGGTCCGGTGCTCGACAAGCGCCCGGTCGATTCGGCCGACTGGCACATGCCCGAGGTCTGCCCCGTGTGCGGCAGCCCCGTGGTCCATGAGGATGGCGAGGTCGCCTACCGCTGCGTCTCCATCGACTGCCCCGCGCAGCTCAAGGAGCGCCTGCTTCACTGGGTGAGCCGCGGCTGCATGGACGTCGACGGCCTGGGCGACGAAATCGTCGACAAGATGATCGCCGCCGGCCTGATCCACGATGTCGCGGACTTCTACCAGCTCACGGTCGACGATATCGCCGGCCTGGACACGGGCCGCGTGTACGCCAGCTCCAACAGCAAAAAGGGCGTCAAGAAGGGCGATCCCATTCCGGTAGGCCTCAAGACGGGCGAGAAAATTATCGCCGAGCTCAACAAGTCCAAGAGCCAGCCGCTCGGTCGCGTGCTGTTTGCCCTGGGCATCCGCCACGTGGGCAAGAGTGTGGGCGAGGTCATCGCCGAGCGATTCCTGTCGATCGACAAGCTCATCTTGGCGAGCGAAGAGGACATTGCCGAGTGTGAGGGCATCGGTCCCAAGATTGCGGCGAGCGTCAAGCAGTTCCTGGCCGTGCCCGAAAACCTTGCCGTGCTGGAGCGCCTGCGCCAGGCGGGCCTGTCGCTCGAGGTCGACTTGGGCGCCGCGCATGCACAAGCCGCAGCCGACGCGGGCGTGGCGGGCGAGCTCGCCGATGCACAACCGCTCGCGGGTCTGACCTTCGTGCTCACCGGCACGCTCGTCAACCGCACCCGCGACGAGGCAGGTGCGGCGCTCAAGGTACTCGGCGCCAAGGTTTCGGGCAGTGTTTCAAAGAAGACGAGCTACCTGGTCGCCGGCCCCAAAGCGGGCTCCAAGCTCACCAAGGCCGAGCAGCTGGGTGTGCCCGTGCTGGATGAGGATGCACTCGAGCAGATCCTGGCGACTGGTGAGGTGCCCCAGGCTTAGTGCATCGATAACCAAATTGAAGATCCGCCCGGAAAGCATGATTGAACTGCCTTCCGGGCGGATCTTACTTTGCTGGGGCAACCGGCACTGTGATCTGCGTCACGTAGGTTGTGGGGTCGTCGCTGATGATGTCGTCGATGAGGGTGATTTCGCGTTGCCCCGCTACGCTGCCAGCTTGTCAAAAGCCCCGCGCCGGTTGAGCACGGTAAACGCGACAACACAGATGACTGCCGACAAAATCGATCCGCACGGCGAAGCGATGCCCATGGGAAACAACGTATCGGAATAGGCGTTCGACAGCAGCCACGCGCCCGGCACGCAAATGAGCGCCACGGCCAGTACGTTGTGCGCAAAGCCGATGTAGCTCTTGCCGTATGCGGCGAAAAAGCCGCTAAAGCAAATGTGGATGCCGGCAAAAATCGCGTCGAAAATGTAGCTGCGCATATAGCCGGTGCCGGCGGCGACCACCGCGGCGTCCTTGGCAAAAAAGCCGATAAACGCCGGCGCCACCAGCCACATCAGCGCCGTGATCAGGCAGCCGTACACCACCGAGATCGTCATGGCGTCCTTGAGCACCTGACGCGCGCGGTCGCCCTTGCCCGCGCCGGCATTCTGCGCCGTGAGCGCGCTGACGGTGGCGCCCATGGAACTCGGCACAATGAACAAAAAGCTGATCATCTTCTCGACCAGGCCCACGGCGGCGGCGTCGACGAGCCCTCGGTGGTTGGCGATGACGGTGATAAACATAAACGCCACCTGGATACAGCCGTCCTGCACGGCCACGGGCACGCCGATCTTAAGAATGCTGCCGAGCACCTCGGGCTGGGGACGCAGGTCGCTGCGCTTTACGTGGATGTTCGTGCGGCGGCTCTTGAGCCACACGAGCGCGAGGGCAACGCTGGCCGTCTGCGCGGTCACCGTGCCGAGCGCCGCGCCCACGGGGCCGAGCCCCATATGGCCGATAAATAGAAAGTCGAGTGCGATGTTGATGATGCATGCCACGCCAATCACGTACATGGGCGAGCGTGAATCGCCCAGCCCGCGAAAGATGGCCGAAAGAATGTTGTACGCGGCGATAAAGGGAATGCCGATAAAGCCTGTCTCTTATACACATCTGACGCTGCCGACGAAGCTAGAAGTG
>CABSMQ010000043.1:0-18387 GCA_902478965.1 uncultured Collinsella sp. | reverse complement strand
GCTTCGTCGGCAGCGTCAGATGTGTATAAGAGACAGCCCCATGCCCTCTGCGGCGCCGCAGCCGCTTGCTTGGACCCCGCCCGCGCCATCGTCGGTAACGATGAGCTGGTAAAACGACGGATGCTCCATGCACCGCACGGTAATGGTTTTGGCATGGGCGTGGCGCATGGTGTTGGAGAGCGCCTCGCGCAGGACCGCCGCAAAGCAGTTGGCGACATTTGCGGGCGCATGCTCGGCCAAAACTTCAAGCTCAACCTGCGGGCCGCCGTCCGAGCGTGCGCCTTCAACGATGCTCTCGAGCTGTACGGAGAGGTCGACGGCGTTGTCGTTGAGGGCGTGGACGCTGGCGCGTACGAGCTGGAGCGCCTCGTCAACCGTGCGTTTGACGTCGGCGAAATCGGCGGCGACGCCGGGCTCGTCGGCGTGGACCACGCGCAGGGCTTCGGCCTGCAGTGAGGCGCGCGTGAGCTGGTGCCCGACGTTATCGTGGATCTCGCGCGCGATGCGGGCGCGTTCGGCGAGCGTCGCGAGCTCGACTTCGTAGTCCTGGCGGTCGGCAAGATCGCGGTTGCGTGCCTCGAGCGCGAGGGCTCGTTCCTGCAGCTCGTCGCGGGTACGGCGCATGCGCAGCTGCTCGCGCTCCAACTGGGCGGTACGTAGCGATAGCAAGGTGGCGGCAACCGAAAGGATGGCGGCCAGCAGGAGCGTTCGGGCGGTAAGCGCGTCGGTGCGAAGGTCCGCGACGAGCGCAAAGGCAAAGACGGAGCCAATGCCCAGCGCGACCCAGGCGTGCTCACGGCGCACGCGCCGCGCGATGTCATAGAGGACGAGAGGCGCAAACGGCACAAACGGCGGCACGAAGACAGCTGCGATGATGTAGACGTAGCTCGCGGCCTCGCTTGCACGGCGGGCGCGGTTTCCCTGTGCGACCTCGGCCAGCGAGGTGGCAATAACGCCAAGGCAAAACGCCGCGACCAGGCGAGCGTCCACAGCAAGACCCATGGCGGCCGCAATACAGCACGCCAGCACGATCGATTTGTCGAAAAGCCTGTTCATACGGGTATTGTACGCGAAGCTGCGTGTGGTGGAGGGACCGCCTGCGCAACCGTGACATTCCTCCCGCGCGACAAAGCGGGGGCGTCAGCGTGCCGCACGACCAAGACCCTCGCACTCGTGACAAAGCTCACTGGTGCGCGCCGGCGGCTCCTGCGATGATGCAATCGTACCGGGCCGCAATCAACAGAAGGGCCGCCTCATGACAGACATCGTCCACGTCGAAAATCTCGTCAAGCGCTACGACGATCTTATCGCGCTCGACCACTTTAATCTGAGCATCGCCCCCGGCGAGATCTTTGGCCTGCTGGGCCCCAACGGCTCGGGCAAGACCACGTCCATCAACTGCATTCTGCAGCTGCTCGCCTACGACAAAGGCACCATCGAGCTGTTCGGTGAACCCATGACGCCCGCCCGCTATGACCTCAAGCGCCGCATCGGCGTGGTCCCGCAGCAAGTTGCGGTGTTCGACGAGCTCACCGTGCGCGAGAACATCGACTATTTCTGCAGTCTCTACGTCAACGACCGCAAGCGCCGCCGTGCGCTGGTCGACGAGGCCATCGACTTTGTCGGCTTGGGCGACTTTGCCAAGTTCCGCCCCGGCAAGCTCTCGGGCGGCCTGGCGCGTCGTCTCAACATTGCCTGCGGCATCGCGCACAAGCCCGAGCTCATCTTTTTTGACGAGCCCACGGTGGCGGTCGACCCGCAGAGCCGCAACGCCATCCTGGAGGGTATCTGCCGCCTGCGCGACGAGGGCGCCACGGTGGTGTATACCAGCCATTACATGGAGGAAGTCGAGCAGATTTGCAGCCGCATCATGATCATGGACGGCGGCCGCGTGCTGGCGCAGGGCACCAACGACGAGCTCAAGCGCATGATTCAGATGGGCGAGCGCGTGACGGTCGAGGTCGGCGCCGTCGAGACCGCCACGGTCGAGCGGCTGCGCGCCCTCGAGCACGTGCTTTCGGTTGAGCTGTCCGGCGGCGAGCTCGTCTGTACCTGCGAAGCGAGCCCGCACAATCTGGTCGACATCCTCGACACGCTGCGTGCCGCCGACGTGGCACTCGGCCGCGTGTGGAGCGAGCCGCCGACCCTCAACGACGTGTTCCTCGAGATCACCGGCCGCGAGCTGCGCGACTAGGGGGCAGCCATGTTCAATACCATTATCATTACGGTCAAGACGCTGCTGCGCCGGCCGAGCACGTGGGTTTGGGGCGCTCTCTTTCCCATCGCGCTTTCCACGATGTTTATGTTTATGTTTGCGAACCTGAGCTCTGACGGCACGGTCGACCCGGTGCCGGTGGCCGTCGTAGCGGATGAGGCCTGGGACGCCTCGACCTTTAAGGACGTGGCGACGTCGCTCGACGAGGAGGGCGGCGACCAACTGCTCGAGATCCACGAGTGCGACGACGCAGCCGATGCGAACCGTGCGCTTAAGGCCGGCGAGGTCGCGGGCATCTATACGGTCGACGACGCGGGCGCGCCCAAACTCACACTGCTATCGAGTTACGACAGCTCACGCGCGAGTTCGGTGCTCACCGATCGCAGCATTCTGGAGACGGTGGCAAGCTCGTATACGCAAAATGCCGAGCTCATGTCCCAGATTGCCCAGGACAACCCGGCGGCACTCGCCGACCCGGAGGCGGTTGCGCGCGCCCTGTCGCTTGAGGGCGGCACCCGCCGCGTAAGCCTGACGCGCACCACGCCCGACGGCACGGTCATCTACTACTACGCGCTTTTTGGTCTGGTCGCGATGATGTCTGCCGAGTTTGCCGCCTTGAGCGTCGTCGATTTGCAGCCCAATCTGTCGGGCCTTGGCGCACGTCGCTGCGTGGGCGGTCTTTCCAAGACAGCGTCGCTGGCCGGCATTTTTGTGGGCTCGTGGCTGGTCTCCTTTGCCTCGATGACGATCGCGATCGGCTACGTGCGCCTGGTCGTGGGCGTCGACTTTGGCGGGCGCGAGGGGCTGTGTCTGGTAGGCGGCGCCGCTTCCGCGCTTGCCGCCACGGGCCTGGGACTCTTTGTGGGCACGCTTCCCGTTAAGGGCGGCAAGGCGTCCAAGTCGGGCATCCTCACGGGCTTTGCCACCACGTGCGCCCTGTTCGCCGGTCTTTACGGCGAGCCGGCGATGGCGCTTGCCGACGACGTTGCCCGCGCCTGCCCGGCCGAGTGCTGGCTCAACCCCGTCAAGCTTATCTGCGACATGTTCAACCGTCTGTATTTCTTTGAGGACCTGGGCCCCTTTGTCGTTCGCGCCGGCGCGCTGGTCCTTATGGCGCTGCTGTTCGTTGCCGCCGCCACGCTGACCTTTGGAAGGAGCCGCTATGAGCACCTTTAAGACTGCGCTTCGCATGGCGCTGGCGCACCCGTTCTACCTGCTCATCTATACGGTGTTCATCTCGCTCATGGGCGTATTCATCGCGGCATCGGTGAGCTGGAACTCGTCGCAGCTCACCGAGTACGAGCCCTACGATGCCAACGTGATCGTGGTCGACCGCGACGACAGCGACCTTTCGCATGCGCTCACCAAGCACCTGGGGTCGCGCTTTGAGTTGGTCACGGGCGTCGGCGACGATACCTACGATCTTGCGGACGCGCTCTCCAAGAGCAACAGCGCCAAGGGTAGCGCCGACTGCGTGTTCTTTATCCCGGAGGGGTTTGAGGGCGACCTGGTCGCGGCCGCCCGCGCGGGGGAGGCCCTGCCCAAGCTCGATGTGACCTACGGTGCCGGCACCATGGCGGCGGCGCTTTCGTCTGCTGAGGCCTCGCGCTGGATTTCGCTCGCGGGCGCTGCAGCGGCCCTAGAGCCCGCCGCCTCTAATGGTAGCGTCGCCAAGGCCGCCGAGCATGCCGCCGCCAAGCGCGCCGAGGTCCAGATTGAGCAGGTCAAGGTTGGTTCGACTGCCGCCGCCATGCTCAAGTCGTATTTCAACTTTGGCGCGTACGCGATTATCTCGTCGGTCATCGTATCGGTGGGGCTGGTGTTCTCGGGCATGAACGAGCCCGAGCGCGTGCGTCGTATGGATGCCGGCCCAATCTCCGAGCGCCGGCGTTCGCTCGCCGTGTTTGCGGCCGCCACTGTGATCACCGTCTGCATCTGGTTTGTGTCGAGCATGATGGGCGTCGTGGGCTTTGCCGGCGCGGTTGCCGAGGTCGGCGTGGGTCGTGTGTGCCTGGCGCTGGCGGCGACGTTTGCCCTGGCGTGCACGCCTCTGGCCGTTGGCTTTGCCCTTTCGAGCCTGGGTGCGCGTGAGGAGCTGCTCAACGGTGTGGGCAACCTGCTCGGCATGCTCATGACGTTTTTGGGCGGCGCCTGGATGCCGCTGTCGCTGATGGGCCCAGCCGTGCAGACCGCGGCGCATTTTGTGCCGACGTATTGGGTGAACGACGCGATTGGCAAGGCGCTCGCCGCGGACCTGACGTCCACCGTGCTGGGCGACATCGCTTGCGATCTGGGCGTCACAGTGCTCTTTGCCGCGGCCATCGCCGCCGTAGGCCTAGCCCTCGCCCACAACAAATCCCACGCCTAGACACCTACTCATTGGGGACAGACTTAAACGACCAAAAGTATTCATTGGGGACAGACTTAAATGACTAGCCATCGGGGGCAGATAAGGAGCGTCCCCAACTGCCGGGTGGCGAAAGAGCGTCCCTTGTGACTGGTCATTTAAGAACGTCCCCAATGACTAGTCTGAAACAAATCCCCACTCTCGCCCCAAAATAGTTCGCCAAGGTTTACTATTACGTTCATAAAGTAGTACTAGGCTAACAATGGGGGATACCATGGCAACGCAGGAAGCCTACGTCCAGGTTAAGGATCTCAAAAAGCACTACGGCGACGGTGATGCGCGCCTGACGGTACTCGATGGCATCGACACGTCCATCAACCGAGGCGAGATCTGCGCCATGCTGGGGCCCTCGGGCTCGGGCAAGTCGACGTTTCTTAACCTGATCGGCGGCCTGGAGGGTGCCGACGCTGGCTCTATTTTGGTGGACGGCTGCGACCTCACGGTGCTCAAACCTACCGACCTGGGCGAGTATCGCCGCCGTGAGCTGGGATTTGTCTTCCAGTTCTACAACCTGGTGCCCGATCTCACCATCAAGGAGAACATCGAGGTCACGGCGCACCTGTCCAAAAACCCGCTCAATGTCGACGACCTGCTGCGTTCGCTGGGCCTTTACGAGCACCGCAACAAGTTCCCGCGCCAGGTCTCGGGCGGCCAGCAGCAGCGTTGTGCCATCGGCCGCGCACTCGTCAAAAACCCGGGCCTGCTGCTGTGCGACGAGCCCACCGGTGCGCTCGACTATAAGACGTCCAAGGAAATCTTGCAGCTCATGGAGGATGTCAACCGCACCTACGGCTGCACCATCATCATTGTCACCCACAATGCCGCCATCGCGCGCATGGCCAATCGCGTGCTGCGCCTGCGCGACGGGCGCATCGTCGAGGATGAGCTCAACGAGTCGCCCGTCTCGGCCGCCGAGCTCGATTGGTAGGCGGCGCCATGACACCTCTCGCAAAACGTCTCCCACGCGAGCTGCGCCGCAATACCGGCAAGTACCTGGGCATCTTTTTGCTTATGTGCGGAAGTATCGCTCTCACCTCGGGCTTTTTGCTCGCGGCGCATTCCATCGGCTGCCTTATCGACGACATGCGCGATGCGTACACGATTGAGGACGGCCGCGTGACCACCTCCTTCGAGGCGACCGAGGAGCAACTCAAGGCAGCCGAAGGCGCGGCCGACGACGTCGGCGGCGTCACGCTCTACAAGAATTTCTCCATCGACGCCATCATCAAAAAGACCGCCGGCGACGACGGCACCAAGCGCACGCTGCGCACCTATGCGCACCGCACCAAGGTCGATATCGCGTCCTACTGTGAGGGCAAGGAGCCCAAGACGGACGATGAGGTAGCCATCGACCGTGTCTTCGCCACCAACAACGACCTCGCCGTGGGCGATAAGGTTGAGCTTGAGGGCCGCACCTACATCATCTGCGGCATCATGACCCAGCCCGACAGTCAGGCGCTGTTTCTCAACAATTCGGACTTTACGGTGAACACCATCACGTACGGCGTGGCCGAGGTCACCGATGGCGGCTTTGCCGCGCTCGAAGATGCCGGCGGCGCGCCCGCCTACACCTACTCCTTCACCTTTACCGATCGCGACCTCCCCACCGCGGACCGCATCGATGCGGAGCAGGATATGGTTGAGGCACTGACCGACGTCGATGCGCGCGTGGACGATCTGATCGACGCCGATTCCAATCAAGGCATTGGCTATGCGCGCGATGACGTGGACGGCGACTCTATGATGTGGATGACGCTGCTCGACATCATCATCGTGATCATGGCGTTCGTCTTTGTGGTCCTTACCGACGCCACCATCGAGGAGGAGAGCGCCATCATCGGCACACTGCTCGCCAGCGGCTATCGCCGTCGCGAGATCGTACTGCACTACCTCGCGCTTCCCGCCATCGTGGGCATGCTCGCGGCGCTGTTGGGCACCGCGCTCGGCGTTGCGTTCTTTACCGAGCCCATGCGCGGCCTCTATTACGGCTCGTACAGCCTGCCGCCCTTCCAGGTGTACTGGAGCTGGGAGATCTTTGTGAAGTGCGCCGTGGTTCCCGCCGCCGCGCTCATCCTCATTACGCTGGTGGGCCTGCTCCGCAAAATGGGCAAGACGCCGTTGCAGTTCCTCCGTCACGAGGCGGGCGGCAAGTCGGGCACCAAGCGCGGCCTGCAGCTGCCGGAGCGCATGGGCTTTGTCTCGCGCTTCCGCCTGCGCATCTTCCTGCGTAATCTGGGCAACTTCGCCACGCTTTTCGTGGGCATTGCGTTTGCCTCGCTGCTACTGCTCTTTGGCCTGGCGATTCTGCCCACGATGACGCACTACGCGGACAACCTCGAGACAAGCCTGGTCGCCGAGCACCAGTACACGCTCAAGGCCCCGCTGGAACTCGAGGGCACCGCCGAGGAGCGCGAGCAGTGGTCGGCACTCGAGCGTTTGCAGTCGGTTGACGGCGCGCTGCTTTCTGCCGCTCAGGATGCCGATGACGAGCTTGACGACGCGGCCGATGCAGCGCAGGCGGCAGCCGATGCCGCGACCAGCGCTCCGTCTGCCGAGAGCCTGGCCGCGGCGCAGGACGCGCTCGCCAAGGTCCAGGACAAGAAGGATGCGCTCTACGCGCGCCTCGATGACCTTGCCGATGCCCTCGGCTGCGACCGCGACGAGGCTATCGACCTGATCGACAAGGCCTCTGAGATCGACACTGACAACGATGATATCCACCCGGTCAATACGACCGACAACGGCGCGGGCGCAATCGCGCAGGCCGAGAAATATGCCGTTTACCAGCTGCAATACGACCGCGGCGATGGAAATGGGCAGGAGACGATTTCCGTCTACGGCATCTCGCCCGATTCGCGCTATTGGAAAGACCTCAACGTTGGCGATGGGCGCGTCGTCTTTGGCAGCGGCCTGCTCGACAAGTTTGGCTGGAGCGAGGGCCAGAAGGTCACGCT
Source organism: uncultured Collinsella sp. (assembly GCA_902478965.1). GTDB lineage: Bacteria > Actinomycetota > Coriobacteriia > Coriobacteriales > Coriobacteriaceae > Collinsella. Next base: position 10,811 of record CABSMQ010000043.1, on the reverse strand, counting down.
CATCGACAAGTACGAGGGGGAGCATTATTCCCTTGAGTACGCGGGCAAGGACTGTGCCTGGGGCTCCAAGTCGGACATGAATATCTATATGAGCATCGATGACTTTAACGAGCTGTTCGGCAATGACGCCACCTACTTTAACGGCTATGTGAGCGACGAGAAGCTCGACCTCGATGCTCGTTACTTTGCCGGCGACACCACGCCCGACGACATGCGGGCCGTGGGCGACCAGTTCATCGGCATGATGAGCAAAATGATCGGAATGATGATCGGGCTCGCGGTGTTTATCTTCCTGCTGTTTATGTACCTGCTGACCAAGGCGGTGATCGACCACAGCGCCCGTTCGATCAGCTACATGAAAGTCTTTGGCTATCGCGATAGCGAGATCTCGCATCTGTACATCCGCTCGATCACGCTGTGCGTGGCGGCGTCGCTCGTGCTGAGCCTGCCGGTCATTATTGGCTCGCTCACGGCCATCTTCCGCTCGATGCTGCTCGCCTACAACGGCAATATCGAGATCTACGTGCCCGCTTGGTCTATGGCTGCATGCGTCGGCATTGGCTTTGCGACCTACCTGGTCGTGGCGCTGCTACACACGCGCTCCATCAAGCGCGTGAGCCTCTCCGAGGCGCTGAAGGTCCAGGAATAGGAGGGCTCATGGCAAGATCGGCAGAGGAGCTCAAGCAGCTCTCCATCAAGGAGTTCACCGAGGCGGCAAAGGTCTACGAATCCGGCCATGCCGGCATTTACGAGATGTGCAAGGACGACTATCCGCAAATGCTCGAGGAGCTTGAGCTCGAACCGTTCGAGGACGCGCTCGACGTGGGCTGTGGAACCGGAGCCGTCCTAGAACTGCTCCACGCCCGGTACCCCAGCAAGCACTTGACTGGACTCGACCTCACACCCGGGATGATCGACGTCGCCCGGGCAAAGCAGCTCGATAACGTCAGCTTTGTCGTCGGAGACGCGGAGGCACTGCCCTTCGAGCCCCGGAGCTTCGACGCCGTGCTCTGCTCCAACAGCTTCCACCACTACCCGCATCCGGAGAGGTTTTTCGCCGAGGTGGCACGCGTCCTTCGGCCCGGCGGGCGACTGGTCCTTCGCGACTACACCTCGAACGATGTCGCGGTCTGGCTCATGAACAACATCGAGCTACCGCTGGCACGCCTCTTGGGCCATGGCGACGTGCGCATCCTCAAGCTGTCCGAGCTACGCGCGCTCGTCGAGGAATCCGGGCTCACTCCGCTCAAGCTCGAGGCACAGAAGGGATTCCGCGCGCATCTGGTCGCGCAAAAGGGCTAGCGGTCCGCGCCAGGACGCTCCGTCACGCCAGGGCACGCCGTCAACGCCGCCACACCAGGGCACGCCATCAAACCAGATTGTGGCCACGCCAGAACGCGCCGCAAAACCAAGGCGCGCCGCCACAAACGTGACGGCGCGTCCCTCTTACCAGATGTCGATGATTCGCCGGTCTGCCGGTCGGGTTGGCAAGGACTGTCCCTATATGCCGGCCTTCGGGGACGTTCCTTTCCTGCCGGCACTTGGGGACTGTCCCCAACTGCCGGGTGGCGAAAGAGTGTCCCTTGCGACTACTCATTTAAGAACGTCTCCAATGACTAGGTGCCGTACTTGACTTTAACTCTGCTTTAACTGGTACCATCCTCTATGTCTGTAACGCCATATAGACAGAGGGGATATATCTATGACCGCAACTGCACCCGCAGCACCCGCCAAGGTGTACTTCACCAACTTGCGCACGCATGCTCGCGAGAGCCAGCTCGACAAGCTCAAACGCCTTATTCGCCGCGCCGGAATTGAGCAGATCGACTTTGAGAACAAGTTCGTCGCCATCAAGATTCACTTTGGTGAGCTGGGCAACCTGAGCTTTTTGCGCCCCAACTACGCCCGCGCCGTCGCGGACGTGGTGAAGGAGCTGGGCGGCAAGCCCTTCCTCACTGACTGCAATACGCTCTATGTCGGTAGCCGCAAAAACGCGCTCGAGCACATCGACACCGCCTACCAGAACGGCTTTACCCCGTATGCCACGGGTTGCCAGATCATCATCGCCGACGGCCTCAAGGGCACCGACGAGGCGCTCGTCCCGGTCGAGGGCGGCGAGTACGTGCACGAGGCCAAGATCGGTCAGGCGCTCATGGATGCCGATATCGTGATCAGCCTCACCCACTTTAAGGGTCATGAGCAGGCCGGCTTTGGCGGCGCCATGAAGAACCTGGGTATGGGTGGCGGCAGCCGCGCCGGCAAGATGGAGCAGCATGCCGCCGGCAAGCCGAACGTCGCGACCGAGCACTGCATTGGCTGCCGTGCCTGCGAAAAGATCTGTGCACACAGCGCTATCTCGTTTGACGACACCCGCGAGCGCGAGCTTGCCAACGGCAACACCCGCACGGTCCACGTGGCCGCCATCGACCACGATCGCTGCGTGGGCTGCGGCCGCTGCATTGCGGCATGCAATCAGGACTGTATCAAGCCCGGCTATGACGCTGCGGCCGACGTGCTCAACTGCAAGATCGCCGAGTACACCAAGGCCGTCGTCGACGGCCGCCCGAGCTTCCATATTTCGCTGGCTATGGATATCAGCCCCAATTGCGACTGCCACCCCGAAAACGACACGCCTATCGTCAACGACATCGGCATGTTCGCGAGCTTCGACCCGGTCGCCATCGACCAGGCCTGCGCCGATGCCGTCATGGCATCCGAGCCGCTGCCCAACACCGAGCTCACCGATAGCGCGGCCAAGATGGAGCACAACCACGAGCATCTGGAGGGCGAGCAGGCCAAGGATCCCTTCTGCATCACGCATCCCGACACCGACTGGCGCGTGTGCATCGCGCATGCCGAGAAGATCGGCCTGGGCACGAGCAAGTACGAGCTCATCGAGGTCAAGTAGCGTCTAGCTATTGGACAAATCAAGCGTTTTTGTAGCGCAGCGTTAGCAAAAGCCGCCCGTGAGCACAGTGCCCGCGGGCGGCTTTTTGGAAGTGCTAAGGGGTCAGATAGACTGGTAAACCGTCCTATTTGCCTAAAAATTCTTGTCGAGGAAGTCGTCGACCGTGTTCCAGTAGAGCTCGGGGTCAACTTGCGCACTCTTGGCGTGGGTGGCGCCATGGATAGTGAGCTTTTGCTTGACCTTGCTGGCGCACGCGTCGTAGTTTTGGTCGAGCATGCTGTACGGTACAAAGGTGTCCTGGTCGCCGTGGATAAACAGCATGGGAACCGTCGCGTGTTTGAGTTGCTCCACACTGCTCGCCTTATGAAAGTCGTAGCCCGCGCGCACGTTGCACACCAAGTTTGCTACATCGAGCAAGGGAAAGCTGGGCAGGCCGAACACGTCCTTGAGCTGCAGGGAAAACTCGTCCCAAACACTCGTATAACCACAGTCCTCGATAATGCATTTCACGTTTGCAGGCAGAGATTCCCCCGCGACGTTCATAGCGGTTGCTGCACCCATCGATTCGCCAAAGACAAGAATGCGCGCCTGGGGGTCAGCCTGAACGATTTGCTCGATCCATGCGACGATATCGAGGCGCTCGGGCCAGCCCATGCCGATATAGTCGCCGCCGGAGCGCTCGTGGGCGCGGGCGGCAGGCGCGAGCACGTTCATGCCACGGTCGTGGAAGCGCTTGGCGTATCGAGCCATGCCGATGGGCTCGTTGGTATATCCATGCAGGCAGACGGCGTAATCGTGGGTGTTCTCCGAGGCAGTAAAATACCAGGCGGCGAGCTCGGTTCCGTCATCTGCGGTGAGGCCGCTGCTCTCGCGGTTCTCTTTAAACCATGCCCGCGCCTCGGCATCCTCGGCATCCGGCTGCTCACTTTCTTTGTCGTTCTTGCTATCCTGCATCATCTTCATGGTGTATGGCGCGCGGGGATTCAGCGCGAAGTCAAACAGAAAGTTGCCGGCAAATCCGAGCAGCGCAACGACAGCCACCAGTGCAACGATGCCGGCTATCTTGAGCTTTCGATGGGAACGTGCGTTTTGAGACATAAGAAGCTTTCCTATAAGATGTTAATACATCAACATTTAATGCAAGCGCATTATGGACGTTCGCCGTTGATGCGTCAACAGACAAAGAATGGGTAAACAAAGGGTCACGTATGGTGCAAATTTCGCACGTACCTAGACGCTTTGATATAGTGTTGAGAACTCTTTACGTTGGAGGATGTAACCGGCATGTCCGATTCGAGCGACAGTTCTAAGCCGCGACCCAAGACCGCGGCCGTTCCACACTACACGGTGGGCGAGGAGATCATGAACTCCGTCACCCATGGTGTCGGCTGCCTGCTGGGTATCGCGGGCCTGGTGCTCCTGATCGTATTCGCTGCCCTGCGCGGCGGAGGCCCGGCCCACATGGCCGCGGCGATTGTCTATGGTGTCAGCATTATCCTCGAATACCTAGCCTCCACGCTCTACCACGCGATTCAGCCCGCGCGCGCCAAGCGCGTGTTTCGCATCATCGACCACAGCTGCATCTACCTGCTCATTGCGGGCAGCTATACGCCGTTTTGCCTTATCACGCTCGCAAACGACGGCGGCCCTGCGCTGTTCTTTGCCGTATGGGCCATCGCCATTATCGGCATCGCCCTCGAGTGCTTTATGCGCGAGCGTCAACCGCACTGGGTAAGCGGCCTGGTTTACCTGCTGATGGGCTGGCTCGTTGTCTTTAAGCTGCCCGAACTTGTGGCGCTGCTCAACCCCGTGGCACTTGCCCTGCTCGCCGTCGGCGGCGTGTGCTACACCGCGGGCGTGCCGTTCTATATCGCCAAAAACGTGCGCTATCTGCACAGCGTGTTTCACCTGTGGGTGCTCGCCGGCAGCATCTTCCAGTTCATGGCGGTGATCCTCTTCGTAATCTAGCGACCACGCCTGCGCGCCTGCGTCCTTGTTTGGGCGCCGGTGCAATTGCCGTATCCGCCACCAACGTTTTAATCCGACGTCCCGAATCTTGGAGGTTCGAGAAACTCCCGATGGACATAACCATCTCCCTTATCACCACCCTCGTTTTGACCCTCATCAACGGCTACTTCTCTATGTCCGAGATGGCGCTCACCACGGCCAAGCGCGCCGTGTTGGAGCACGAGGCCGAGGAAGGCGACAAGCGCGCCGAGCGTGCCATTAAGCTGGCTGCCGACTCCGACCAGCTGCTCGCCACCATCCAGGTTGCCATTACGCTCGTGGGCTTCGCCTCGTCCGCCGTCGCCTCGACGAGTCTGTCCGACCCGCTCGCCACGTGGCTCATGAGCTTTGGCATCGCGCCGCTCTCCGCCATCGCGCGCGGCCTGGCGCCGGTCATCATCACCGTCGCGGTCGCCTTCGTGTCCATCGTGATCGGCGAGCTCGTCCCCAAGCGCATCGGCCTGGCCAATGCCGAGGGCGTGTCCAAGCAGGTCGTGGGACCGTTGTCGTTTTTCCAAAAGATCGCCCGTCCGCTCGTGTGGCTGACCGGCGCCTGCTCCGATGGCCTGGCCCGCATCCTGCGCATCAAGAGCGCCGACGACCGCCAGAACGTCTCGGAAGAAGAGATCAAGTACATGGTCTCGGAGCAGGACGACCTGCTCGACGAGGAAAAGCGCATGATCCACGAGATCTTCGACCTAGGCGACACCGTTGCCCGCGAGGTCATGGTGCCGCGCGTGGACACCACCATGTGCGAGGACGACGAGACGGTCGCCGACGTGTTGTCCACCATGCGCCAGACCGGCTTCAGCCGCATCCCCGTCTATCACGAGGATCCCGACAACGTCGCCGGCATTGCGCACATCAAGGACCTGATTCAGCCCGCGCTCGACGGCAAGGGCGACCAGCCCATCGCCGGCTTTTTGCGCGACGCCACCTTTGTGCCCGACACCAAGGACATCCTGCCGCTGCTGTCCGAGATGCAGACTTCGCACGACCAGATCGTGGTGGTCGTGGACGAGTACGGCGGCACGGCCGGCATCATCACTATCGAGGACATCGTCGAGGAGATCGTCGGCGAGATCGAGGATGAATTCGACCCCGACAACAAGTATCTCACGCGCCTTTCGCGCCGCGAGTGGCTCGTTGATGGGCGTTTTTCGTGCGATGACGCGATTGAGCTTGGTTGGCCGCTCGAGGAAAGCGATGATTATGAGACCATCGCCGGCTGGATTTTGGAGCTTTGTGACTCGGTGCCCGACATCGGAGAGGTGTTTGAGGTCGCGGGGTACAAGTTCAAGGTGCAGTCGATGCGTGGCCAGCGCATCTCGCTCATTCGCGTGATTGCTCCGGCCGAAACCGATAAGAAGGATTCCGAGTCTTCGGTAGACGAGCCGACGACGTCGGGTGCGGGTTCCGCGAATCCGCACGACGGCGACGAGTAGGACAAGGAAGAGTAGGGGAGAGTTATGGCAGGCCTGTTCAACATCCTTAAGGTCACCGTCAGCGAGGACAAGATCTGCGCGCATGTGCTGGTGAACCCCGGCATGCCGCTCATGACCTCGGAGGACATCGAGGCCACGGCGCGCGTGTACTACCTGGTGCCGGCGATTGCCAAGCACCTGTGCCTGGGCGATTCCGGCCGCGAGTTCCAGGACTGCATGGGCCAGACCGAGCTCTGCCACCTGCTGGAGCACGTGACGGTTGAGCTCATGAACGAGACCGGTCTTGCCGGTAGCATCTCGTGCGGCCGCACGCGCGTAAGCGAGCACGACGAGCGCGTCTTTGAGGTTGAGCTTTCGTGCCCCGACGACGCGCTGGCCATCGGTGCGCTGTCTTCGGCCACCTTTATGATGGACTGGGCCTATCTGCACGCCGACCAGCCTGCCCCCGACGTGGAGGGCACGGTCGCGGGCCTGCGCAACCTGGTGCTGGGCATGCGCGCCGAGGCCGAGGGCAAGGATCCTCACGAGGCCGTCGCCGCTGCGAACGGCGAAGATGCTGCCGAGGACGAGGGCGCTGACGAGGGCGATGTGCCGGTCGACGCCGAGCCCGTTGCCGATGCGACCGCTGAGCCCGTTCCCACCGAGCCCCAGGGCGTCCCCAACTTTGACGACGAGCCCCAGGTGGCGATTGATACCGAGGGCGCGGTTGCCGAGAACCACGAGGCCTCCGCTGCTGTCTTTGGCGGTGCTGCGACGGCTCCGGCAGGACCTGCGCATGAGGGCGGCCTGCCGCTCGTGGACGGCGCCGGCGAGGACCCGGGTGCCACGGTGGCCATGCCGGCTATGCCCCAGGAGTAGGCCTACGCGTTTATCACCATCACGTACCTGCGCCTTTGCCGTACGCAGATGAGCGGAGCGGCAAGTGATGCGCTGCGGGTATAATGGACAGCATTCAAACGGTGGGCACCGACGTGCCCGCAGGAGAGGAATGATCATGGGTAAGACTTTCAGCTTTGTCTCCGGCGCACTTTTTGGTGCCGCTGCCGGCGCTATTGTCGGCGTTGCTCTGGCCCCGCGCTCGGGCGCCGAGACCCGCGCCATGGCTGCCGATATCGCCAATGACGCCTGGGACAATATGCGCGACACCTACGAGCACAGCGCCGAGGAGGCCCGTGCTGCGGTGAATGACTTTGGCCCGATGGTCGACGCCAAGACCGATGACCTGCGCGCCAAGGTCGACCTGGCCCGCGAGCGCATGGACCAGCTGCGCGAGCAGCTCAACGACGCCATTTCGGGCGGCAACGTGACGCCTGCCGCCGACGTCGTGGTCGAGAACGCCGTCGAGGCTGATACCGAGGCTGCGGAGCCCTCGACCGAGGCATAATGCGCGCCGGGGATTTTGTCGGCGCCAAGATCTATCGCAAGCCTACCGAGGACAAGCGCACCAAAAAGGACGGCACGCCGCGCAGCCCTAAAAAGCTCGGAAAGATTCACTTTCCGGTCTTTACCCCGGGCGGTACGCGCGTGGTCGGCTTTATGGTCCGCCAGTCTGATATCGCGGGCATGATCGAGCGCCCCGACCGATTCGTAGCGCTCGACGCCATTGGTGTCTACGAGGGCGCCATTGCGGTCGATGACGTCAAGGACACGTACGATGCCGCCGCTGCCAAGCGCCTCGACATCAACCTGGACGATTGCATCATCTGGGTCGGTATGGACGTGCGCACGGAATCGGGCGACATCGTGGGCTATTGCTCGGACGTTGAGTTCAAGCCACGCTCGGGCATCGTGCAGGCATTCTATGTGACCGCCGGTGCTGCTTCGAGTGTTTTGGTTGGTGACACGCAGGTGCCGCCGACGATGCTGCGCGGCTATGCGGACGGCGCGATGATTGTTTCGGACGAGGTCAAGTCGCTCGGGTATTCGGGCGGTGCGGCTGCCAAGGCCGCCGAGGCCAGCGTCGTGGTGGGCGATAAGGTCAAGAAGGGCGCCAAGGTGCTCGATGACAAGGGATCGGTTGCCGTGGACAAGGGCAGTCGCGCACTGGGCAAGCAGCTCGGCAAGACGCGCGGCATGTTCACGGCCTTTAAGGACGAATACCAAAAGGCGAGTGGCGGCTCGTCAAAAGCTACAAAATAGCGACGTACCAAATGATGGGAGGCAAGCCGGAGACCTGTTGCTCCGGCTTGCTGTGTTTATGGGGGAGGGCACATGCGCCAAAACGGATCCAGCTTAAACGGGCGTTCGGGCGCGCGTCCGACGGCGCGCCGCGATCTGGGGCAGCTGCCCAGCGGTCAGCGCAAGCGTCACCGTAAGCCCGGCGCGATGTATCTCAACCATAGCCGCGGCTTTAGCGACCGCAGCGCTCGCATCGGCAACAGCCGTACGCCCCGTCGTTCGTCTCGTCTGCCCTATGCGCTCATCGCCGTGGGTTGCGCACTCGTGCTGTTTATCGCTGCCGTCGTGGGCTACGTCAACCGCAGTGTGGACGTGGAGCTCAACGGCCAGAAGACCGCGGTGCGTGTGGGTTCTACGCTGCAGAATCTCATCGACGACCAGGAGTTGACTGATACCTACGACGCAGGCGACCTGCTGGCCGTCGATGACAGCGTGCTCAAGCGCCATGGAGGCGAAAAGCTGTCGGTGAAGGTCGACGGCAAGCGCGTGAAGCAGGGCAAATGGGATAGCCGCGAACTTGAGGGTGGCGAGAAGGTGACGGTCAAGGATGGCCGTAACACCTACGAGAAGCACGAGGTTCAGGCTACGGTTATCGAGCCCAAGCTCAAGGTCGAGGGCACGGGCGCTATCGAGTATGTGCAGACATGGGGTGTCCAGGGCCGATCCGAGGTGTGGGCTGGTGAGCAGTCGGGCAAGACGCAGGACCGCGGCGAGGTTGTGCCCGCCACCGATTGCGTTGTTGCGTGCGCCAGCGTGGCGCCCAAGGGCAACAAAAAGTACGTGGCGCTGACGTTTGACGAGGGTCCGAGCGGCGCCACCAAACAGATCTTGCAGGTGCTCAAGGAAAAGGGCGTCACCGCGACGTTCTTCCTTTCGGGCGATGCGGTCGAGGCCTCGCCTGCCACGGCCAAGGCGATTGTCGATGCCGGGTGCGAGATCGGATCCAACAGCTACAGCGACGATTCGCTCAAGGGCCAGGACCGTGAGGCGGTACGCGAACAGATCACGAAAGGCACCGATGCGATTAAGTCGGCGACCGGCGTGAAGACGATGCTGCTGCGTGCTCCCTACGCTGCCTTTGACGAGCAAAACTGGATTGATGCGATGGACCTGGTCTCCGCCGTGGTCTCGTGGAATATTGACTCGGGCGACTGGCTGCTCAACGGTGCCGACGAGCAGGTCTCGACGGTGCTCGATTCGGTGACGCCGGGCAATATCGTGCTGCTCACCGATAGAGACGAATGCGCCGAGCAGACGCTCGAGGCGCTGCCGCAGATTATCGACGGCCTCATTGCCGACGGCTACAAGATCGTGACGCTCAGCGACCTGGTCAAGACGGACACGGCATTGAGCAAAAAGCTCACCTCGCTGACGAAGGTCACCATGCCCAAGGACGCCGTGTTCCCCCAGCTTGCCGAGGACGAAGACACCACAGAGTAACCACAGAGTAGCCATTGGGTAGTCATTTAAGAACGTCCCCAATGACTATGTCACGGATGCGTCAGCGTTTGGTATGCCTGCAATGTGCAGCGCATAAATTCGATGCCGCAGGGCGATGCTGATGCTATAGTTACTGCGGATAACAAGGGTCAAGAGAAAGGTTGCAGGTGAAATCCAAACCTCGACCATACAGTCGATGACCCCATGCAGGTGCTTCTTGCGCATGCACGGGGTGTGAGCGCCGAGCGGCGTGCCGCCCGCGCATGCGTATACATATCCAGAAGCCCCCGGACGCCGCACGCGCGGCCGCGTCTGGAGGAATTATGATGGGGAGCACCATTGAATTATCTGAGTGAGATGCTCAAACTGCCGGTCTTGGACGTCGATGGCGAAAAGCTCGGCGTTGTGAACGATTTTGGTATTGCTACCGGCGAAGTTTTTCCGCACGTGACGTCGCTCGCGTTCCGCGGTCCCGGCAAGACGCCGTTTATGATCAGCTGGCGCAAATGGGTCGACCGTATCGACGAGACGGGTGTACACCTTAAGACATCGGCCACCGAAATCCGTTTTTCGTACCTGCAGCCGACCGAACTCTTACTCGCCCGCGACGTGCTTAACAAGCAGATTGTCGACACGCAGGGCATGAAGGTCGTGCGCGTAAACGACATCAAGTTTTCCATGTCGGGCGAAAATCAGCTGCGCCTGCTGGGTGCCGAGGTCGGCGCCCGCGGTCTGCTGCGCGCGACCAGCCCCACACTCGAGCATGTCGTCGAGGGCTTTATGAAGCACCTGGGCAAGCCGCTCAGTGAGGACATCATCGCTTGGTCCTACAT
>CABSMQ010000042.1:0-18423 GCA_902478965.1 uncultured Collinsella sp. | reverse complement strand
CTAGCTTCGTCGGCAGCGTCAGATGTGTATAAGAGACAGGTCCCAAAAGGAATCAGAGCCATTCATCTATCTTATGGAGCGGGCGACGGGAAGTCCAAGGGTTTGCTTCGCAAACCCTTGTTTCGCTGCGGGCCGTTGGCCCTTGCGTGCTGCGCTGGAAAATGCTCACGCATTTTCTCAGCTTCGCACCCTGCCGGGTTCGATTCCCGTCGCCCGGCACGCTTATGAAAACGGCTCTGGCACCAAATGGAGCCAGAGCCGTTAAAACTATCCTATGGAGCGGGCGACGGGAATCGAACCCGCGTCATCAGCTTGGAAGGCTGGGGTTCTACCATTGAACTACGCCCGCAAGATATGGTCGGGACGACAGGATTTGAACCTGCGACATCCTGCTCCCAAAGCAGGCGCGCTACCAAACTGCGCCACGTCCCGAAGGTGTTGAGCAGCTAAGGTCTAAACCTTGCGTGTCCCAAAGCGAAGGAAATTATAGGGGAGACTCCCCGCCTGTGCAAGCATTGATGCCTTAGCTCCTCGAATGTGCAACAAAACGACTATGGAGCAGGCCAATCACAAACGCCACCACGGCGACCGGCACCCACGCGGCTCCAATGTCCGCCAGCGGCAGCGCATCGAACGGCAGCCACGCATCCGCAAAGAATGCATCACGGACCGAGGTGATCACGCTCTGCACCGCGACGACGCCGCCGACCCAAACCCACACCTGCGGATGCGCGTCACAAATACCATGCGCCAGGCCCATAAGCACCAGCACAATGGCGACGGGATACAAGGCGTTGAGCATGGGCACCGAGAACATGAGGATCACGTCGAGGCCCACGTTGGAGAGCACGCACGAAAACGCCGCGAACACAAAGGCGAGAACCGCAAAGGGACGGCGCATGGCCTCCTCGGAGGCCTCCGCTCCCCCTTTAACCACATACGTCTCGCAGAAGTAACGCGAGCAACAGCTGATGAGGCCGATGCACACGTTCATGCAGGCGAGGAAAAAGATCGCAAAGACCACGACCGTGCCGGCAAGGCCAAAGTGCATGGAGGCAGAGCGGGCAAGGATGGCGGCGCCATTGGTGGCATCGGGCATCACGGTGCTGAGCTGCGTGCCGGCAAGCGCCAGGCCGCAGTAGATGACGGCCATGAGCACACCGGCGATCACACCGGAACGCGAGATCTCAAAAGCCACGCGCTTGTCATCGGTAACACCCAACTCGTGGATGGTCTCGGCGATGATAATGCCAAAGGCGAGCGACGCGAGCAGGTCCATGGTCTGGTAGCCGGTCAAAAAGCCTTGCACGGCAGCGCCCGCATCGTAGGGAGCCTGAGGCGCGGCAGCCGGTCCCAGCGGCGAGATCACGGCAGCACCCACAACCAGCACGATGAGCGCGATAAGCGCGGGGCCCGTAATGCGGCCGAGCACGCGTGTGATGACACCCGGGCGCAGCGTAAGCGCAAACGCGACGACGAAAAACCCGATGGCAAACACCAGGCGAGCCGTGCCGAGCGAGACGCCCTCGGGCAGCAGCGGCACCAGCATCTCGAAGGCCGTGGAGCTCGTGCGCGGAATAGCCAGGCACGGGCCGATGGCCAGATACACCGCCGCGACAAAGAACTCGCCAAACTTGGGGTGCACGCGGCCGGCAAGCTCGCGCGCCGTTCCAGCAAGCGCCACGGCGATAAATCCCATGACGGGCAGGCCGATGGCGGCAATCAGAAAGCCGAGCATGGCGACCGGCGTGGCAGAACCTGCCTGCAGCGCCAGCAACGGCGGAATAATGAGGTTGCCGGCGCCAAAGAGCATCGAGAACAGGGCGATGCCAACGGTGACGACATGGTCGGAGCGCAGGCCGCGCGGGGCGGATGAAGCCATGGGACCACCTTTCGGGTCGAAACAAAAACGGGACGGGCAAAAACACCCATCCCGCAAGTATAAACGGTCTAGCAGCTTTAGCAGGCTAAATCGCGCAAAGCGTCGATCGCGGTGTCGACTTCTCCGGTCGTGTTGAAATACCCGAACGAGAAGCGAACGACACCCTGACGCTCGGTCCCCAGCGCGCGGTGCATGAGCGGAGCGCAATGGGCACCGGGGCGCGTCGCAATCCCCCACCCTTGCATGAGTGCGTCCGAGATCTCGGCAGAGTCGATATCACCCACGTTGAGTGAGACGATCGCCGAGCGCACGGGCTGGTCAAACGCACCGTAGAGCGCAATGCCGGGGATTTCGCGAACACCGACGAGGAAGCGCTCTGCAAGCGAGCGCTCATGCGCCGCAATCGCCTCGACCCCGCCTTGTGCCTCGATATAGTCGAGACCGGCAGAAAGTCCCGCGATGCCGTGACCGTTGAGCGTGCCCGCCTCAAGGCGCGTGGGCCACCCAAGCGGCTGCAGTGCATCGAAGCTGTGCACACCCGTGCCGCCCATGGCCCACGGCGCCACGTCAACGCCCTCTGCCACGGCCAGGCCGCCGGTGCCTTGGGGTCCCATGAGCCCCTTGTGGCCGGTAAAGCACACCACGTCGAGCCCCATGGCATCCATGTCAATCTTCGCCGTACCGGCAGACTGCGAGGCGTCGACGATCGCAAGCGCGCCGGCCGCATGCGCGATGGCAGCCACACGCGCAACGTCGACCGCGTTGCCGGTCACATTGGAGGCGTGCGTCACCACCACGGCACGCGTACCCAGCGTGACCAGTTGCTCGAGCTCGTCGTAGTCGAGCACGCCGTTCGCGTCGCAGCCCGCATGCTCAACGGTCACGCCCTGCTCTACCGCCAGGCGGTTGAGCGGACGTAGCACCGAGTTGTGCTCAAGCACCGTCGTGACCACGCGGTCGCCGGGGCGCACCACGCCGCAGATGGCGGTGTTGAGCGCCGCGGTTGAGTTGGGCGTAAAGCACACATGGTCCGCCCTCGGGCAACCTAAAAGGCGCGCGAGCTTGGCACGGCAAGCGTGAATCGTACGAGCGGCATCGAGGGCACCCGACGTGGCGCCGCGCCCGGCATTGCCGAGCGAGCACATCGCCTGCGTCACGGCATCGATGACCGTCTGCGGTTTGTGCATGGTCGTCGCCGCGTTATCCAGGTAGATCATCGCACGACCTCCCACATATCGATCACGGTATAGCCCTCGGTGGGAACGCCCGCCGCGGCGAGTTCGCCGCGCAGCAGTTCCTCATCGGCAGGCAACGCCTTCCATGCCAGACCGCAACCGGCAGCGACCTCCCCGGGCACGGGAATCGTTCGCCCGGGGAGGCCGCGCTCGATGCACAGGGACTCGCAACCCATGGCGGCCGCCGTGGTGGGAAACGTGATGACAAGCGCCGGGCGCTTCTGCCTCATGGCAACTCCAACCAATACGCTACGGGCGCACAACGCGCACGGCCTGCTCCATCTTCTCCACGATCACGTACATGTTGGTGACCTCGCCCACCGCAAGCTGATCTTTAATGCCATAGTGATCGAGGCAGGTGCCGCAGGTGAGAATCTCGACACCCTGCTCGGCCAGGCCCTTCAGGTCGTCGAGCACCGGAGAGCCCTCGACGGTGAGCTTGGCACCACCGTTGTAGAACAGCATGGTCGCGGGCAGCTCCTCCTGCTGCGTCACGGCAAAGATGAAGGCCTTCATGAGCTTGTGGCCCAGTTCGTCGTCGCCGCGGCCCATGCAGTCGGTGTAGACGGAAATGACGAGCTTGCCCTTGCCGGCGCTGGCGCCGCAGAAAGCGGCACCGTCCTGCTCGGGGTCCGCAACGGCCACGGCGCCGGCGGTCGCGACAGTCACGTGCCACTCGGCGTCCGAGATCTTCTCGACCGAGGCCGTGCAGCCCTTCTCCTGCGCCATCTTGGAGATGTTCTTGACGGCGGTCTCGTTGTCGACCGAGGTCACCACGGCACCCTCGCCATCGAGCTGCTTGAGGGCCTTAAGCGTCTTGACGACGGGCAGCGGGCAGGCATCGCCCATGGCATTGACTTCAATTTTGGTAGACATAGCTTTTCCTTTCGAATAAATCGTTTTAGAACGGTACATAGCTCAATAAACGTGTCGTTAACGGACAACGTGGACGGCAGGACCGCCTGGCACCGGCTCGCACACGCGACCGACGGCGGCGGCGATACGTCCTTCGGCATGCAAACGGCGCGCAAGCTCATCCACATCGGCAGCAGGCGCCGCGATGAGCAAGCCACCAGAGGTCTGTGGGTCGTACAGCGCATCCAACATGCCCGGCTCCAGGTCCTCGTCGGCAACCACACGCGGGCCAAAGAAGTCCTGGTTGCGGTAGGAGCCCGCGGGGATAATGCCCAGACGCGCCATGTCGAGCACTTGATCAAAGAGCG
Organism: uncultured Collinsella sp.; assembly: GCA_902478965.1. Lineage (GTDB taxonomy): Bacteria > Actinomycetota > Coriobacteriia > Coriobacteriales > Coriobacteriaceae > Collinsella. The sequence goes on along the minus strand of CABSMQ010000042.1, from coordinate 14,083 downwards.
GCACCGCCCCCGACGCAAGCTCAATCTGCACGCCCGAGCCCTCGGCCATCTCGCACGCATGCCCGATCAGGCCAAAGCCCGTGATGTCGGTGCAGCCATGAAGTTCAAGTCCCTCGGCCAGACGAATCGGAGCCTCGTTGAGGGTGCGCATCGAGTCAAACATGGCTGCGGCCTCGTCCTGCTCGATGAGCTCGCCCTTAATGGCCGTGGTGATGATGCCCGAGCCGATCGCCTTGGTCAGCAGCAGGACATCACCCACGCGCGCGTCGCTGTTGGCGAGCATGCGGTCGAGCGCGACAAAGCCGCTCACGGACAAGCCGTACTTGGGCTCGTCGTCGTTGATGGTGTGGCCGCCCGCGATGGTGCAGCCGGCCTCGACGCACTTGTCGGCACCGCCTGCCAAAATCTTGCCGGCGACCTCGACGCCCAGGCAGCTCGGAATGCACAGCAGGTTCATGGCATGGCTCGGCCGCCCGCCCATGGCGTAGATGTCCGACAGCGAGTTGGCCGCAGCGATCTGGCCAAACAGGAACGGGTCGTCGACCATCGGCGGAAAGAAGTCGATGGACTGCACGAGCCCCAGGTTCTCCCCTACGCGGAAGACGCTCGCATCGTCGGAGGTATCGAACCCCACGAGCAAGTTGTCGTTATGCACATTGGGTAAGTCGCCCAGGACCTGGGCGAGGGCTCCGGGAGCCAACTTAGCGGCTCAACCGCTCGCGGCGGTCATAGACGTGAGCCTCATGGTGTCCTTAGCCATACGAACCCCCTTCCAACAAATCAACGACTTTAAGTATACGCGCCAGGCACGCTTCCCAAGAGACCGCCGACGGCTCGAACGTCGAAGGCGGAGCCGCAAGCGCCCGCGCGATAGCATCTGCCAGTGCGCGCTCAAACAACGGAAGGTCGGCCGCCACGGGCGTGTCGACATCCGTCATACGCGGCGACGCCACCCACGTCACGGGAGCACCGGGAAGCATCGCCTCCATCCAGGGGCGAACGCCGGGCAAATCGGTCGCCACAACTTTGCAGCCGCACGCGAGGGCCTCGATCGTCACAAGCGGCAGACCCTCGTAAAACGAAGGCAGCACAAAGACGTCGGAACTGCGGTAGGCACGCACGAGCCCATCGCTATCCAGGCGCCCCGCCAGCGTCACCGGCACATCAGAGGCCGCAGCCAAGCGCTCGATACGCGCGTACTCGGCATCGTCCCCGCGGCCGCCCACAAGCACCAAGCCAGATGGCCGGACGTCATCGTCAATCGGCAATGACACGGCTCGAACCAGCGACTCGACGCCCTTTTTAAAGCAAATCTTGCCCACGTACGCAAGCGATCCCGGCTGTCTCGCCACGCTTGCGTCGCGGCAGAAGACGCGATGGTCGTAGCCCGTCCCAATCACGTGGATGCGATCGGCATCGACGCCGCACACCAGGCCAATCTGCTCAGCCTGCTCAGCATGGAGCGCAAAGACGGCATCGAGCCGACGAACCGCACTTACGATGCGATCGCGCTCGAGCGCATGCGAACGCAGCTGGCGCAGGTCGGTCGAATGGCACACGGCAACAACCGGCACGCCCCGGACGCACTCGCGCGCCAATGCGGTCACCAGATACAGGTGATGGCAGAGCACCAGATCGGGCTGAAACTCAGCCACCGCCCGATCGATTGCAGCAGCAAATGCCCGCTCAAATGCCTTGAGCATCGAAGGCGTCAGGTCACGATAGCGTGTGGAGGGATAGGGCATGACATCGGACATACCGCAGATGGGAAACGGCAGCTCGGGCGACTCGAACGGTACGGCAAACACGGCAGCACGCCGGTCCAGCTCGCCTTGGGTATCACCCGGTGCCGCGCCGCAAAGCACGGCGGCGCGATGCCCCGTCTCGATCTGCTCGCGCACGAGCGCGGCAAGGTAGGTGCCGCTGCCGGTGCTATCTGGTTTTTGTGCCGAGATATTGAGGATGCGCATGTCGCGGTACACCACTAGGCCAAGGCGGTGGCGCGAATCGCCGCGCCGATCGCTCCGGCAAAGCGAGCCTGGGGCGAGGTGGTCACCGGCGACCCCAGTAGCTCGCCCAACCGCTCCACCACGAAGGCGTTCTCGCACAGCCCTCCCGTCAGATAGTACGGAGCGCCCGCTGCCTGCCCGGCCATAGTGGCCACACGCGACACGACACTCTCGATCACACCGCGGGCGATGTTCTCGCGCGGCTCACCGCGACCGATCAGGCTGATGACCTCACTTTCGGCAAAGACCGTGCACATGCTGCTGATCTTGGTGGGCTCGCCCAAACGCGCCAGGTCGGCCATCTGCTGCTGGGAAATACCCAGACGGTCGGCCATGATCTCCAAAAAGCGCCCCGTACCGGCAGCGCACTTGTCGTTCATGGCGAACTTGGCCACGCGGCCACTTTTAAGCTGAATGACCTTGGTGTCCTGGCCACCCACGTCAATCACCGTGCCGTGATCGCCAAACAGGCGCACGGCACCGGTACCGTGGCAGGTGATCTCGGTCACGACCTTGTGCGCATAGGGCACGGCGACACGGCCGTAGCCGGTCGCGATCACGCGCACGTCGTCGGAAGCCACGTCATAGCCGGCCGCTGCCAGCGCCTCGCGCAGCCGCTCGGAAGCATCGACCGAGGAAAACCCGGTTGGCTGCACGCACGTCCACGCCACCGAACCCTCCCTGTCGACCACAGCAGCCTTAGCCGCCGTAGACCCGATATCGATCCCGATCCCTATCATGGCTCTCTCCCAATCTAAACATCAAAGGTAGCGGCGCGTTCAGGCGCCTTGGCATCCTCCCTCACATGTGACAAAGGGACAGTCCCTTTGTCACATACCGTCACCTACAGGGTTTCGATGAAGGCGGCGATGCGCGTCTCGATCTGACCCATGTCGCCGTTGCTGTAGTCGGTCTCGATCTTCATATACGGAATACCCGCACCCTCGACGGCCTCCTGCATGCGCATGCTCTCAACGTTGAAGGTGTGGCAGGCCTGTAGCACGCTCTCTACCACGCCATCGACATGGTACTTCTCGCACATGGTCAGCGTGTTTTCCATACGACCATCGTTGGGCGTCATGACCGAGCAGTTGATATCCAAGTAGCGGTCGGCGATGGCGCGCAAGATGTCGGGAGCCTCCGGGTCAATCATCATAGCCGCCGTGCGCTCGCCCGAGCAGTCATCCATGCACACGACCACGCCGCCGTTGGACTCGATGGTGCGGCCGATCTTGTTGATCACACCGCCCACCGGGCAACCGGTGATCAGAATGCGCTTGGCGTCCGCCGCAACCAGGCGCTCGCCCGCGTCGTAGGCCTCGCGCAGCTTGGCGACCTTTTGCTCCAGCTGCTGCGTATAGGCCTCGATATCAAAGCTGAACGTACCGGCGAACATGGTGCTCATCAGGTCGACGCCGCTCATAGCCGCCGGCTGGTTGGCCTGCAGCGCAAACATCTCGAGCTGGGCCGCACGCAAGCGGTTGCGACGACGGACGGTAGCGCGCAGGTCATCGTCGGTAATCGTGATGCCGTAGAAGCCCTCGAGCTCCTCCTTGAGCAGGCGGCACTCCTCGTACCAGCCCTCGCGCTCGTAGGCGCGATCGCGACCCTGCGGAAGATGCAGAATGTGCGTGCGCTTGAGTTCATTGAGTAGCTCGTACATCTTCTTCTTGCCGTCGCAGGTGGTCTCGCCGATGATCATGTCGCTAAAGTACGTAAACGGGCACTTTTGCGAGTAGGCAAAACCGTAGGTCGACTTGATGAGCGGGCAGAGGTTTGCCGGCAGCACCTTCTCGGCCTCGGGAATCACCTCATCGGACGTACCGCACAGAGCGACACTTGCGGCCCCCGCGGCATCGATAATCTCGAGTGGCGTATAGCTGCACAAAAAGCCGACCAGGCGATTACCCGCCTGCTTATATTCCTTAACGCGAATAAACGCCGCCTTGCGCTGCTCGTTGAACTCCTCAAACGTGCGCGGCAACGGCTGCTCAATATTTTCCGACATATAACTCCTAAACCTTTTAACCAACCAAGGAAACAGCTTTCCCGGGTGCCCGAGGTTGCCGTAAATGAGGAGCACCGCGTACTTTGGTACGCAAGCGACGGTTTGAACGGCAAGATCGGGTGCCTGGGGAAGTCACCGAGACGGATAGCCCTAAATGGTTTCCAAGAAAGCTTCAATGCGCGTCTGCAATTGCCCCGCGTCCTCGCCGGCGTAGTCGGTGGTGATGCGCATAAACGGAATGCCGGCCTCCTCGGCAGCTTCCTCCACGGCGAAGGACTCCATTTCGTAGAGTGTGCAGAACTGCAAGGCCACGTCGACGATGCCGTCGGCATGCAGGTCGTGCGCCATCTGGACGATGTCCTTCATACGCTGGTCGTTGGGCGTAAAGACGGCGCAGTTAATCTTAAAGTAGCGCTCGGCGATGGCGTCGAGCATCTCGTCGACCGTCTCACCGGACTCGTCGACCAGGTCCTTGTAGTAGCGCGAGCCCGTGCAGGACTCCTCGCCCACCACAACGCCGCCGGCTTTCTCGATGAGGTTGAACAGCTTCCAGTTGGGCACGGCCATGGGCGTACCGGTGTACAGGATGCGCTTGGTCCCCTTGGGCGCCACGCCCTCGCCGGCCTCGACACGCTGCTCGCACTCAGCCGCCATATCGTTAATGGCTCCGGTCAGACGCGGCGTGTCGTCCATAAAGGCGGCCTGAACGGTCAGCAGGCTGTCGAGACCGCTGATGGGCGCCGGATCGGCAGCGCGCGTGGCAGCGAGACGCTGCAGGGCGCGACGCTTCTCATTGACGGCGTGGATGGCGGCCTTCAGGCGCTCGGGCGTAATCTTGACGCCACACTCTTCCTCGATCTTGGCGGCGAGCTTTTTGACCTCGGCCTTCCAAGTCACGAGCGTCGACTCATCGTGCACGTTGGGAATATCCATAACGTACATGTTCTTTTGCGTGGCAAAAAACTCGTAGGCCTTCTTCTTGCCATCGCAGGTGTTCTCGCCCACCACCAGGTCACTCGACTCAATGTAAGGGCAGACCTCGCCCAGCTTAAAGCCGGCAAAGCTCTTGATAAGCGGGCAGGTGTTGCGCGGCAGATGCTCCTCGACCTTGTCGGTCGCCCAGTCGGCACCCGAGCACAGACCAACGGGAATGCCGTCACAGGCAAGTACGATCTCCTCGGGCACGTACACACAGAACGAACCGACGATCTTGGTGGCCTCGCCGGCCTCCTTCTTGTCGAGCATCTCCTTAATACGGCCGCTGTGGATGTTGGTGGCGACAAAATCCAGGTAGGACGTGGACTTGGGGCGATTGTTCTGCGTCAGGAACATATCGCCGTACATCTGGCCCACGGCGCCCAGCAGCATGTCGTGGTCGGCAAGATTCATGCCGAGGCTCTCCCACATCGGATGGAAATCAAATTCTTCAGCCATGACGGTTCCCCTCTCGAATCAAAAACGGATAACGGCGGTATCGATGCACGACGGACGGCGATTGCCCGGCCGTGCTCAAACCCGGAATTTTAGGGAACCTGCCTTGCGGACGGTTATTTAGTTGTGCGTCGTCTCTCCCGGAGCCGTGAACATACCTGCTCATATGCGGCTCCGAGCCATATACAGGGCACGCGCGGCAACGCGGCGAATATATGTCGTCTGCGGCATGTGCGCACCCTCCTTTACAAGTTAAGGTCAACTATATCAACGGTTGTCGTCCAGACGAACACCGCCGACATGCGTACGACAGCGTCTTGTGCCGTCGTTTAATAAATAATTATCTTAATTGATAAGAGTTTGTCATCCTTCATTCGGCGAGCGGCAAGGCAAAGCCGCCGAGGCTTATATCCCCGACGGCATTACCCGGCGCTATCGACAAACCAAATGGATCCTGCTGGCATCAAAATGCATACGCAGGGTCTCGCCTTCTTGCGGTAACCCATCCGCTGGTACGCTCAATTTGTTGACCTTCCACTGCAGACGCGTGGGCGCATCGCCGCGCGGCACGTCCAGCAGCACCAGCCGCTCAAAGCGTGAATCGCTCACACGGGCCACGTGCAGGTCGTAGCTGTTGCGACCCCGCTCAGCGCGGTTGTCCACATGGAAGTAGCTCGCACGAATACCCAGGTACGCCACGTCATCGGGGACCTCGCGACCCACGTTAAAGGTCATACCCCAGTCGAGGGCCTCAACTTCTTCGTCGCCAATCTTGCGCGCCCGGCTTGTGTTCTTGCATCCCGTCAGGCGCAGCGCCGCCAGCGTCTGCGGACGGCGAACCACGTCCTCGATGGAGCCGATCTCCTCAACATGCCCGTTGTGCATCACGCAGATGCGCTCGCACAGACGGCACGCCTCGTCGATATCGTGACTCACGTAGAGCACGGTGCGGTTGCATACATCGAACAGGTCGAGCATGTTCTGCTCGAGGGCGCTCTTAAGATAGGAATCGAGCGCGCTCATGGGCTCGTCGAACATAAAAATGCCCGGATGCGCCGCCACCATGCGAGCAAGCGCCACGCGTTGCTGCTGCCCGCCCGAGAGTCGCGCGGGATAGCGGTCGGCAAATTCGGCCAGACCGAAGATACCCAGGTAGCGCTCGGCGAGCTTTTTGCGCGCGGCTGCGTCGCCCGCGTCCTTTACACCGGCGCATACGTTATCGGCCACCGTCATGTTGGGAAACAGCTGATAGTTTTGGAACAGCAGGGCGCATTTTCGCTCCTGGGGCGACAGGTTGATGCCCGCCGCCGAGTCAAAAAAGGTCACGCCGTTGACAACGATCTTACCCTCGTCGGGCGTCTCCACACCGGCGATGCAGCGCAGCGTACAGCTCTTGCCGCAACCCGAGGCGCCCAGCAGGGCCACGCGCTCCTCGCCGGCCTCAAGCTGCATGTCGAGCACAAACCCGGGATAACGTTTCTTAATATCCAAAACGAGCGACATAGCTTATCGACCCCCCTGCGGCGCCGCATCATCACGCATGAGCTCGGCCAGCGCCTCGCGATCGATACGCAGCGCATCGCCGCCGACTGGGTCGAGCGAATCGCCCTGTCCGGCGAGATCTTTGGCTTGTTTGTACTCCGCATGGGAAAGGCCCCGCTCGCGATACTTCTGCGAATGAGCGGTGTACATGTTGATGAACAGGATGACCAGGAAACTAAACACAATCACAACGGCGACCCAAAAGAGGGCTACCGACGTGTTGCCGCCCATCCACTCAAAGTAGATGGCGATGGGAATGGTCTGCGTAATACCGGCGTAGTTGCCCGCAAAGAACAGCGTGCAGCCAAACTCGCCCATCGCGCGGGCAAAGGCGAGCACCGTGCCGGCGGCGATGGAGGGCCAGCCGAGCGGCATCATGAGCTTGGCACAGATGCGACGTTCGGACCATCCCAAGGTTCGCGCGGCGTCGAGCATCTGCGTGTCGAGGCTCTCGAAGGCTCCGAGTGCCGTACGGTAGACCAGGGGAAACGACACCACCACGGCAGATATCACCGCCGCGGGCCACGTAAAGACGATCGAGACGCCGTGCGCGATGAGCCACCGGCCCACCCCGGTCGAGCGGCCAAACAGCATGAGGAGCAAAAAGCCGCAGACCGTGGGCGGCAGCACCATAGGAATCGTAAAGACCGAATCGAGCAGGCCCTTGATGCGACTGGAGGTACCCATAGTCTTCCACGCGGCGAACAGGCCCAGCGCAAAGGAGATCAGCAGGGCAAGGCCGCTCGTTTTAATGGACACCCAAAACGGGCGATAGTCGATGTCGCCCAAAAAGGAGGCCAGGGAGGTCAAGGGCCTCTGCTCATCCCGCAACACGACAGACGATGCTTCTACCATTTGAGCGCTATCAAGCCAGCGCGCGCCGCCCTTGGCATCACCCGAGGCTGATGCAATCACTACATAGCGGTCCCCATCCGCACTGCGCTCGTCAAAGCCATAGGTATACCCGCCGGCATCAAACGTTGTTTCCGCTGTGACATACCAAGGAAGATCCACGTCCCCTAGCTGTGCACCTCCCATGCAGTTTGCGCTGTCGAGCTCACAAACGAGAGCCTTGAGACCCGATACGCACTCGTTGTCTTGCAGATCCAATCCATACTTCTCGACCGCCTTGGGCGATATCCACACCACAACGCGATCGGCAGCAGGCGTCACTACAAGGTCCACGTCCTCGTCAACGGGAAACCGGTAGCCCTCAGGCTGGCCCTCCATGGCACGAGCGGTCCCCTTGGCCAACCGCTCAAAACCCTCGATCCCATAGGAAAGCCCATGAGCGGTCGCAGCAACCTGGGCCCCGTCCTCAGCGTCCCCAGCAAACGCAAATCCCGGCACCCAGCAAAGCGCGAAGGTCAAAGCACAGGCGACAAGCATGCGGAATCTATTAAGCACGAAAAGCTCCAAGCGAATACAAGGACGGAGTGAAACACAAAACGATGGAATTATCGCGCCAAGCCGCACTACGCGGAAAGCTCAAAGCCGTACTTGGCCCAAATCTTCTGAGCCTTCTTGTTGGACAGGCAAAAGTCGATAAACGCCTTGGCCTCGTCGGCGTGTTCGGAGCTATCGGCGACAGCGCCGGGATACACGATGGGCTTGTGCGAATCCTCGGGGCACACGAAGGCCTCCTCGATGCCGTCGTAGCGGAAGATATCGGAGCTGTAGACAAAACCTGCCACGCAGTCGCCTGTGGACACATAGGCGGCGGCGGTACCAACTTTGTCGGCCAGAGCGACCTTGTCGGCGATCTCGGGAGCATACTCGCCGTCGTCGCCCTCGGTGCCGGTGTAGAGGCCCACGGAGGCCAGGGCCTGGTTGGCGTACTTGCCGGCGGGAACGGTCTTGGCGTCGCCGAAGGCGATCTTGCCGTCCAGATTCGCGACGTCGGCGATGGCCTCGACCATGGTGTCGGAGCCCTCGGCGCGAATGATCACGAGGTCGTTGACGAACATATCCTCACGGGTGTCGGCGGCGACGAGCTCGGCGGTCTCAGCGTTATCCATGGTGCCCTTGGAAGCGGTGATGAGCACGTCGACCGTGGCGCCGGCACGCATCTGCTCGACGAGGTCGCCGGAGGCCTTAAACTGCGTGTCGGCAAAGGTGGTGCCGGTCTGGTCGGTGTAGAGCTCCTGGACCTCGGGCAGGGCCTTCTCGAGCGAGTTGGCGGCAAAGACCTGCAGCTTGACAGCCTTCTTCTTAGAGGAAGACTTGGCGGAGCCGGCATCGGAACCAGCGGGCTCGGACGTCTTGTTGCCCGAGCAGCCAGCAAGGCCAAGGCCGGCGGCAGCGGCAGCAGAAAGCGAGACAAAACCGCGGCGTGAAACCATATCGAACATGTTCAACCCTTTCGGACCTTGTGCCCGGGCACCCCACCGCGGGCTTTAATCTGCAATCAGATTATACTTCTGCGAGAATAATGATAGTGAGAAATTATTCTCGCCAGAGAATATAGTTTCGAGTTGCCATACACCTTGGCGTCACTTCGGCGGAAAACAAAGGCGGAGCAGCCGTTCAGGTCGCCCCGCCCCAGGTAAACCACTTAGTTGGTATGTCCGCCGCCCGCTGTCATCTGAGCCGCATGCTCCAGCTGGTCCGCTATGGCCTCCCAGCTTTCGCGGGCGGCCTTCGTAGAACCGGGAAAGTTTACGACAAGTGTATGACCTCGTTGCATGCACACGGCGCGCGAGAGCATGGCGCGGCGCGTCTTGGTCATCGAGTACGCACGGATTGCCTCTGCAATACCCGGCACATCGCGGTCACAGACGGCACGCGTCGCCTCGGGTGTCACGTCGCGCATCGAAAGACCCGTGCCGCCGCAGGTGAGCACGACATTGGCGTGGCACTCATCGGCGGCTTCCGCGATGGCATCACCGATCTCGCTGACGTCGTCGCGTACGACCACGTGTGAGGAGACCGTCCAGCCCTGCGCCTCGATAAGCTCCTCGAGTGAGGCTCCAGCCTCGTCCTGGGCAAGATCACGCGTATCCGAGCACGTCACGATCGAAATCTTCAACTCCACAGTCTTCCTCCTACAACACCGTTCCCTCGGGCAGGTCGACGCGAACAACGTCAACGACATCGCTCGCCGCAAGGTCGCACGGACCCTCGTTAATGCGCAGCAGGCAGTTGGCCCGCTGCATCGTGCCGAGCAGCGCCGAATTCTGCGTCTTGGCCTCGGTCACCAACAGCTCACCGGTCTCGGAGTCGCGCAAAACCGTGGCGCGATCGAAGAAGCGGCGATGCTGTCGCTTTTTCACGCCGTGTGTGAGCGTCGCCTGCTGCACGGGACGCGCAACCTCGGCAAAACCGCGCATCTTGCGAATCGCCGGACGGGCAAGCATCTCAAAGCCCACATACGCCGCGGCCGGATTGCCCGAAAGCCCCAGGTAGGGCTTACCCCCGAGCAAGCCAAACGTGATGGCCTTACCCGGACGCATCGAGATGCGATCGAACAGTACCTCGCCCTCGCGCCGGACGAGCGCCGTCACGAAATCGTAATCGCCCGCCGAGGCGCCACCGCTCGTAATGACAAAGTCGCACTCCTGCACGGCACGATGCACGAGCTCGGCGATCGCTTGCTCATCATCGGGCGCAATGCCGTAGAACACGGGCTCGGCGCCGGCATCGAGTGCTTCGGCCATCAACGCCGACGAGTTGGAATCGCGAATCTGCCCGTGCGTCGGCAGCTCACCCGGCGCAACCAGCTCCGTGCCCAGCGAGATGATGCCCACACGTGGGGCAGCGTGCACCTTCACGCTCGCGTATCCGGCGCTTGCCAGCAGACCCGCGCCCGCCGGAGCCACAACCTCGCCGGCGTGCATCACAACATCGCCGGCATGGGCCTCCTCGGCGGCAGAGCGAACATTCTCCCCCACCTTGGCCGGCGCCGAGAACCTCACACGCGAGCCCTCGTTGCCGTCACCGTCGAGCACATCAACGATCTCGTACTTCACCACGGCATCGGCACCTTCGGGTACCGGCGCGCCCGTCATGATGCGGACTGTCTCGCCCGCGCCGATTGTGCCCTCAAACACATGGCCCGCGGCCTCGTGTCCGATAACGTCGAGCATCACCGGCGCCTCGCCAGATGCCTGCGCCAAGTCCGCCGAGCGCACGGCATATCCGTCCATAGCGCTGTTGGCAAACGACGAGATGTCGATATCGGCCACCGCATCCTCGGCCAAGGGAAGACCGGTGGCCTGCCACACGGGAATCTCGACGAGATCGGTCGGAGCAACGTGCGACAGAACAATCGACTGCGCGTCCTCCAGCGGAATGAGTTTCTCTGCCATATGCACCTCTTAATGCCACGGCGCACAACAGGGGCGCCGATTCTTTATGCTTGTCTCAGTATAATCCCCCGACGCACGACCGCGACTCGGCCTGTACCCGCAAATACACCTGTCGGTTGCAGGCCGCGAAACAGAATGGAAACCAACCCACCGGCTCGTCGCGTTTACCGCGTTTTATAATGCTTGCGTTGCAACCTAAAAGAGGAACGTATGGCTCATAACGACAAAACCGAAAGCGCAAACGAAACGCAGGATCATTCCCAGCCGCTCGACGATGGCGGCTTTTTCTCCCTGAACGACGTCATCACGGCAGGCAGGCATCAGCTCACCCGCTCTGAGCATCTCTTGGCTGCCGACACGCGCCGCAACGCCCGCAACCTACTCGCGAGCGCCAAGTTGCTCGCACTCGTCGTCATCGTCTCGCTCGCCATGGGCGTTGCCGCTTGGGCGTTTTTGGCCTCGCTGAATATCGCGACCGACTATCGTGAGCACCATGCGTGGATTTACGCGCTGCTTCCCGTTGTGGGCATGGCCACCGCATGGGTGTACAAAAACCACGGTCTTGCCGCCAAGCGCGGCAACAACCTGGTCATCGACTCCGCTCTGGGCACGCGCCTCATCCATATGCGCATGGCCGTCCTCACGTTTGTGTGCTCCACGCTCACGCACCTAACGGGCGGATCGGCCGGTCGCGAGGGAGCCGCGGTGCAGATCGGCGGCACCATCGCCAGCAACATCTCGAGCCTCGCCCACCTCAAAAAGCATGACCATCACGACCTCATGCTCGCCGGCATCTCGTCGGCCTTTGGCGCCGTATTCGGTTCGCCCCTTGCCGGAGCTTTCTTTGGCATGGAGATGTGCTTTATCGGCAAGATCGACTACACCGCGGGCATCTACTGCCTGGTCGCCTCGTTTACCGGCTACTTTACATCACTCGCCCTGGGTACCGAGTACGAGGCGAATGTCATCGCCAGCGTTCCCGCTATGACGCCCAAAACGGTTGTCATCGTTGTTATCAGCGCCATTATCTTCGGTCTGACTGCACGCCTCTTTGCCTGGTCGGTTCGAACCGTCAAGAGCCTGTACGGTCGCTTTATCACCAATTACCTCATTCGCGCACTCATAGGCGCACTCGTGGTTTTGGCCGCCTATGCCCTCCTCGACGCCTGGGACTACGCCGGCCTTTCCACGTGGCTTTCCGGCGCCGGTTTTGCCGGCAACACCACCCTGGCGGACGCAGCCATCAAGTTGGTCGTCACAGCGCTCACCCTTGGAGCCGGCTTCCAAGGCGGCGAGGTCACGCCCCTGTTTGGCATCGGTGCGGCGCTCGGCGGCTGGATCGGTTGCCTCACCGGGCTCGACCCCAGTTTTCTGGCGGCTCTCGGCATGCTCGGCGTGTTCTGCGCCGGCCTCAACGTGCCCATCACCACCTGCATGATGGCCATCGACCTGTTCCACGGCACGGCAGCCGGGTTCTTTGTCATCGTGGCCTTTATCAGCTACCTAACCGCCGGACACCGCGGCGTATACCCCGCCCAGCGCATCATCTCGCCCAAGCGCCGTTCGCTTATTGTGGATGAGGGCGGTACGGTAGCGGATGCTATCGAGCGCCACAACGACCTGATAGAGTAGACGTAAGTATTCGACGTGCAGCCACAATCGGGGGCAATTAGACCTGAGCGCGACCGCACCGTCACGTCATACGCCGGGAGTCGCCCCATGCACGCAACTGATTTTGGCCGCACGCTCATCATCGCCAACCCAGCAGCCCAATCGGGTGCGGCGCACGAAGTTGCCGAGCGCCTGCAACGCTTTTTGGATATGACCGCGCGAGCATCCCAGTTTGACCTGGTGCTGACCGAGCGCATGGGACACGCCAAGGAGCTGGCCGCACAGGCTCAGGGCTATCGCACCGTTATCGCCCTTGGCGGTGACGGCGTGATTCACGAGGTCGTCAACGGGCTTATGACGCAAGAGGAGGACGCCCGCCCCGCTCTTGCCATCCTACCCGTGGGCTCTGGCAACGATTTTGCCCAAACGCTCGGCATCGACGATTTCTCCGGTAAGGATTTTGGCGCGCTGCTCACCTGTGAGCTGCAGCGTCAGGACATCGGGCGAATTCGCTCGTGGAGCCCTGCGAGCGGCAGCGGCGAGGCTACCGTTGAGTACTACGACCAGACGCTTTCGGTCGGCATCGATGCCGCCATCGGCCTTGGCACCACCGAGCTGCGCAAAAAGACCGGCTTGACGGGCGCGCCGCTCTACACCCTCTCGGGACTTGAGCAGTTTGGCCTACGTTATCGCAACTACCCCATGACAGTCAGCTTTGACGGGGCGCCTGCCGAGCGCGTGAGGGCGATCATCATGGCGATTCAGCTGGGTCCTACCTATGGCTCGGGCTATCGCATCTGTCCCGACGCCGACCCCTGTGACGGTATATTCGACGTCTGCTACGCCTGCGGCCCCGTTCCGCGCGCGGTCGCGCTTCCCATGTTCCTTTCGGCCAAAGATGGCCACCATACCAAGTTGCCGCCGGTTCGCATGCGCCGCTGCCGCCATGCCGAGCTTACCTTTGAGGAGCCCGACTACCCCATCCAGGCCGACGGCGAGCCCGTTGTCGCCTCACGCATCGAGGTCGACATCCTCGCCGGCGCCCTCGAGGTCTGGCACCCCACCCGCTAACCCCACCTAAGTTGCGGTGAAATAGGGACTGTTTATGCAGTAAAAGCCGCAAAACAGTCCCTATTTCCTGTCTCTTATACACATCTGACGCTGCCGACGAAGCT
>CABSMQ010000041.1:0-19122 GCA_902478965.1 uncultured Collinsella sp. | reverse complement strand
ACGCTCCCTTACCGCAACGACAGACGCGCGGGCCACTGCGCGCGGTTTATTGACCACGTTGGAGGATGTCCCGATAGGCTCGCGCCGGTCCAAAAAGTTGGCGCGGCAAGAAAAATGCGCCCCGTGGGCGCACCATCCCGTTCGCTATTCCGCCTTTTTAACGCGCGGCTTGCGACCGCGCGGCTTATCGACCAGTGCGGACTCACCGCTCTCACGGTACTGACGGCACCAAGCCTTGACCGAAGACTCGCTGGGAATCTTGTGCTTGATCATGGCCTCGCGAACCGTCAAGCCGTTTTCCAGACGGTCCTTAACCACAGCGAGCTTTACGTCGTACGAATAGGTGTGATGATGCGAACCGGCATTGAGAACGGCGTCGGCACCGCCCACGGCATACGCGCGGGCCCACTGACGAGCCGTGGCCTGGGGAATGCCAAGCTCCGCAGCGAGGGCGCGATGACCGACCCCCTCTTGGAGGATCTCGACGGCGCGCTGCCTAACCTCGGGCGCATGCGTGCGAGTCCTAGTTGCTTCCGACATACCTGCCACTTCTTAGCCTTAACCGTTAATCTGCCTTCTTACGTGCAAGTTAGATAGTAGCATTTTACTGTTTGCTCAAAGCAGTTAATTAAAATAGACGCGGCGTTATCTGGGCATTTGGCACCAAATTACGACATTTCTTTATCGATTATTTACGCTGGTAGCTAGCTCGCAGCTAATCGTCATTCGTTTGCCAACAAAATTGACATCTCTTTATGTCCTTTGGTCTAGAGGGAATAATTATTAACCCCTCCCCCAATAATTTTGAGCGGCCTGCAGGGCAGTGACGCCTCACTCCTCATGATTACCGCGCGTTGCCCTCCACCGGAGCAAAACAAAAAGGGCGGGACCTGCTGCGCTTGCAGACCCCGCCCCGGTTGACACCCCATGGGACGCAGTCGGGCGAGGCAGATCCGTGCTACCGCCCCGCCTGGCCGCGAAGTTAACTACAGCTCGTTGGCCGCGTGATATGCCGTGCGAATGGCGCTCGCGATGTCGGCGGTGCGCTCGCCCGAGCAGTCGCCCACACAGGTCACGGGCACCGTCACGCCGTCCAGGTCAAACGCGTTGGCCTTGGAGCCCACGGCCATCACCACGTAATCGCAGGCAATCTTCACCGGCTCCTCGGTGCCGTCTTCGGCAGTACGAATAGCCTCCACGCCCTCGTCGGTAACGGCGGTTAGACGGGTCTTCACGTGCTGCTCCACGTTGTGCTCTGCAAAGTCGCTCATAATCAGCGGCAGAATGGTCTCGGACTCGCCCGCGGCAATCTTGTCGAGCATCTCCACGATCGCCACCTCGCAGCCGCGCTGCAGCAGGTACTCGGCAGTCTCGGTGCCCACCAGGCCACCGCCAATGACGGCGACGCGCCCACTGAGCTCCACCTTGCCGGCCAGCACGTCCCAGCTCGAGATGACCTTGTCCGAGTCGGCACCCGGAACGGGGATGACAACGTCGTGCGCGCCCACGGCCACAATCGCGGCGTCGGCGGCGTTGAGGTCCTCAGCGGTAGCGACGTGGTTGAACTCAACCTTCACACCCAGGCCAGGCAGAATTTTCTCGTAATACTCGACCGAGCGCATGATCTCGTCCTTGCGCGGAGGCGCGGCCGCCAGCACAATCTGGCCGCCCAGATGATCGCTCGCCTCGTAGACAGTCACGTTGTAGCCGCGCTTGGCCGCCACGCGTGCGGCCTCCAGGCCAGCGATGCCGCCGCCCACCACGGCGATCTTCTTATCGCCCTCGCCAGGCTTGATGGCGATGGTCGCCTCGTCGCCGTTCTCGGCATTGAGCACGCACGAGATGTACTTGCGGTTTTGAATCGCGTCGACGCAGCCCTTGTTGCAGTTGAGGCACTCGCGGATGGGCTCGCCCGTGGCGGCCTTCAGCGCAATGTCGGGGTCGCACATGAGCGAGCGGCCATAGGCGACGATGTCGGCCGCGCCGTCCTCCAGAATCTTCTCGCCGGCCTCGACCGAGACAACGCGGCCGACGGTTGCCACCGGCACGGAGACCAGGGCCTTGACGCGCTCGGCCACGGGCAGCGTCCAGTTGTAGGGCATGGCACCCATGGGCGGAATGGTGTCGCCCATATTGCCGGTGTGGTTTGCCTGTGCGACCTGGATCATGTCGATGCCCGCATCCTCGAGCAGCTTGGCAAACTCGCAGGCCTCGTTGGGCTGCAGGCCGCCCTTGCCGCGCGGCGTGCCGTCGGGGTTCTCCATGATCACGGGGAGTTTGTACTCCACCATCAGCTGCGGCGCGGCCTCCTTAATGGCGGCGACGACCTCGAGCGCATAGCGAACGCGGTTCTCGAACGAGCCGCCGTACTCGTCGGTGCGCTGGTTGAGGATGGCCGAGCACAGAGAACCAACCAGACGGTCGCCATGGACCTCGATGGCGTCGATGCCGGCCTGCTGCGCGCGGGCGGCCGAGGCGGCGATGGATTCCTTGATCTGGGTGAGCTGCTCCACGCTCGCCTCGTTCACAAAGTGCTGCATGTCGTGATGCAGCTTGGCGTAAGCCTGCTTGCGGATCTCGTTGGACTCGGCCATCTTGGCGGCAAAGGTCTCCTCGTCGCCGGCGGCCTTGGCCTCCTGCGCGGCCTTGGCGGCAGCCATGGAGCCCATGACCATGCGGCCGACGCCGGGCACGTCGTACTCGGGGTGGAACAGCTGCAGCGCGACCTTGGCGCCGTGCTTGTGGACGGCGTCGGCCAGCGCCTTAAACGTGGGAATCTGGGCGTCGGTTGCCAGCTTGGGCGTGGGGCTTGCGGTCATAACGGGAGCGACGTCGCCGATGACGATGTAGCTCACGCCGCCACGGGCCAGGCGCTCGTAAAAAGCCAGGCTACGCTCGCCAATGGAACCGTCGCGCTCCTCGTAGCCGGTGGTAAGCGGCGGGAACATAATGCGGTTCTTGAGCTCAAGGGGGCCAACCGTAATGGGCTGGAGCAGCTTGGATGCAGGTGCGGTCATGGACATTCCTCTCTTGTAGGCGCGGCGGCGATGATGCCACGTAGTTGTCTAGAGGGTATGACATGGGGGTACAGCGGCACAACGGAAATCGGCGAATATCAGGTGACGGCAGGTGGATGGGGCGGGGCGGCCCGTCGGTTTGTCTCAATCTGTAACAGTTACTCGGCAAAAACCGGGTCTTACTGTTACAGATCAAGACAAACGGGAGCGGTCCGTCGGAAAATCTCGATCTGTAACACCTACAGACCAAAAACGACCCTAGATGTTACAAATCGAGACGAACAAATTCGGTCCGACCAAACATCTCAATCTGTAACATCTAGGCCCACTTTTGGCCCCTACCTGTTACAGATCGGGACAACGGGAACCGTCCCAACAAAATGTCTCGATCTGTAACATCCATCGGCCAAAAACGACCCCAGGTGTTACAGATCAAGACAAACCAAACCCGCCTGCTAGAAAATCTCAATCTGTAACAACAACTCGGCAAAATCCGTCCCTCGTGTTACAGATTTAGATAAACAAAGATCGTCCTGCCGAAACATCTCGATCTGTAACACCTAGCCGCCCAAATCGGGTCCAGATGTTACAGATCGAGATTTTGTTTGGGAAGTTGAGAACTGGGTCGAAAACATTGATCCGCAATAACAAAAAAGCTCGCCGGCTAGGCCGACGAGCTGCAAGTTCTTGGTCGCGGGGGCAGGATTTGAACCTACGACCTCCGGGTTATGAGCCCGGCGAGCTACCAGACTGCTCCACCCCGCAATGTCTGGGCGCCTCATGTGCGCAAGAAAGAATATTACGCGGGAGTTCGGTAAACGGCAAGGAAAATCTCGTAGAGCATAATTCCTTCATATTTAAACCCCTCAGCCCATATCACTGTAACCGAATCGCAGCCGAGCGCCGTCGACGGCGCGTATACAATGGTGCGCGTCCTTTTACACCGACACTGGGAGTAGACATGCTGCTCGCTATCGATATGGGAAACACGCAGACGGCCATGGGCCTGTTTGACGGAGACGAGCTGGTGCAGTCGTGGCGCATGCCCACCGACCGCTCCTATACCGCCGACGAGATCCACGTGCGCCTGATGGGTTTCTTTAAGATGTACGGCCTTTCGCTCGATGCGGTCGACGCGATCGCCTTTGCCGGCGTGGTGCCGCAGCTCTCGCGCGAGTGGCACGCCGTGGCCGACCGCATTGCCGCGGATGCCATCGTCATCGGGCCGCAGACGGCCGCGGTGACCAAGCTGCGCGCGGCGCGCCCCCAGGCCGTGGGTGCCGACCGCGTCGCCAACGCCGTTGCGGCCGAAACTTTCTACGGCGCGCCGGCGATCGTGGTGGACTTTGGCACCGCGACCAATATCGACGTCATCGATGAGGACGGTTATTACATTGGCGGAGCGATCGCGCCGGGTATCCGCATCTCCATGGACGCGCTTGCCGCACGTGCCGCCAAGCTCGCTAGCGTGCCGCTCGAGGCGCCCGAGCACGCCATCGGCCGCGATACCGAGGAGTGCATCAAGGTCGGCGCCGTGGTGGGCGCTGCCGCCATGGCCGAGGGTCTGGTCGCGCGCATGAAGCGCGAGCTGGGCCGCGAGGATGCCACCGTTATCGCCACGGGCGGTCTCGCCGGCATCGTCGCCGATTCGACCGACGCCTTCGACGTGGTCGACGGACAGCTCACCATTAAGGGCATCTGCGAAATCTACCGCCGCATGCAGGAGCTGGGGTAAGACAGGGGCATAAGTCGAGCACGTCCGATGTCACAGCCCCGCAAACGTTCGCCAAGCCCATTCCTCAAAATCGAAATTTTTTCGATTTTGAGGAATAGGACCGAGATGCCGCCCCACAGTCACGCAAAAGTCCTCCCCGTGCAAGCCGAAGAGGACTTTGCTGTCATCGCTATCTTTGAGCGCTGGTGCCTCGCGTCACAGCCCGCGAATCCGTACGGCCTCGGGCGGAAACTCCTGCTCGCCGGCATCGGTCTTGATGGTCGCGCGACCCCAGATATCCAGGCCCGCAAACACACCGACCGCAAGCGGCAAGCCGTTGGGCGACACCGCCGCAACTTGGCGGCCCAGCAGCGGCACCATATCGAAGTACTCGCCCAGCACGGGAGCCAGCGGACCGGCAGCGCCCTGCGGCGTGTTGGCAACAACCGCCCAGGCGTCCACACGGGTCAGCACGGCGGCGGCCAACTCTTCGACCAGCGCTTCGTCAGCCACATCCACACAAAGCTCGCTCAACGCCGAACGCTCGATATCCACCGTCACGGCGCCGAACATGCCCGCGGCGCCGGCGCCGCCGTTGACGGCGACGCGCGCGAACGACGTCTCAAACGCAGGCGCGCCGCACACGATGTCGCTCGGCCATTGAATGCCCACCTTGCCGGCAAGGCCCAGCCCCGGCGTCGACGCCGTGCCCACGAGCGCGTCCATCATGCCCATCGCCGCCACAAACGGCAGGCCGTGGAAGGCATGCATGTTCACATCCGGGCGCACGACCAGCGAAAACGTCAACGACGCCTCGCCCGCGCTCCACGCGCACCAGCCCGCGGACATGTCCTCGCGGCCCGCGTCGCGCGCGGCGTCAAGCTCGGTACCGGCGGTTACAGCGTTCATCTCAATCATCTACATACGCCCCAATTCGCCCACGATGTGGCCCACGCGGTCCTCGGGCTCCTTGACCTCGACGCCGTTGTAGCGGAAGAACCGCGCCGGGTCGTGCATCAGGTCCTCGAGCGGCACCAGCACAAAGTCGCGCTCGCCAATGAGCGGATGCGGCAGGCGCAGCTTTTTGCCGCCGTGGGTCTCGCCGTCCATCCACAGCAGGTCCAGGTCGATGGTGCGCGGACCGTTGACCTTGGCTTTCTTGGAGCGGTCGCGCCCCAGCTCGGCCTCGATCTTCATAAGCTCATCGAGCAGCACCAACGGCGCCAGCTCGGTCTTGATCTCGATGACGGCGTTGGCAAATGCGTCCTGGCGCGTCTCGTAGGCCGGCTCGCTCTCGTAGATGCGCGAGCAGTTGGACACGCAGGTGAGCGGGATCTCGGCGATCATGTCGCGTGCGGCGCGGATGTTGTCGCAACGATGCCCCAGATTTGAGCCCACAGCCACAAACGCACGGCGCGGCTGCGGCTTGGCGACAGCCCAGTAACCGTTCAGGAACTGCGCAAAGCCGGTAACGTCGTGCACGCGCACGACGTTGGCACCGGCCTGGATAGCGCCCAGGCACACGCCAAACGTGGCGGCATCGCGCGCGGCGGCATCGGTCGCGCCCGAGACAGCGCCCACAAAACGCTTGCGTGACACGGCGCACATGAGCGGATAGCCCAGCGACGCCATCTTGGCGGTCTCGCGCTGGATGACGATGTCCTCGTTGGCCGTCTTGCCAAAGCCCGGGCCGGGATCGATGCAGATGCGGTCGCGCGACACGCCGGCATGGATAAGCGTGCGGGCCTGATCGGACAGAAAGCCCATGACGCGGCGCATGATGGGCGCCGAATCGGGCAGGGTGAAGCGGCGGAGCTGAGAGGTGGGCACGTAGGCCTCCTCGCGGCGGGCGCTGCGGCGCATCATGGCTGCCAGGTGATCATTGGGCTCCGGCGCGGGCTCAGGGGTCGCGGCGGCCTCGGAGACAGGGGCAGCCTGCTCGGCGGCCGGTGCCTCCTGCTTCTGCTCGTCCGTGGACTCGGGCGCAGGCTCCGGATCGCCGAACGGCAGCGAGGGCTGCACCACGCCACCCGGGAGCTTTGCCTCGGGCTTAGGCTCGCCTAGCAGCTTGCCGCGACGGCGGCGCGCCGGCTTCTCGGCCTCGCGCGCAGCCTCGGCGGCCGCTTCGCGCGCCTTCTCGGCAACAAACGCCGCGGCCGAGGTATCGAGCTGCACCGTTGCATGCGTGCGCGTGGGCACCGCGACCTCGCCGGCGTGCATCACGATGACGCCGCAGGTGCTCGTCGCGACAAACTCGACCATCTTGGGGTCGGTGAAGCCCGTCACGTCGTTGACGATCGAGGCGCCGCAGCGCACGGCAGCCTTGGCAACCGCCACGTGGCGCGTGTCGATCGAGACGATGGCACCCTCTTTGGCCAGCGCGCGTACCACGGGCAGCACGCGGCGAGCCTCCTCGTCGGGGTTGACCGGAGTAAAACCAGGGCGCGTGGACTCGCCGCCCACGTCGATGATGTCGGCGCCGGCGTCGAGCATCGCCAGGCCGTACTCGATGGCGGCATCCGGGTCGAAGTGCTCCCCGCCATCGCTAAACGAATCGGGCGTCACGTTGAGGACGCCCATGATGCGCGGACGGTCAAAGCTGAGCTCGTACTTTCCGCACCGCCATGTCTTGCTGTCGTTCGCCATGAACATCCTCCTAAAATGCCCACGCCGCCGAGCTTGGGGAGCTGGCGGCGGGGTCGCTTTGCAATCAGTCTTTCTATTGTATCCGCGCGCGCGGGCTAGAACGCAAACGCGGCCGCGATGTCGCAAGAAATCAGCAGGTCGGCATTTGCATCCTGATCGGTGGGAGCAAGGTTGCATATGGCCAGCGTATCGCCGGTAAAGTAACGCGTAAGGCCTGCCGCCGGATACACCACGAGCGAGGTCCCGCCCACAATGAGGGCATCGGCCGCGGCGATGGCGGCAACGGCACCGGTCAGCACGTGCTCGTCGAGCGGCTCCTCGTAGAGCACCACATCGGGCTTAATGCGCCCGCCGCACGCGGGGCACACGGGCACGCCCGCGGCGTCCTCGTGCTCGCGCGAGCGAATCCACTCGGCGCTATAGACCGCGCCGCACGACTGGCAAATGTTGCGATGGACCGATCCGTGCAGCTCGAACACGCGCTGTGAGCCGGCCATCTGATGCAGACCGTCGATATTTTGCGTCACCACGGCATCAAGCTTGCCGGCGCGCTCCAGCTCGGCCAGCTTGGTGTGGCAGCGGTTGGGCTTGGCGCCAAGCGCGATCATCTTGGTGCGGTAAAAGTCGAAGAACTCCGCAGGATGCGCCTCGTAAAAGCTATGCGACAGCATGGTCTCGGGCGGATAGGCAAACTGCTGGTGATACAGGCCGTCCACGCTGCGGAAATCGGGGATGCCGCTCGCCGTGGAAACACCCGCGCCGCCAAAGAAGACCACGCGCTTGTGGGTGTCAAACAGATCCGCCAGCGCGGCGGAGGCCTGTTTGGAGTCCGTTATCGCCTGCGTCATATGAGTCCTCCGTCCTTGTTGGTCGGGCAGCGTCGGGCGATGTCCCAGCATGCGGCCTTTGGGTCAGCACGCGCGGTGCCCACCACCGCCCCTGTTGCGCTAATCTTAAGCCTGCCAACCCCGTCGAAAGGACACCATGCCTCAGACTTACACTTTCGCCTCGTGGAACGTCAACGGCCTGCGCGCCGTGCTCAAAAAGGACCCGAGCTTTATCCAGATCGCGCAAGAACTCGACGTCGATATCCTGGCGTTGCAAGAGACCAAGTTGCAAGAAGGCCAGGTTGATATTGACCTGCCCGGCTATCGCCAAACCTGGAGCTACGCCGAGCGTAAAGGCTATTCGGGCACTGCGGTCTTTAGCCGCCAGGAACCGCTGCGTGTGCTGCACGCCGACGCGCTGTTACCCTACGCCGGCGAGGGCGAGGCGGCCGAGCTCGTCGCCCAAGCCGCAACCGAGGGCCGCGTCTGCGCGTTGGAGTTCGACAAGTTCTGGTTTGTGGATGTCTACACTCCCAACGCGCAAAACGAACTCGCCCGCATCGACGTGCGCATGGCCTGGGATGATGCCTATCGCGGCTTTTTGAACGCGCTTGAGCGCGAGAGCGGCAAACCCGTCGTGACCTGCGGCGACTTTAACGTGGCGCACGAGGAGATCGACCTTAAGAACCCCAAGTCCAACCGCGGCAACGCCGGCTTTTCGGACGAAGAACGCGGCAAGTTTACCGAGCTGCTCAACGCCGGCTTTACCGATACCTGGCGCACGGCTAATCCGGACGTCGAGGGCGTCTACAGCTGGTGGAGCTATCGCTTTAATGCCCGCAAGAACAACGCCGGCTGGCGCATCGACTACTTCCTGGTAAGCGACGCAATCGCCGACAACGTACGCGACACCGGCATCCGCGGCGACATCTTTGGCAGCGACCACTGCCCCGTCACCCTCACGCTAGAGCTCTAGCCCCAAGTAATTCCTCTAGGGGACAGAGGAAAACAGATCATGTGACCCCTCTCCCCCTATAAGTTGCGGTGGAATAGTTCCTGTTTGGGCAGCAAATAGCCAAAAACGAGAACTATTCCACCGCAAGTTCGTGTGGGAACGCGAAATGCCCTACAGTCCGTATTTCACGACGACACGGTTAATGCGACGGCACCAAGGCTTGTACAAGGCGGCCAAGAACACGCAGGTCGCGAGGCCGTGTGTGATATCGAACGGCACTGCCGTGGCAAGACGCGCCACGGCGCCCGCCCACGTGAGCGGCTGCACAAAACCGATGATGTCGTAGGCGTTGATTACCACGCCGTAGAGCAGGCCCGATGCAAAGCCGTACGCCATCAGCGCCGGCATGCGCACAGCTCCATCCGCACGGCCGAACGCGCCCGCATGCGCCAGCGCGCCGCCAACATAGCCAACCAGGCCCCAGGCATACATCTGCCATGGCGTCCACATGCCCTGTCCAAAAAAGAAGTTGCTGGTCAGCGCCGCCAGCGCACCGACCATAAAGCCGTTACGACGACCGAGCGTCGCCCCGGCGATAATGGCGATGGCACTCACAGGTTTAAAGTCGGGAATGGGGCCAAACAAGATGCGCCCCGCCGCGGCCAACGCCGCCAAAACCAGCGTTGGCATAATCTGGCGCAGGCCCGGTCGCGACGCCTCGTAGCCCGCAAAGAACAACGCAAGCACCAGCGCCACCACGACAAGCATGGCAAGCGCCGCCTGCTCAACGCCCGCCAGCAACGCCGCGGCCATTACCGCCGGCACCGCCAGCAGCAGTGGGATCTCCAGTTTTGCTAGTAGGCGCGAGACGCGATAATCCGTCATCCCATCACGCCCTATAGAACACGTTGTCGGCAAAGAAGTCGGCCGGCGGCTCCATGCAGGCAATCTCGCCGTCAAACATCATGGCGACGTCGTCGGCTACCTGCTCGGCAAAGTCCAAATCGTGCGTAGCCATGATGACGGTGCCGCCAGCCTTCGCATGGTCACGCAGGGCGCGGGCGATGATGCGGCGGCTGAACAGGTCTAGACCCTTGGTGGGCTCATCGAGCAATAGCAGTTCGGGGCCGATTAGCAGCAGTTTTGCCAATGCAAGCAGTTGACGCTGCCCGCCCGAAAGATCGTACGGATGGCGTCCATCCAGACCCGACAACCCCAAGCTCGCCGCACGCTCCCGCGCCAAGTTCTCGTCATATCCGCAGGTCGAGGCCCATTCCATCAGCTCATCGCGAACCGTCTCGGCAACCAGCAATGCTTTGGGATTCTGAGGCAGCAGCGCCGCCGAGGCCGCTCCGCGCACCATGCGGCCGCGCTGCAGCTTGGCGGTCTTCGCCAGCACCGAGAGCATCGTCGACTTGCCGCAGCCGTTACCGCCAACAACCGCATGCACCGCACCGGCCGAAAACGACGCATCGAGCCCACGCAACACCCAGCCGGACGCTCGATCGTAGCGAAACCAGCTCCCTGCCAGGGTAGTAGCCGACCCAGCGTGCATTTTTGGGAGAATTCGGCATCCACCGGCGCGCGATGGCGCCCCCGAGTCGTCTTGCGGCAGTATTTGCGCCTCAAATTCACCCGATTTGTCCGATTTCAGCCCTTTTTCTGCACCCGGAGCGCCCGCGCGCGGGTCCAAAGAGCCCAGCTGGCCACTGGCGCTGCTGAAAACTCCGTTTTTTGCACGCCACGAGGCACCCCACCCTGGCACCTCGCCAGAAAACAGCTCTTCACGATGCCCCAAGGAGGCGATGTCAGCGACCTCGCATACGCGGCCGCCCTCAATCCGGTACGCGCACGTCGCGTATTCGAGCATCGGCCGCGGTTGATGCGTTGCCACGATAACCGTGCAGCCCAGTTCGCGGTTCACGCGGAACAGCGCATGCAGAAAACTCTTCTCGGCAACGGGATCCAGTTGGGACGTGGGCTCGTCAAGCAGAAGCACGCGCGGACGCAGCGCCAGCACGGCCGCCAGCGACAGCAGCTGCTTGCGTCCGCCCGAAAGCGTATCGGTATCGCGGTGGAGCCAATCCTCCAACCCGAAGAAATAGCTGGTCTCGGCCACGCGACGGCGCATCTCGTCGCGCGACATGCCTAAGTTTTCCAGGCCAAACGCCATCTCGTGCCACACGGTTTCGCACACGATCTGGTTCTCTGGGTCCTGAAACACATAGCCCACGCGCTCTGCGGACGCCCGAACGTCCATATCGGCAGCGCTCTCGCCCAGCACGCGCAGCTCGCCAGTGCATTCGCCCGCCGGCGAAATCTCGGGCTTGAGCAGCGAGAGCAGCGTCGACTTGCCCGACCCGGTACCGCCAACGAGCAGTGCAAACGCACCTTGGGGGACAGACCAGTCGAGCCCGTCGAGCACCAGCGCCTCAGCCCCGGGGTAGGTAAAGCTCAGGCCCCGTACCTCAATCGCGGGTACATCAGAGCCGCACGCCACGCCCGTTACCGAGCAGCTATCCAACTGGGTCATCAGCCAAACCTCTTCTCGTCAATCGCGTACAGCACGCAGGGCAGCGCCATCCAGGCCGCATATACGACATAGCCCAGCCACGGCGCCGGCACCGATAGTTGCGGGTAAAACGAATACTGCATCGTCGCAGTCCACGCCACTGCCGTCGTGGCCACGCCAAACAGCGCAAGCCCAACCAGCGCGGCAACATCGCCGCGCCCCAGCCGATACCGCGCGTACGTCGTGCGGCGTGTCGCGGCGCCCCACCCACGGGAGCGCATAGCGTCCGCGCGCTCCAGCGAATCTTCCATGCCCCAGCCCATCAACACGCTCGACGCCCGCAGGCGCGAGCGCACGGGGTCGGCCGGCGCGCGGCCAGGCACATCAATCGCATCCTGCACCGCCAGCACCGTACGACCGCGGCGCAAAAACTGCGGGATAAGCCGCATGCACATCGAGATCATGAGCGCGATCACCGGCGCGGCGTTACCCAAAAGCGCAAGCACCTTGTCGTAGCCAAGCATCGATGCCGCCGCCTCAAACCACAGCACGCTCGCCACAAACAGCCCGCCCATGCACAGGCCGTAAACCATGCTCTCCAGATACACCGCGCGCATGCCAATACGGAACAGCTCCGTCGAGCCCGAGGCACTAAACAGCGGATTGAGCACCGCAATGATCAAAATCACCGGCAGCTGCCAGCGAAGCGCCCCCAACGTACGTGCGGCGCCGCGCGTCGCAAACCCGTACGCCAACCCGCCCGCAAGCGACAGCGCAATCAGCACCGGCTGCATCGAGAACATGGTGAGCCCCAACGTCAGCACCATGTAGAGGGCCGGCACCGCCGGATGCGACATCGAAAATGCCGCGACGGGCTCGTTGCCCGATTCCTCTCGCATGATATCCACGGGCACCCCCATTCCCTCGCTCAAACGCCAACGCCGCAGCGGCGCCGCCATGCACAACCAGCGCAAACACCACGCCGGCGGCAGCGGCATCGGCCGTCGCGCATCAATCGTTACGCGCTCATCATATGCCTGCGGTATCATATTGCGCCGTGTATCGTTTCCAAACACACGTCTTTATAACGTAACAGGAGATCACATGGACGCAACCGCAATTATCCTCGCCGCCGGCGAGGGCACCCGCATGAAGTCGAACCACTGCAAGGTTTCGCACAAGATCCTGGGTAAGCCCATGGTCCAGTGGATCGTCGACGCCACCATCAAGGCCGGCTGCAGCCGCGTCGTGGTCGTCATCGGCAGCCACGCCGACGAGATGCGCGCCCTTATCGACGGTGCCTACGCCAACAGTGCCACCAAGGTCGAGTGCGTCGAGCAGACCGAGCGCCTGGGCACCGGCCACGCCGTAAAGGTCGCGCTCGAGGCCTGCGGCATCACGCAAGGTCCCGTCGTCGTGCTCAACGGCGACCTACCGCTCATCACCGCCGACACCGTCGCCAAGTTCGCGCAGACCGTCGCTACCGGCGAGCTCGCCTGCACCGTCATGACCATGACCCCGCCCGACCCCTTCGGCTACGGCCGCATCGAGCTGGGCGCCGACGGCCAGATTGAGCGCATCATCGAGCAGAAGGACTGCACGCCCGAGCAGGCCGCCACGCTGCTCGAGTGCAACGCCGGCTGCTACGCCTTCGACGGCGCGCAGCTTGCCGCCCACATCAACGAGATCGGCAACGACAACGCACAGTCCGAGTACTACCTGCCCGACATGCTCGAAATCCTCAAGGGTCACGGCCAGGCGGTCTCCATCTTCCACTGTGACGACTACCGCGACGGCCTGGGCGTCAACAGCCGCATCCAGCTCGCGCAGCTCACCGCCATCGCGCGCGACCGCATCAACGAGCACTGGATGGCCGAGGGCGTCACGTTCATCGATCCCACGCAGGCCTGGATCGGCCCCGATGCCGTCATCGGCCGAGACACCATCGTGTGGCCGCAGACGCATCTGATCGGTCACGTCACCGTGGGCGAAGAGTGCCAGCTCGGCCCCAACAGCCGCCTCACCGACACCACCGTCGGCAGCGGCTGCATCATCGATGAGACCATCGCCATCGAGGCCGTCATCGAGAACGGCGTCGACTGTGGCCCGCGCGCCTACCTGCGCCCGGGCACCCATATGCTCGACGGCTCCAAGGCCGGCACGCACGTGGAGATCAAGAAGTCCACGATCGGCGAGGGCTCCAAGGTGCCCCACCTGTCCTACATCGGCGATACCACTATGGGCTCCGGCGTCAACGTAGGCGCGGGCTCCATCACCTGCAACTACGACGGCGCCCACAAGCACAAGACCGTCATCGGCAAGGATGCCTTCATCGGTTCCGACACCATGATGGTCGCGCCCGCCCAGATTGGCGACGGTGCACTCGTGGCCGCCGGCTCCGTCATCACCGAGCCGGTTCCGGCCGACGCACTCGGTCTGGGCCGCGCCCGTCAGGTAAATATTGAGGGCTGGGCCGCCGATTATCGCCGCCGTCTGCACGAGGACGACGAGGCATAACGCTTTGCCAAGCACAAAAGGAGCTGTTCCATGGGGACGGCTCCTTTTTCTATCGTGACCTGCGCGACCGGATGAGTGGTCGGTTCGTGTCCGTTGACGGTAAAGACGTTATCAAGACCCGAATAACCCCGCCGCACGGTTACAATGCAAAAAGGCATCTATATGGCATTCGATGTATAAAGGAGAAGGGTAATGCCGATTAATGATCCCGAGAAGTCGGAGAATATGCGCAAGTCCATCCGTGTGTATTCCGGTTCCTCCAACCGTCCCCTCGCTCAGAAGATCGCTGAGTACCTTGGGGTCGAGCTTTCGGGCCTTACGCTAAAGCAGTTCG
The DNA here is from genome assembly GCA_902478965.1 of uncultured Collinsella sp. Classification (GTDB taxonomy): domain Bacteria; phylum Actinomycetota; class Coriobacteriia; order Coriobacteriales; family Coriobacteriaceae; genus Collinsella. The sequence goes on along the minus strand of CABSMQ010000041.1, from coordinate 4,600 downwards.
CCAATGGTGAGATTTACGCCCGCTACGACGAGACCGTCCGCGGCGCCGACGTCTTCCTGATTCAGTCCGTGGCCGGCGGCAACGTCAACGACATGCTCATGGAGCTGCTCATCGCCACCGACGCTGCCAAGCGCGCATCCGCCCGCTCCATCACCGCCGTTATCACCCACTACGGCTATGCCCGCCAGGACCGCAAGGCCGGCCCGCGCGAGCCCATCACCGCCCGCCTCGTCGCCAACCTGCTCGAGCGCGCCGGCGTCGACCGCATCATCACCCTCGACCTGCACCAGGGTCAGATCCAGGGCTTCTTCGATATCCCGGTTAACCACCTGTCCGCACTGCCGCTGTTTGGCCAGTACTACAACGACATGCACTTCGACACCGACAACCTGGTTGTCGTCTCCCCCGACGTGGGTCGTGCCAAGGCCGCCAAGAAGCTGTCCGACATGCTCGGCTGCGACTTGGCCATCGCCCACAAGGGTCGTCCGCGCCACAACGCTGCCGAGGTCATGGGCATCATCGGCGACATCAAGGGCAAGACTTGCGTCATCAATGACGACATGATCGACACCGCTGGCACCCTGTGCGCCAACGTCAAGGAGCTCAAGGCTATGGGCGCTGGCGACATCTACGTCTGCGCCACCCACGGTATCTTCTCCGGTCCGGCCATCGAGCGCCTGAACGACGCCCCGATCGTCGAGTGCGTCGTCACCGACGCCATCCCCGTCGAGGTCGGCGGCAAGATCAAGACCATCTCGGTCGCCGAGGAGTTCGCCCAGGCCATCTCCGCCGTTTACCACGAGGAGCCCGTCTCTACGCTCGTCGGCGGCGACTTCGCGCTGTAGTCGCATCGTCCTTGCAACCCGGCGCATCGCCGCCGAAACAGAAGAAACCCCCGCACTCCCCCTTGCTTCGCAAAGGTCGCGCGGGGGTTTCTTCTGTTTCGGCGGCTCGCTCTGCCGCGACCGTGCTTTTGTCTGGTGGGATTTCGCTGAAACGAAGTCTCGCCTTCGGCGGGCGTGGTAGCCTTTGTCGTTGATTAAACTTTTGTGTAACGAAAGGAAGCATATGGCAGCTGCACAGCCGCTTAAGATTCGCATGGTTGCTGGACTTGGCAACCCTGGCGATGAGTATGCCGAGACCCGCCACAACGCTGGCTTCAAAGCAATCGACGAGTTGGCCCGTCAGGCCGGTGTCACGTACTGGAAAAACCAGGCCGGCGCCGAGGTCGCGCTCATTAACATCAACGACCCCGAGGAAGAGGGCGGCAAGCGTCAGATTGTGCTGGTCAAGCCACAGTCGTACATGAATACCTCGGGCGGTCCCATCTCCAAGCTTTGCCGCGAGTACAAAATCAAGGCCGAGGAGCTGCTTGTAATCCACGATGAGCTCGATATTCCCGCCGGCGACGTACGCGTTAAGGTGGGCGGCGGCCATGCTGGCCACAACGGGCTGCGTTCCATCATCGACAAGATGGGCAGTCGCGACTTCAGCCGCATCCGCACCGGTATCGGCAACCCTCCCGGCAAGATGGCTGTCGCAGACTACGTGCTCAAGCAGCTGCGCGCCCGCGAGGCCGAGGACTTCCAGGACACCTGCGCCCGCGCCGCCGACGCCGCCGGCCTGGCGATCGTGCACGGCGTAATCTACGCCCGCGATCACGTCAACGGCGCCGCTTCCGCCAACGGCAAGCACTAAAGCCTACCATTTAGGGACAGGCTTATTTTGGCAGGTTTTATCTGCGGAAACACCTCAGTTGCGGCATCGCAATCAACCGCGCGCCGACTTACACACATAGCGCCCCAAAGGGGGCCGGCCTCATCACAACCCGAGGCCGGCCCCCTTTGCCGTTTTACCCGATAAAACTGACCAAAATAAACCTGCCCCTATTTGGTAGGCCAAAGTGGATAAACCCTGCTCCCAACCGCCGAAGATACACGTAAGCGACATGTCCATGAGGGTATAATTTGCACCGTATGTCTGCACAACGCCTGTGCGCGTACGGTTTTATTCGGGCTACCGTCCATTTCCGTGGAGGCACGGTTCGGCGGCCCTAACAAGAGAGGGGTTCTATGTATAAGATCCTGGAGAAGACGCAGTTCTCGGAGAAGGTGTTCAAGTTCCGCATCGAGGCGCCTGCAATCGCCAAGCATGCGCACGCTGGACAGTTCCTCATGGTTCGCGCCAACGAGACGGGCGAGCGCGTCCCGTTTACCCTGGCCGGCTGGAACGGTGACGAGGGCTGGGTCGAGTTCATCTTCATGGTGATCGGCAAGACCACCGAGATGCTTTCCACCTACGAGGCCGGCGAGTCGCTGCGCGACGTCGTGGGCCCGCTGGGCGTTCCAACCGAGATGGCCGAGGGCCCCTGCGCCGTCATTGGCGGCGGCGTCGGTCTGGCAATTGCCTTCCCGGTCGCCAAGCACCTGGTCGAGACCGGTCATGAGGTCCACGCCATCATGGGCGCCCGCACCAAGGACCTCCTGCTCATGGAGGACCAGTTCCGCGAGCTCCTCGACGAGGACCACATCCACATCACTACCGACGACGGTTCCTACGGCGAGCAGGGCGTTGTCACCGCTCCGCTGGAGCGCCTGCTGCAGGACAAGGCCGTGAGCCAGGTCTTCTGCGTCGGCCCCGTTCCGATGATGAAGTTCTCGACCCTCACCGCCCAGAAGTACGACACCCCCATCACCGCGTCGCTCAACCCCATCATGGTTGACGGCACCGGCATGTGCGGCTGCTGCCGCGTCGAGGTGGGCGGCGTGACCAAGTTCGCTTGCGTCGACGGCCCCGACTTCGATGCCACCCTGGTCGACTGGGATGACCTTCGTGCCCGCCAGGCCGCTTACCGTTCCGAAGAGGGCGAGTCCCTCAAGGCCTATGAGGAAAAGAGCTGCGCATGCCACTAGTTAATGGTCGTTTCGTTGCCGATATGAAGTCGCCCCGCACCCCCGATAACGAGGAGCCGGCTGCCGAGCGCGCCTGCGACTTCCGCCCCGTCGACAAGGGCTTCACCGAGGAGATGGCGCTGGCCGAGGCCGAGCGCTGCCTCAACTGCAAGAAGCCGTTCTGTGTTGAGGGCTGCCCCGTCAACATCAACATCCCCCGCTTTATCGAGCAAATCCGCGCGAAGGACTTCGGCGGCGCCCTCGATACCATCCGCGAGGACTCCATGCTTCCCGCCATCTGCGGTCGCGTCTGCCCGCAGGAGAACCAGTGCGAGGGCAAGTGCATCCGTGGTAAGAAGTCCGAGCCCGTGGCCATCGGCCAGCTCGAGCGCTTCCTGGGTGACCGCCCCGAGCTCGCCTCCACGCCCAAGATGGCCCCCAAGAACGGCAAGAAGGTCGCCGTCGTCGGCTCTGGCCCGTCCGGCATCACCTGCGCCGGCGAGCTCGCCCGCAACGGCTTTGACGTCACCGTCTTTGAGGCCTTCTTTACCGGCGGCGGCGTGCTGGTCTACGGCATCCCCGAGTTCCGTCTGCCCAAGGCAGTCGTCAAGCGCGAGATTGACGGCCTGGAGGACATGGGCGTCAAGTTTGAGTACAACTCCGTCGTGGGCAACATGGCCACGGCCGAGGAGCTGTTCGAGCAGGGCTTCGACGCCATCTACGTGGCGACCGGCGCTGGCCTGCCCAAGTTCCTCAACGTCCCCGGCGAGAACCTGCCCAACGTCTTCTTCGCGAACGAGTACCTCACCCGCGTGAACCTGATGAAGGCCAACAAGTTCCCCGAGTACGACACCCCCACCAAGCATGGCAAGAACGTCGTCGTCTTTGGTGGCGGCAACGTGGCTATGGACGCCGTCCGTACCGCCAAGCGCCTGGGCGCCGAGCACGCCATCATCGCCTACCGTCGTACCGAGGACGAGATGCCCTGCCGTCGCGCCGAGCTGCACCATGCCAAGGCCGAGGGCGTCGAGGTTCTGCCGCTCGTCTCCCCGCTCGAGTTTGTCGCTGGCGAGGACGGCTCCGTGTGCGCCGTCAAGGTCCAGAAGATGGAGCTCGGCGAGCCCGACGAGTCCGGCCGCCGTCGTCCGGTGCCCATCGAGGGCGCCATCGAGGAGATCCCCTGCGACGTCGCGATCTCGGCTATCGGCACCAACGCCAACCCCTTCGCAAAGAAGATCGGCGGCAAGATGGAGCTCAACAAGTGGGGCTACATCGTTGCCGACGAGGAGACCGGCCAGACCACCGATCCCCGTATCTGGGCCGGCGGCGACATCGTCACCGGTGCCGCTACGGTCATTCTGGCGATGGGCGCCGGCAAGAAGGCCGCCGCTTCCATCACCAAGAGCCTGCTGGGCGAGTAATCACCTACAGCACTAGCCACCAAACGGCAAAGTCCCCGTCGAGCACACGCCCGGCGGGGACTTTTTCTATGCCGGCCGCCCGACCGCCACGATGGGGACAGGCACCTTTGTGGTGGTTGGGGGCCTGGTCGGCAAACTAATTCCGGCGTTTGTCTCAATCTGTAACAGTTAGGCCCTGTTGAGCATCGTAACTGTTACAGATCGAGATATTGCGCCCGCCGCCGCCTCTTTATGATCGCGTCGAAAATGTTGGTGTAAGGGTGACGCCCTAGCGCCCGTTTAACGAAG
>CABSMQ010000040.1:0-19767 GCA_902478965.1 uncultured Collinsella sp. | reverse complement strand
CCGAGCCGTACGCTTGAACTGAGAAGGGGGAGGCCTCGCGGCCTCCCCCTTTTTTTGCGTTTACGGGCTTTTGTCTCACATAGTAGCTGTGTTTTATAACCCTCGTTTGTCGCATCTTCTGTGAACGGGCTACAATAACTTAGTCTGTGCGATATGGAGGTGAACATGGCTGAAGCTGGTATCGGCGTTGATATCGTCGAGATTTCCCGCATGAAATCAATTCTTGAAAAGACGCCGTCGTTTGCTCGGCGTGTGTTTACCGAAGAAGAGCGTGCGTATTGCGATGCGTCATCGCGCCCCGCCGCTCACTATGCGAGCCGCTTTGCTTCGCGCGAGGCGGTGCTTAAAGCTCTCGGCACGGGTTTTAGTCAAGGCGTGGGTCGCAAGGATGTTTCGGTAACGCGTGATAAACTCGGCAAACCGAAGGCGCTGCTTTCGGGCCGTGCTCTCGAGATCGCTCAAGAACTGGGTGTTGTTGAGGTCGCTCTTTCCATTACGCTTACGGGAGACTTGGCCGTTGCGAATGCCATCGCGATTACCGAAGATGCTCGGCCTAAGCCAAAAGATGAAAAGGTGAGCACCAAGAAACGCGTTGCGCAGACATTTAAAGAGGCTCGCTCTGTTTTAGATGAGCTTGAGCAGCTGCAGAATTCAGCATTGACGGAGCACCTGGGCGATGCTTCGCAAGATACGCTAGGAGCATAGATGAAACCGGTTTTGAGTACCGAAGAAGTCGTTCGTCTCGAGGATATCATCGAACGCGAAGGGACTTCGAAGGCCGAGCTTATGGAGCTAGCGGGTGAGTTTGCCGCCAACGAGGTCTTGAAGCTCAATCCCGATCGGGTTCTCGTTCTGGTCGGTTTTGGTAATAATGGCGGCGACGGTTGGGTTGCCGCCGATATCCTGAGCCATAAGGGTGTGGACGTGGATATCGTTTCTCCGGTTGAACCGGATGAGATTCCTGCTGCTCTGGCACGTCATGTTGCTCGTCGTACTGCCGGCCGCGATGTGCACGTTTGCGTCGGCCCTTCGCGTGACGAACTCGAGGTTTTGATCGATAAGGCCGATGTTGTTGTCGATGCCATTTTTGGTACCGGTTTTCACGGGAATCTGCGTGCGCCGTTCTCCATCTGGATTCCTACGGTCAATGAATGCGCCGATTGTGTCGTATCCATTGATGTCCCCTCGGGCCTGAATGCCGAGACGGGCGTTGTTGATGACGACTGCATTCGTGCCGAGCATACGGTGACGATGATTGCGCCCAAGATTGGTCTGTATAGCGCTGATGGCCCTGAGTATGCTGGCGATTTGATCTGCGGCAATCTTTACGACCGTCTTGACGAGGTCATCGATGATGTCGACCACGCCGCCGAGATTGTCGAGCCCGGTGACTTAGTTGATTACTTTGCTCCACTACCTACGAATATCGATAAGTATTCCCGTGGCTCTGTGCTTATTGTCGCCGGATCTGCACAATATCCTGGTGCTGCCATTATGGCGGCCAAGTCTGCAGCTCGCGCGGGTGCTGGTTACGTGGCAGTCGCGGCTCCTGACGCCTGCGCTAATCTTATTCGCATGGCACTTCCTTCGATTCCCGTCTTTGCTATTCCGTCTGATTCCCGCGGCTCCTTTGGCGCCGCTGCGCGCATGACGGTGTGCGAGATTGCAAAGAAGTACAGCTGCGTACTGTGCGGTCCCGGTATGACGACGTCTGCCGGCGCTATGCAGGTGGTTTCGGGCTTGCTCGAGCTTGATGTACCGCTTATTTTGGATGCCGATGCACTCAACTGCCTTGCTAAGATTGCCATTGACGGTATTGATAGTAACCCCGAGATGTATCGTCGCGAGCAGCCGTTGGTTATGACGCCGCACTATCGTGAGCTTTCGCGTCTGGTTGCCGGTGACGAGGTGAACGACCTTGGTACCGCGATTGCGGCCGCGCAGAAGGTCGTCTGGGCTGCAGGCTCCGACAACCTGGTTGTCATTGCCAAGGGGCCGACGACGGCTATCTGTGGCGTTGAGCGTGTGCTGCTGCCGCTCTCGGGTCCGGCTTCTCTGGCAACTGCCGGTTCGGGTGATGTTCTCGCGGGTATTTTGGCCGGCACGCTTGCCACCATGCGCGACGAGATGGATCGTTGGGAGTTGCTGTATTCGTACGCCGTCGCACTTCACAGCTACGTCGGTTTTGCCGCGGCGACGGAGTATGGTGAGAAGAGCGTCATCGCGACCGATCTTATCGACTTGATCGGTCCTGCCATGGAACTGGCGGCAAAGGATGCGCTCGAAGATCTGGGAATCATGGACGAAGGGTCGGATGACTAATCATGAATAAAGCCGATTTGACGCGCTGGTCCTGGGTCGAGATCGACCGCGGGGCGCTCCGTCGCAACACGAGGGCCTATAAGAATTTACTGAATCCACGTCAGCGCCTGTGCTGCGTGGTTAAGGCCGATGCTTATGGTCATGGAGCTGTTGAGTGCGCCAAGATCATGTATTCGGCCGGTGCCGACATGTTTGCCGTGGCGACGGTTAACGAGGGCGTTGAGCTCCGACAGGGCGGGATTACGAAGCCCATCCTCATCCTAAGCGAGCCGCCTATCGAGGCCATTCCGACGTTGCTCGAGTTTGATATCATGCCTTCGGTCTATACGTCTGACTTTGCTCTTGCGTATGGCGAATGTGCCGTCGCGGCGGGCAAGGTGGGCAAGTATCATCTCGCCATCGAGACGGGCATGAACCGCATTGGCGTACATTACACGCAGGTGCTCGACTTTGTCCGCGGTATTAATTTCCATCGCGGTATTCAGTGCGACGGCGTATTTACGCACTTCGCCACGGCCGATGAACCTTCGGGCTGGGACTACAAGCTGCAGTGTCAGCGCTTTACCGAGGCCGTTCAGGCCATTAAGGATGCGGGTTTTGAGTGCGGTATCGTGCACTGCGCCAACACGCCGTCCTCGATGCTCGACCCCTCGATGCATTTTGATATGATCCGCGCCGGCGTTGGCTTGTATGGCATGCAGCCGTGCGAGCTGAGTGGCCGCGTGATGCAGCTTGATCCCGTTATGAGCGTCCATGCGCGTGTGACGCGCGTGGCACACCCTGCGATGGGTGAGGGCGTGGGCTACGGTTTTACCTACCGCGTACCGCGTACGCGCGTTCAGATCTGCACGCTGCCGATCGGTTATGCCGATGGCCTATCGCGTACGCTTTCCAATCATATGGATGTGCTGTATCGCGGCGAGCGCGTGCATCAGGTTGGCAATATCTGCATGGACCAGTTTATGGTCGCCATTCAGTCCAACCCGGCACACGAGATTCCCGAGGCCGAGTATGGTGACGAGATGATTATTGTCGGCCGCGATGGCGATGCCGAGATCACTATGGACGAGATGGCCCGACTGCGCGGAACGATTAACTACGAGGTCGCCTGCGGCTTTGGCATGCGTCTCGACAAGGTCTACGTGTAGGAGCCGCTATGGGCGTCATGCACATCCCCGGCCATACCCATCAGGCACCACGTGAGGTCGCACTCGAGGAAATTGAGGCCGTTCTGGGCGATTGTCACCTCTGCCAGCTCTACCAGTCGCGTCACAATATCGTGTTTGGCGTGGGAAACCCCCGCGCTCGCGTGATGTTTATTGGTGAGGCGCCGGGCCGCAATGAGGATTTGCAGGGCGAGCCCTTTGTGGGGGCGGCAGGCGAGGACCTCAACGGCATTTTGTCGCTGGCGGGGCTCAAACGCGAAGACGTCTACATTGCCAACGTGCTTAAGTGCCGCCCGCCGGGAAACCGCAATCCGCGTCCCGAGGAAGTGCTGGCTTGCTCGCCGTTTTTGCGTGAGCAGATTCGAAGCATCTGGCCCGATATTATCGTGACGCTCGGCAACCCCGCGACGCACTTTGTGCTTAAGACCGAGATTGGCATTACTAAGCTGCGCGGCAGGTTCCACCAGATGGGGCATTTTGTAGTAATGCCCACTTTTCATCCGGCAGCAGCGCTGCGCAATCCGGCGTGGCAGGAGCTGCTGGAGGAAGACTTTAAGATGCTGGGCGATTATCTGGAGCGACATCCCGCACCAGAGGACGCCTCGGAATAATAAGGAGCATATATGTCCCTGGAGCGCCTGGGGGTAGGTACTTACAAAACGACTTGCGCTGCCGATACGGAGTACTTTGGCGAGCTAATTGCACCGTGCCTTGAGGACGGCGATGTGCTCATCCTGACCGGTGGCCTGGGAGTGGGCAAAACTCACTTTACCAAGGGCGTCTCGCACGGGCTGGGCGATGGGCATATGGTTACGAGTCCTACGTTTGCGCTCATGGCCGTTCACGATCAAGGCCGTATTCCGCTGTTTCACTTTGATCTATACCGTCTGGAGCATGCCTACGAGCTCGAGGATACGGGCATTTTCGATGTGCTGGGCTATGAGGGTGCTTGCCTGCTGGAATGGGGCGAACAATTCCAAGACGAGCTGACGGATGAGTATCTTTCGGTGACGCTCAAGCGTGATGAGGGCGACAGTGATGTGCGAACGATAACGCTCGAGGCGCACGGTGACCGCGCAATGGAGCTTTCCCATTTGATTGATAAGGCTGTACAAGATGAGCTTGCATAACGACAACGCGCTGGTGGTGGCGCTCGATACCTCGACCGACATGCTTGCCTGCGCGGCAAGTTGGATTGATAGACAGACGGGCGAGACGAAGCTCGTGAGTGGCGACCACATGTGTCGCCGTCACGCCAACGTTGAGCTCGTGAATACCGTTGATGGTGTGCTGGCTCAAGCCAGTCTGGATCGCAGCGATGTTGGTTGCTACGTGGTCGGCCGCGGCCCGGGGTCGTTTACGGGTGTGCGCATCGGCATCTCCACTGCCAAGGGCCTCGCACGTGGTGCCAATGTTCCGCTGCTGGGCGTGTCAACGCTTGACGCTTGCGCTTGGACGGCGTGGAAGGCTGGCGTGCGCGGCAAGCTTGGTATCTTGGCCGATGCTATGCGCGGTGAGGTATATCCGGCGCTGTATATGCTGGTCGATGAGGGCCCCGAGCGTCAATTTGAGCGCGAACACGTGGTCAAGGCCGCCGTGGCGCTCGATGAGTGGCGCCAAGCAGCGGACTGGGACCAGGTTCAGCTGACCGGCGACGGTCTCGTGCGCTATGGCAAGCTGCTGGGTGAGGACGAGATCGCCCGCTGCGTGGAGCGCGACCTGTGGTGGCCTTCGGGCGAGGGCTTGCTGCTCGCGCACGCTGCGGGTGACGGCGATCCGGCTCGCGTCCTGCCGATTTACACGCGCCTTTCGGATGCCGAGGAAAACGAGCGCAAGCGTCTTGGTCTTGCCGAGAGTGCGCAGAGCGAAATTACGGGCGTTGCCGATGAGCTCGCCGGTCGTCATCTGCAGTTCCGTCCCATGGGCGCGGCGGATGCCGAGGGCGCGAGCGCACTGGAGACCGCCTGCTTTGAAGGCGCCGGACACGAGGCGTGGACGCCGGGCATGTTCTTGTCCGAGCTGGGCGAGGACGTTGCCGCTCCGCGTAGCTGGTGGGTGGCGCACGACGACGGTCAGTTGCTGGGTCTTGCCGGCGGCATGGTCGTCGACGGGGACGTGCAGATTATGGACGTTGCCGTCGATCCGACTCATCGCCGTGAGGGTATCGCCCGCAAGCTTCTGTCGCACGTGAGCTATGATGCCCAGATGCTCGGCTGCACCACGGCTTCGCTCGAGGTCGAGGACGGCAACGAGGGAGCGATCGCGCTTTATAACGCTCTGGGCTTTACCGAGGCAGGACGGCGCCGCGGCTACTATGGTGCCGGCAAGGATGCCATCGTCATGACGGCCCCGCTGCCCCTCGTGCTTCCGGTCGACAATGCTTCGCCCGAGCCGACGGCGGCAGAGCAGCGCGTATGGCCGCTGCCTGCGCCCGGGCGCTCCGAGGGGGAGCGTGCCGAAATTGAACGCCGCCGCCTAGTGCTCGCTATCGAGAGTTCCTGCGACGAGACGGCCGTGGCGATTATCGATGCGGATGGCAATATGCTGGCCAACCAGGTGTCGACACAGATTGATTTTCATGCCCGCTTTGGCGGCGTGGTGCCCGAGATCGCCTCGCGCAAACACGTTGAGGTGATTGTGAGTGTCGTGGATGCGGCGCTCGAGGATGCCGCAGCATCGCTTGGTCTTGAGGGTGGAGCCATTGCCCCCAGCGAGCTTGCCGCCGTGGGCGTGACACAGGGTCCGGGCCTGGTGGGCGCCCTCGTGGTGGGCGTTGCCTTTGCCAAAGGCTTTGCCTACGCTGCCGGTAAGCCGCTCGTATGCGTCAACCATCTGGAGGGGCACCTGTTTGCCAACCTGCTGGCGCAACCCGACCTCAAACCGCCGTTTATCTTCACGCTTGTCTCGGGTGGGCACACCATGCTCGTGCACGTGAAGGCGTGGGGCGACTACGAGGTGCTCGGTGAGACGCTCGACGACGCTGTGGGCGAGGCCTTCGACAAGGTAGCCAAGGCATTGGGTCTGGGCTATCCCGGTGGCCCCATCATTTCCAAGCTGGCCGAGACGGGCAATCCCCGCGCGATCGATTTCCCCCGTGCGCTTAACAGCAGGGGAGACTATCGTTTCTCGCTTTCGGGTCTTAAAACGGCCGTGACGCTCTACATCGAGCAGGAGACCAAGGCCGGGCGCACGATTCACCTGCCCGATCTGGCGGCTTCGTTTGAGGCGGCTGTCTTTGACGTGCAGTACAAGAAGGCCAAAAACGCATTGCACGCTACCGGATGTAAGGAATACTGCATCGGCGGCGGCGTCTCGGCCAACCCGCATCTGCGCGAGATGATGATCAAGAAGCTTGGGCGTCAGGGGATTCGCGTAACGGTGCCGCCCTTGTCTGCCTGTACCGATAACGCAGCCATGATCGCGGAGGTCGCCCGCCGTAAATTCGACCGAGGTGAAATCTCGCCGTTCGACGTCGACGCCGATCCGAACATGACGCTGTAGTCGTACGGGTGCGGTCCCCGACCGGAGGGGCCGGATATAAGGTTTCCTGCTCTACAGTCCTGCGCAAGACGAAGGCCACATTAAGTGGCCTTCTTTGCGTGCGGAACTCGCGATAAACCTTATATCCGGCCCCTCCGTCCGGGGACCTTTCTGTATCGATATAGCTTCTGAGTTGGTTCGGCGTCGACAATGTCCGGCAAGGTTAGCCAGCTGCGTCGAATTTCCGGCGTGCTTTAGCTGAAAGAAAAAGATGGTGTGCGGAGCTTTGCTCCGCATTTGGGATGGGAGCCCCTGAGAGCCGCGGGAGCCGGGCGGCGCATATGAACTTTATCGCGAGTTCCGCACGCAAAGGAAAGCACTTAATGTGCTTTCCGTCTTGCGCAGGACTGTAGAGCAGGAAAGTTCATATGCGCCGCCCGGCTCCCGCGGCTCTCAGGGGCATCTCTCATGCAAAAACTGTCGTGGGGTAAAGTCCGAGGTCAGTGGCGTTTTATACCGAGAAATTCAAAAAAAGTTGAAAATTCATTACAAATTTGCGTTGACTTTAGGTAACTAAAGTTTCATACTCCTTTTCAACCACTGGGGGATGTGAACACGCACGGATCGTTCGCATCATGATTGAAGAGGATTTCTTAGACATGTTCACGCATCAGCTAAACATTATCAGCGTAGTAATTATCTGATGCGGGTTAGCACATACAGCTAGCCCGTACGATAACGGGCGGCTGATGAAGATGAGGGCCGTCGAGCGCAACCGACGGCCCTCATTTTTTATGTCTAGGAAGTTCTTTTTAGAGGAGGAAATGTAATGAACGGAGTTTTGCTCATGGTTGTGGCCGCGGCGGTGCTCGCCTGCGGCTATCTGGGCTATGGCCGATGGCTGGCCAACAAGTGGGGCGTTGACAAAGAGGCCCTCACGCCGGCCAAGCGCATGAAGGACGGCAAGAGCTTCTCGCCCGTCTCCGCCTTCACCGCGTTCTCGCACCAGTTCAGCTCGATCTGCGGTGCTGGCCCTGTCACGGGTACGATCGTCGCTATGGCCTTTGGCTGGCTGCCTGTCGTGCTCTGGGTCCTCGTCGGCGGCATCTTCTTTGGTGCCGTCCACGACTTTGGTGCCCTGTACGCTTCGATGAAGAACAACGGCAAGTCGCTCGCTCAGCTCATCGAGAAGTACATCGGCAAGACCGGCCGTCGCCTGTTCCTGCTGTTCTGCTGGCTGTTCTGCATCATCGTCATCGCCGCTTTCACCGACATGGTCTGCAAGACGTTCATGTTCACCCCGGCCGTTGACGCTTCTGGTGCTGCTACCGGTGCCATCGACTTCACCAAGTCCTATGCCGCCGGCTGCGCTGGTACCATCTCCATCCTGTTCACCTTCGTCGCTATCGCCTTTGGTTGGGCCCAGAAGAAGTTCAACCTCACCGGCGCTGCCGAGTTCGTCACCGGCGTGGTCCTCATGGTTCTCATGTTCGCCGTCGGTATGCAGTTCCCGGTCTACCTGGATAAGTTCCAGTGGTTCGCCGTCGTCATGGTCTACCTGGTCTTCGCTGGCGCTATGCCCATCCAGATGCTCAAGACCCCGCGTGACTACCTCACTTCCATCATGATGATCGTCATGATCGTCTGCGCTGTCCTCGGCATCGTCGTCCTGGGCGTCAACGGTCAGGCCACTATCACCGCTCCGGTCTTCACCGGCTTCTCCACTGCCTCCGGCATGATGTTCCCGGTCCTGTTCGTCTCCGTCGCTTGCGGTGCTCTCTCCGGTTTCCACAGCCTCGTTTCTTCCGGCACCTCTTCTAAGCAGGTCGAGAAGGAGCAGGACGCCGTCAAGGTCGGTTACGGCGCCATGATCGTCGAGTCCTTCGTCGGCATCCTTGCCATCATCGTCGCCGGCATCATGTTCTCCGACATGAACACCGCCGGTACCGGCGCCCTCAACGCCGGTGTCGCTTCCACCCCGTTCCAGATCTTCGCCGCTGGCATCTCCCGCGGTATGCAGGCCTTCGGTGTTGACGGCACGCTCGCTACCGTCTTTATGACCATGAACGTCTCCGCTCTGGCCCTGACCTCGCTCGACGCCGTCGCCCGCATCGCCCGCACTTCGTTCTCCGAGTTCTTTGCCCAGACCAACGATGCCCTGGCCATCGAGTCCAAGGCCGGCTACATGAAGGTCCTCGGCAACCCCTGGTTCGCCACGGTCGTTACCCTGCTTCCCGGTCTCGCCCTCGCTTTTGGTGGCTATGCCAACATCTGGCCGCTCTTTGGTGCTTCCAACCAGCTGCTCGGCGGCATGACCATGATCACCCTCGCCGTGTTCTGCAAGTGTACCGGCCGCAAGGGCTGGATGCTCTACGTGCCCGTCGTCTTCCTGCTCTGCTGCACCTTCACCTCGCTGGTCCAGAGCGCCATGGGCTGCATGGCCGCTGTCCAGGCTTACGGCTTCTTCGGCACCATCCCGGCTACCGCCACCACGGCCGCCGTCTCCGTCGCCGCCACCAAGGGCCTGCAGCTTGTCTTCGCCGTCCTGCTGATGGTCCTGGGCCTCATCGTCGCCGTCAACTGCCTCAAGGAGCTCTTCGGCAAGGAGGCCGGTTCCATGCCCGACGAGGAGCCCGAGTGGTCCGATATGGGCAAGGCCGAGTACGGTCGCGCCGCTGCCGCTGAGGCTCCTGCCGACGCCGAGGCCGCCAAGGCCTAGTCGGTCGGACGGGTTGAATCTCCCATCCATTTGACTCGGAAAGACCGGGTCCGCGACTTCGCGGGCTCGGTCTTTTTTCATGCAAAAGCGGGTGACGCTCGAGTGTTCTCGCAGATGTTTTGCGTGGATAAGGGCGCGCGTTGTACCATATAGACGTATATGTGTACATATGAAAGGGGCCCCGTGGCCAAGACGGTATATTCCGATAACCAAAATAATGTCGATGCCCTGGCTGAGCGTCTGAGCAGCCAGACATCGCTTTCTGCTGAGCGTGCCAAGCTGGTTGCCTACGACCTGCTTTGCCGCAAGGCGCTCAAGATCAAGTCGAGCGCGCTGGCGCAAATTTTCCGCTCCGTCGATAAGGAATGTGACACCAAGGCGATGCGCGATGAGCTTATCGCGGCAAATATCGTGACCAAGATCGAGGGTAGCGGCATTAACGGGCGCCCGGCGTTCTATACCATCAATGCCGAGATCCGCGATGCCCAGGAGCAGCCTGCCGAGTCCGTCGAGGATTTTGTCGTCGAGGATTCCGCTGACGTGCCTGCTGTGGAAGAAACTGCTCCGCGTGAGCATGTCGATACCGATGAGTTGCTCGATGAGAACGTCGTGCGTGCCTTTACGGCCAAGGCAGGACGCGGCGGTTTTGGCGGGGGTGGCAAGCGCGATGCGCAGCGCCGCGCCCAGCAGGAGCGCTTCCGTCGCGCCGTTGCTCAAAAGGGTGAGACGGATGCCGAGGCTGTTGAGACCGAGGTTGCTGCCGAGTCGCAGAAGCCCACGAAGGAGCAAAAGCCCGTGGAGGCCCAAGAGCCCAAGCGCCGTCGCGGTGCTCACTTTAAGGCTGCACAGCAGGATGCCGCGCGTGAGGTTGAAGAGTCTTCTGAGGTTGCAGACGATGTTGAGGAGTCTGCCAAGAAGGCTCCGGGTTCATGCCGTCCCGGACGTGGTTTTGCGGGGCGCGCGTATCCCGTAAGGCGTCAGGAGAAGAGCGAGCCGGCTTCGACCACTCAGGGCGAGAAGGACGAGAAGGCCGTTGAGCCGGTGGCTCGCGAGCAAAAGCCTGTTGAGCCGCAGCTTGAGGTTGATGCCGAGGCCAAGGGCCAGCAGCCTACTGATGAGCAGGCGGAGCAGGGCGCGTCGAGCAAGCCTCGCCGCCGTCGCCATCGTGGGGGCCGCAGTCCCCATGCCGAGACTGCGGCCGAGAAGACCACGCCGCAGAACGAGGATGCGAAGGCCGAGGTTTCTTCGGGGCAGCCTAAGCGCCAGCCGGCGAAGGAGAGCAAGTCCGTTCGTCCGCAGAAGCAGGCGTCTATGCCGAAGCGCGAGCGCAATTCCCAAGGCGATTCTAAGCGCAAGTCTCAGAGGAAG
The DNA here is from genome assembly GCA_902478965.1 of uncultured Collinsella sp. Taxonomy (GTDB): domain Bacteria; phylum Actinomycetota; class Coriobacteriia; order Coriobacteriales; family Coriobacteriaceae; genus Collinsella. The sequence goes on along the minus strand of CABSMQ010000040.1, from coordinate 8,712 downwards.
CCGGAGTCTGCCGCAGCAGATACTGCTGCCCAGCAGCCCAAGTCGTCCGTCCACGGCGAGGTCTCGGCGTTTGCCCTTGCCCGCGTTTTAGGCAGGCAGCTGCTCAAGGTTGTCCCTACGCCTACGGCGCTCTCTAAGATCAAGGAGCAGCAGACACAGATCGTAAAGGTCGAGGGCAAGGGCGGCAAAAAGGCTCCGCAGCGCACTCAGCACAACGAGATGTCCAACCGCAAGATTGCCGAGGAAATCGCAATCATCCAGGCTTGGATCGAGCAGAACCGAGGTGCCGATACGCCGGTTGCCTCGCGCCGCCAGCGTGCCTACCAGATCTTTAACGACGAGAAGGCTTTTGACGGCAAGCACGGTGAGCGCTTGATCAGGCGTATGACCGAAAAGGGCATCAGCATGCAGGCGATCAAGGTCGCCCCCAATCGCCCCGTGCACTTTACGGGCTTCTTTACGCTGGGCGCCGACAAGCCGTTCATTATGGTCGAGAACCTGGACACCTACGACGAGATCGTCAAGCTGCTGCGTGGCCGCAAGCACGCCAAGCTCTTTGGCATCAAGGTGGGCGGCGTGATTTTTGGCGGCGGATGCAAGGCGAGCGTCTCGCATGCCCTGGACGATTATCTGGCTGAGATTGGCTATCGCTTTAACTACGTCTACTACGTAGGCGACATCGATCGCGAGGGCGCGCGCATTGTCGAGCAGGCTCGCAATGCCAATGTGGTTGAGATTCGCCTGCATGCCGGCATGTACCGTGCCATGCTCGCCGAGCATAAGCGTCGCGTGAAGGCCGGCGGCGAGTGCGAGCCCGCGGCTGCCAACCAGGGCGTGCCGCAGAACCTGGCGGCGACGATCAAGGATCTGCCCATGGTTACGCGCGTGCAGTTCCGCAACGTGCTGCGCGAGGGCGGGCGCATTCCGCAGGAGATTCTGATGACCGCAGACTATCGGGATGGCGACTCGGGAAGCTTCGACCGCATGCTGAACAATTAGCTCCGCCGTTCTACCGAACGGCGGCCTTCTTGACGCTGCGAGGGGCCCTGGCACGGCAATCTGACGTTCAACTTCGGCGGCGCGACCAGAAGGTCAGCGCCGCCTTGTTTCACGTCACCTTGCCATACCAGGGCCCCTCTCGCTGTCACGTCCAAAACATCGAGGTTAAGTGGCCTCCTGTTCGTGCGGAACTCGCGATAAACCTAAGCCGGTGTCCCCGCTCTCCCGGGGCCTGTGGTTACTTGGTTGTTGCATGCGGCTCGCTTTTCGGAACAGGGCTGATAATTCTAGATGCAAGGCGCTCTTGGTCGTTATGGGCCTGGGGCGTCTGTCTTATATAGGTAGATTCCTTGCGGGTTCGAATCCCTCCGCTTGCTCACAAGAAAAGCCTCCCGATCGGCTATGCGTTCGAGAGGCTTGTTTCTTTGGCTGGGACGGAGGGATTCGAACCCCCAACAGCCGGCACCAAAAACCGGAGTTCTACCGTTGAACTACGTCCCAATGTGTGGTGTTGCCCAAAAGCAACTCGTTTAGTTTACCTAATCTGCGAGGGCATCGCAAACGCCGTCGAGCAGGCGTACGGCGAGTGTCTGCGCGTCGCTGGCCGTGAAGGTGCCGTTGTAGCGCGTCATGCCCGTGAGCTCAATGCGAATGCGTGCCGGCTTCTGCTGCGCGGCGACATTGGCAGTGCGGATGCGCTGGGCCAGGTTGTGGCACTCGGCGAGGGCAATCGTGGCGCGCGGTGCGGCGTCGGCGGGCAGCTCGTCGCTTGCGATCTCGAGCACCAGGTCAACGTCGGTTGGGACCTCGGAGTCGCAGAGCATCATGCCGCTGTTGTCGGTCGTTGCCGTGGCGATATTCCACATGCGCGACGCAACACTGCGTGCGATGGGGTCCTCGCCGATAACGGCAATCTGGAAGCGCTCGAGCACGTTGGCGGCGCGAGCAAAACCGATGCGGGACTCGGCTTCGGTGACCGAGGGCTTGCCCTCCCACACATGGTGCAGGCGGTTGATGTAGGCGTAGGTGTCCTGGAAGGCCATGCCGTCGGCAAACAGGCCGACATTTTCCTGGAACTGCTGCAGGGCGGCCTCGGTATGCGGACCAAAGTAGCCGTCGTCTTCGCCACAGGCAAAGCCCAAAACGTTGAGAGCGCGCTGCAGGGCCTGCACATCGGCGCCATGGAAATTGGGCATGCGCAGATAGAGGGTGCGGTCGCCCAGCTTATACGAAGCGTCTACAAGGGCGCTCCAACAGGGGATATCGACGGCATGACCGGCAGCAAGGCCGCTGTCGAGCCTGAAGGTGCTGACGGCCTGCTCAGTGGTGGCTCCAAAGTACTTGTCGGTGACTTCGGCGGCATCAATCGTGTAGCCGAGCTGCAGGAGACGAGACTGCACGTCCTCGACGGCTGCTCCTTGCATACCCGTTGTAATAGGTTCCATGAACGAACCCCTTTCGGCGTACCATTCGTACTATTTGAGCGTCTGTCGGATAGACAACGCAAAGGGATGCATAAACATGCACTCAACAGTGTAGCAAGTTGTGCCTAAATACGCTGCTGACAGGTTTTATAACCCCCGTTAGTTAAGACGCTCCACAAAGAAATCTGCCATGGAGAGGAACAGCTCGCGTGCGTGCGGATCAAGCTCAACGTTCTCGATGGCCGCTTTGGCCTTAGCAGTCAGGTCGAGCGCGTAAGTGTGGGCGTAATCGATGGAGCCGGTCTCCTGGAAGATCTCCACGGCGCGTGCGAGCTGCGCGGGATCATCGGTGCCCGAGGAAAGAATCGCCTCGACCTCGTCGTGGTGGCGCTCATCAGAGAGGGCGTGTACGGCGACAAGCGTGCGCTTGCCCTCGGTGATGTCGGTGCGGAAGTCCTTGTTGGCGGCTTCCTTAGTGCCGACAAGGTTGAGCAGGTCGTCCTGAATCTGAAAGGCAAGGCCTGTGTGCAGGCCAAAGGCGCGCAGCGCTTCGATTTGCTCATCGCTGCCGCCGCCGATAATGGCTCCGGCGGCAAGCGGCGTGGCTCCGCTGTAAAACGCGGTCTTGTGCGTCGCCATGTCCAGGTAGTCATCAACCGAGATATCAAAGCGCCCGTCACGGACCCAACCCAGGTCGAGTGCTTGACCCTCAATGGTGCGGACGATCATCTCGGTAAGCTCGTGGAGCACGCGCAGCTTCACGTCGGACTCCAGCGTAGGGTCGTCGAGAACCGTCTTGGTGACCATGGTGAGCGCCAGGTCGCCACAATTGATGGCAAGGCCCGTGCCCTCGGTAAGGTGCATGCAGGGCTTGCCTCGACGAAGCTGTCCGTTGTCGGCGATGTCGTCGTGGATCAGCGCGCCCGACTGGAAATGCTCGATGGCTGCCGCGGCGCTGCGGGCGCTCTCAAAGCTACCGCCCACTGCGGTTGCGGCGAGCATGCAGATAAGCGGGCGGTGGCGCTTGCCGGCGTTGGCCGTAAAAGCCGAGAGCGGCGCATACAGGTAGCGCTCGATATCGGCAGAGGTCGCCTGTCCGTCAAAGAACGTGGCCAGATAGTCGTTAATCTGGTCAAAGTGCTGGGCTAAAAAGCTGGTAAACGGACTGGACACGGGTTCTCGCATTCTTTCTGAGGTTGCGTTGATGCAATATGCAGACAACATATTGCCACATTAGGGCGTTTGGCGCGGCAGTTTTGGCGATTTGGGACCACGGGCGTGCGTTTGATGGAGCGCGCCTAAATCAGCCCAAAATGCTCGAGCGCCGCAACGACACCGTCGTGATCGACGGTGTCGGTCACGTAATCGGCCTTATCCTTGAGATAGTCCGGCGCGTTGCCCATCGCAATGCCGACATCGACGGCGTTCATCAGCGAGACGTCATTGCTGGCGTCGCCAATGCCGTATACGGTTCCGTGGTGGGGGTCGAGGGCGTCGAGTACAGACTGGATGCCCCCGCGCTTCGTGCATTCGCGGGGCGAGATTTCGGTTACCTCGAGTTCGAGCTCGTTAAAGCACAGCAGCGGCTCAAGTGTCTTATCTTGAGCGATGTGGTTGGCGAGCGATGTAGACATCAAGATCTTGTAGACACTGTAATGTTGCAGCTGCGTGACTGCGTCGCCCAGGGTGCGCGCGTATCCGGGGGCATCGGGGGCATCGGCACTCATGCGCACGACGCCGTTGAGGCCCTCAAAGCGGATGGCCTCGCCCGATTGCTCAAGATAGGGGGCAAGATGCTGCAGCATGCTGGGTGTCATCGACAGATCGCGAATTGCGTGTCCGTTGATCTCGGCGTAACCGCCCGCAAGACAGACGATGCCGGTCCAAGGCAGCTCAAGAAGTTTGGGGTGGATGCAGCTCAGGGTGCGTCCCGTGCAGATAAAGGCCATGTTGCCGTTGGCGACAAACTCGCGGATTGCCTGCGAAACCGCCTCGTTGGGATAGGGGGAGAGGTCCCGCTCGTCTTCGGGAAGGTCTTGGGCGAGCCTGGGGTCTTGCCAGGCGAGCGTTCCGTCGATATCGAAGAAGCAAATATCGCCGCGCTTATGGGCTGCGCTGGCGGCAGGGGAGGCCGAGGTGGTGGGCACAAATTCCGGCTCGAGGCCCATGATCTGGTCAAAATGCTCTTTAACGCGGGGAACGGAGATGCCGATGACCACCTGGGCGGTCTTGCCCGTAATGATGAGGCCCTTGGCGCCCACCGCGACAAACGACGCGTTATCTGCAACGATGGAAGGGTCTGCGACCTCGACGCGCAGGCGCGTGGCGCAGTTGGTTGCGCCCACGATATTGCCAACGCCACCTAAAAGCTGAATTACCCGCTCAGCGAGGACGTGATCTTGATCGGATCGACTATTGACCTCGTCATTGGGAGATTGCTCTTTGGCAAAGTCGCTTCCCGTTAAACAATCGATTGCCGCGCGATTGGCGACATGATCCTCGCGGCCCGGAGTCTTAAGGTCATAGACCAAGATGAGTGCTCGAAAACTAACAAAAAAGATGAGGCTAAAGGCAAGGCCGATACCGAGCGCCAAAAGATAGGCACCGGCATGCGTGCGCATGAGCGGAATAAAGTTGAAGGCTGCCATCTCCATCAGGCCGCCCGAGAAGATGCCGACGATGCCAAAGAGATTCATGGTTGTGGCAAGGCAAGACGATAAGACGGCGTAGAGCAAAAAGAGCCCGGGGTGGGTGAACATAAAGAGAAACTCGAGTGGCTCGGTAACCCCGCAAACCACCGAGGCGATGATGGCGGGAGCAAGGATGACCCTGAGGCCGGCGCGGCGCTCGGGTTTTGCGGTGGAGTAGAACGCAGCTGCGATGGCAGGAAGGCCAAAGAGCTTGACCCAGCCGGTGGCGGTAAAACCGGCCCACGGCGCAAGTTCATTAAGGGGGCGCGTGCTATGGGAGAGGATGGGGAGCAAACTGCTCCACGTGGCGTAGATGCCGTCGTTAATGACCAGGTTGTCGTAGTAGATCGGCATGTAGAGCAGGTGGTGCAGGCCAAAGGGCTCGAGTGCTCGTTCTAAAAAGACAAAGATACCCACGCCAAAGGGACCGACGCCTGCAAGCGCGTGACGCAGCGTATCAGTTACATCGTATACGTAGGGCACGATGGCGGCCGAGATAGCGGCAAGGGCAAACACGGCAAAAAAGCTGATGAGGTAGACCAGCGAGGAGCCCGAGAAGGTGCCGAGCCAATCGGGAATTTTGGCATCGTAGAAGCGGTCATGGATGGCGACGACGGTTGCCGATACCGCCAGCGGGCCGATAATGCCGGTGTCGAGCGTCTTGATGCCGTCGATGACGGTGATACCGCTGGCGGAGGTCAAAGATGACGGGTACTCAAGTCCAAGGTTGTCTCCGCTCAGCTTAATGATCTCGCTCAAAAAGAAGCAGTAGGCAAAATAGGCGACGAGAGCCTCGAGGCAGCAACGAGCCGGTTGTTTTTGGGCAAGACCGATGGGCAGCGCTACGGCAAAAAGGAGCGGGAGGCGTTTAAAGACCGTCCACGAGCCGCGCTGGATGATAGCCCAGAAAACGTACCAAGGGGTTCCGTATACGGCGAGATCGCCGACGATGTCCGCAGTCGTTGCGAGAGCGGAGACGCCGACCATGAGGCCTGATATAGAAAACAGCATGGCGGGCGCGAACATTGCCCCGCCAAAGCGTTGGATTTTTTGCAGCATGTTCTGCCTTCCGAATATCGAGGCGCGTTGCGCGTGGGGAAACGTTTAAACAATGGATTCATTGTAGAGGACCAGACGATTGTCGTACCGGCAGTTTTGAGCGAAACCGATTTGGGCATGACAGAAACCGTCAACGGTTAAATCCTGTCGCTTTACCGATATTCGGTTTAAACAACTTTAAGAAATGCTATCGTGCCTAGCCGGAAATGAATAATGTAGAGGTGAAACAATGCCAAAAGCGATATACGAAGGAATCTACCGAGAAATACGCTCGCGCATCATTAATGGGACCTATGCGTTTCAGGAGATGCTGCCAACCGAAGCCGAGCTGACCGCGGAATTTGGCTGCACGCGCAATACCGTCCGCCGCGCTTTGAGCATGCTGGCCGACGGGATGTTTGTGCAGCCCATACACGGCAAGGGCGTGCGCGTTATTTGGCTTAAGGGCGAAACCGACATGTTGGGCGCACTCGAAGAGGTTGAGTCGTTTGGCGAGTTTGCAAAGCGCAACAATGCCGTTGCATCGACGGACGTTAAGTCTTTCGAACATCTGGTTTGCACCGAGCAACTCTCTCGTCACCTGGGCTTTAAGGTGGGCGAGGAGTTGATTCGCGTAGTGCGTGTCCGAAGCCTCAACGGCAACGCGCGCCAAGTGGACCATGGCTATTTTTTGGCGTCGATCGCCAAGGGCCTGACTCCCGAGATCGCGGCAGATTCTATTTACGGTTATCTGGAGCACAAGCGCGGTGTCAAAGTGATGGCGAGCCGTCGTACGGTGAGTGTCGAGCTCGCCAACGATGAGGACTGCAGCTATCTTGACCTCGGCAAATACAACTGCGTTGCCGTCATGGAGAGTCAGTCGTACACCTCGGATGGCATCTTGTTTGAGGTGACGCACACTCGCACACACCCCGAGATCTTCCATTACCGCGTCAATTCCAAGCGATAGCCGGCTAGCTCGCAGCCTGACGAGACTCATGGCCTCAAAGAGAAAACGCCCGGTCAAACCGACGGTACATCGGCTTGACCGGGCGTTTTCTCTGCATTCGATAACAAATAATTGTTTATACAAAACTTGTCAAGTATCAAGTTGAAATTACCGTTCACCGAAGTTTTTCTACCGCTCTAGTAATACTTGTTCAAACAACTAGCCAAATAGCGTATCGTTCAAATCAGCAAAAGGGGCAAAGTCCCCGAGCCAATCTCCGAAGGCGGCGGCAAAGGGTGCCGCCACGGTGTGAAAGGGTGGATTGTAATGAAGAACGAAATGAGCAGAAGGCAGTTCCTGGGCTTTGCTGGTTCCGCGGCCGCAGTTCTTGGTCTGGGCCTCGTGGGTTGCGGTGGTTCTGCCGGCTCCGGCTCCTCTGCTTCTGGTGACGCTGCCGAGGTCTACTTCCTCCAATTCAAGCCCGAGGTCGACAAGGAGTGGAAGGAGATCGCCAAGGCCTATAAGAAGGAGAAGGGCGTCGAGGTTAAGATCGTGACCGCTGCCTCCAACACCTACGAGGAGAAGCTCAAGTCCGAGATGTCCAAGAGCTCCGCTCCGACCCTGTTCCAGGTCAACGGCCCCACCGGTCTTAAGAACTGGAAGGATTACTGCGCCGACCTGTCCGATACCAAGCTCCGCGGTGAGCTCATTGATGACTCCCTGGCTCTGCAGTCCGACGGCAAGGATGTGTGCATCGACTGGGTTCAGGAGAGCTTCGGCATTATTTACAACAAGCAGCTGCTCGAGAAGGCTGGCTACAAGGCCGAGGACATCAACTCCTTCGACAAGCTGAAGGCTTGTGCCGATGACATCCAGGCCCGCAAGGACGAGCTTGGTGTCGAGGGTGCCTTCACTTCCGCCGGCATGGACGACTCCTCCAGCTGGCGCTACACCACCCACCTTGCCAACATGCCGCTCTACTACGAGTTTGAGAAGGAGCACAACCAGGAGGACGACGAGATCAAGGGTGAGTTCCTCGACAACTACAAGCAGATCTTCGACCTGTACATCACCGACTCCACCTGCGATCCTTCGCAGCTTGCTTCCAAGACCGGCGACGACGCCACCAACGAGTTCGCAACCGGCAAGGCCGTCTTCTACCAGAACGGCTCTTGGGCCTACTCTGACCTCGTCAAGGCCGGCATGACCGACGATCAGATTGGCATGATGCCGATCTACATCGGTGTTGACGGCGAGGAGAACCAGGGCCTGTGCTCCGGCGGCGAGAACTACTGGTGCGTCAGTTCCCAGGCTTCCGAGGATGCCCAGAAGGCCACCGAGGACTTCATGTATTGGTGCGTCACCGCTGACACCCCGACCAGCATCATCGCCGACAAGATGGGTCTGACCGCTCCGTTCAAGAGCGCCAAGGAGACCACCAACGTCTTCTCGCAGCAGGCCGTTGCCATGGCCAAGGACGGCAAGAAGACCGTCGCTTGGGACTTCGTCTACATTCCCTCCGAGGAGTGGAAGAAGAACCTCAAGCAGGCTCTGATTGCCTACGCTGCCGATAACAGCAAGTGGGACCTGTCTCTTATACACATCTGACGCT
>CABSMQ010000039.1:0-20259 GCA_902478965.1 uncultured Collinsella sp. | reverse complement strand
CGCCTCAATCGTAGCCCGAGACGGTCCCGGGCTGACAATTTCGACTGTAATGGACGTTCTTAAATGACTAGGGTGGGCACATTGCTTTGAGATGTTGTTCGATCGGCTTTGATGGCCTTTAAGCTGTTTATCTGCTCAAAGCAATCAACGGCGTTTATCTGCAATTGAAAATATTGCTCGAAAAATCGTCCAAGAAGTCGCGGGGTGATTTTTGATGCGTCGCGCGTCAAGTGATGTGGCAAGCGTTTGGTTAGATATTGGTCAGGTTAAGGGCAACCTTGCCAAAAGCTTGACGGATGCAGATATGAACGTCGGCGAATGAACACTTTGAGCGAGCCCGGTGCAAAATTCTGGGCTGATTCTCGATAATCGCCTGCAATCGCCCCTTGCCAAGCGCTGGCCTCGCGTACAATCTGCTCCGACATTCGCGCGCCGTCCGGCGCTTAAGAGGGGAGGGCCCCATGGCAAACGAGATTTGGACCATCAAGCGTTGTCTCGAGTGGACCAAGGAGTACCTGGCCGAGCGCGGCGAGGAGCACCCCCGTCTTTCTGCCGAGTGGCTGCTCTGCGCTGCCACGGGTTTGGCACGCATCGACTTATATATGCGCATGGACGAGACGCTTAACGCGGCTCAGCTCGAGACCATGCACGCGGCCGTTGTTCGTCGCGCTAAAGGTGAACCGCTGCAGTACATCACCGGCAGCACGCAGTTTCGCATGATCGACGTCACGTGCGCCCCCGGCGTGCTCATTCCGCGTCCCGAGACCGAGATGCTCGTCGAGGAAGTCCTCAATTATCTGGATGCCGAGGTGCTGAGCCCCGAGGCTGCTGCCCGTCAGCGTGTTGAGCTGCCTTGGAACGATGAGGTCGAGGAGGCACGCAAAGCCGAGGCGGCGCTGGCTGACGAACGCGCGGCCGCCGAGCGCCGTGCCGCCAACCTGACGGCCGCCGATGAGGCTGCGCTGGGTAGCGACGTGCTCGGTAGCCGCGCCTATGCCGAGGAACTGGCCGACCGCGAGGCCGAGGAAGCCGCCGCGCAGGCAGCAGAAGCCGAAGCGGCAGAAGCAGAGGCCATGGAAACCCCCGAGCCCGAGCTCGACGAATACGGCATCGCCATTGAGGACAACGACCAACAGGCGACTCCCGCGCAAGATGCCGCCGAGGCTAACGTATCTGCCCCAGCCGAGCCCCGCACTGCCCGCGTTCTCGAGGTCGGCTGCGGCACGGGCTGCATTTCGCTCTCCCTTGCCTGGGAGCGCCGCGGGCACGTTACCTGCACTGCTACCGATATCGAGCCGCGCGCCATCGACCTTGCTACCAAAAACCGCGATGCGCTTGGCCTCACGTCCGACGAGGTCGCCTTCAGCCTCACCAACCTGGTGAGTTCCATTCCCCGCGAAGAGTGGGGCACCTTTGACGTACTCGTCTCCAACCCGCCCTACATCCCCACCGATGTCATGCGCTCGCTGCCGCATGAGGTCAAGGACTTTGAGCCCGATCTGGCGCTCGAGGGCGGTGCCGACGGTCTCGATATCTTCCGCCGCCTGCTCAACGCGGCGCCCTACATGCTGCGTGCCGGCGGCCTGTTTGCCTGCGAGCTCTACGAGGGCGCGCTCGACGCCGCGGCCGAGCTCTGTCGTCAAGCAGGCCTTTCGGACGTGCGTATCGTCCACGACCTCACCGATCGTCCCCGCATCGTTCGAGCCATCGTCACCGAGCCCAAACAGCGTATTTAAGCTGAATAAATAGACATTTGCGCAAGTTTGTCCTTGCAATATACCGTAAAACTTCTACTATAGAAGGAGAAAGGTATGTCAAATCAGCTGCATCGGTACCGTATCGTGCTTGATTACATTGAACCTTGGCTTGATGAGCAGGATGAAGCTACGCTGAAGCAGATTTATGCAGACCTTTTGGTGCTCGAGAAGGAAGGTCCCAGCCTTGGTCGTCCGCTGGTTGACCGCGTAAAGGGCTCGAAGCTTCATCATTTAAAGGAGCTGAGAGTGACGTCGTGTGGTGGGCAGGTGATTCGCATCCTCTTCGCCTTTGACCCCAAGCGCCAGGCGGTATTGCTATTGGCGGGTGATAAGTCGCGAGCGGGATCGTCAAGGGCAAAATGGAACGGTTGGTATGCGATCAACATTCCAAGGGCCGAGCAAATATACCGTCGCCACGTAAGGAGGCTCGATCGAGATGGAACTGCATGAGTATATGGAATCTCGCGGGATAACACGCGACTCCATTACCGCCGAGCAGGAGAGGACTCGCGATCGTATCGAAGCCTATAAGCTTGCTCAGATTCGCAGGTTAAAAGATCTAACACAGGCGTCGGTCGCCCAGTCGATGGGCGTTTCTCAAAAACGTGTATCCGAGCTCGAGCGTGGGGAGTTGGGTTCGATGAGGCTCGACACGCTGAGCAGGTACGCAGAGAGCCTCGGCGGAAAACTGGTTGCAAGCATCGAGTTTCCCGATCGTACCGTTACGCTTGCGCGCTAAAAATCTTCAATTAACCCCCTCACTTTCACCGACTACTAAAGCCGCTCACCAAACCAACATGCGCTCTGGGCAAATAGGTTGAATGTTTCGTGCGAGAATGCCCCTCAGTAAACAAACTTGCACCAGAGCGTAAGGGGCTGGCATACACATGCAGACGGTCTATCGGGTATACAAGGGAACGCGCGAGCCGCATCGGCTTGCCGTCGAGCGCGCGGCCGAGGTGCTCGGCCGCGGCGGCCTGGTCTTGATCCCGACCGAGACCGTCTACGGTGTCGCCGTGGCAGTCAACGCCTTCTCCGATGCCGTCCCCCAAGATACAAGCGAATCCTTGTTGTGGCCGCGCGATCCGCATGCCACCGTTAACGGCGCCGCGGTCCCTGCGCTTGGTACTGGCTACCGCCGCATCTTTACCCTCAAGCAGCGCAAGCTCACCCAAACGGTCGCCTGGCTGGTCGATGGCGTCGAGGCGCTCGACCGCTATGGCGTGGATATCCCGGAAGATGCCCGCGTACTTGCGCGACGATGCTGGCCGGGAGCCCTGACTATCGTGGTCAAGGCGGCTCCCTGCGTGCCGACCTTTATGCGTGCTGCCGACGACACCGTGGCCCTGCGCGCTTCGGCCTCTCCCGTGGTCCAAGCGCTCATCCACGCCTGCGGCAGTCCCCTTGCCTGCACGAGCGCCAACACGCACGGCGCGCCCTCGCCGGCAAGCTTTGCCGCCGTCGAAGGTCGCATCTTGGAGGGGGTCGATGTTGCCGTCGACGCCGGCGAGACCCCGTGTCGCGACGCCTCGACCATCGTGTCGTTCCAGCACGGCGGGCTCCAGATCCTGCGCCAAGGCGCACTTCCCGCATCAGAGATCGAACGGGTCCTGTCCGACCCGATGCAATAGAAAGGTGTAAGCGATGTCGTTGAATCTGGGCAGCCTGGGCATGGAAGATGCCTCGTTTAACTTTGGCGGTTCCTACATCATGGCGCTCGACTGCGGCACCACCTCGGTACTTGCGACCATCGTCGACGAGTACGGCTGCATCGTCGCCCAGGCGCGTCGTAGCGTCAAAACCAGCTTCCCGCGCCCCGGCTGGGTGGAGCAGGATCCCACGGAGGTGCTTGCCAGCCAGATCGGCGTGATGATGGAGGTTCAGTTTAAGAGCGGCATCCATTCTGACCGCATTGCCGCCATCGGTATCTCCAACCAGCGCGAGACCACGGTGGTGTGGGATCGCATAAGCGGCCAACCCATCTATAACGCCATCGTGTGGCAATGCCGTCGCACCGCCCCTCTGATCGACGAGCTGGTCGAGCAGGGCGCAGAAGAGCTGGTGCGCTCCCGCACGGGGCTTACGCTCGACCCGTATTTCTCGGCCTCCAAGGTGCAGTGGATTCTCGATAACGTCGACGGTGCGCGTGAGAGCGCGGCGGCGGGCGACCTCATGTTCGGCACCATCGACACCTGGCTCATCTACAACCTCACCGGCGGTCAGGTCTTTGCCACCGACTACACCAATGCCAGCCGCACCGCGCTCTTTAATATCCATGCGCTCGATTGGGACGACGATCTGCTGGCACTTTTCGACATCCCGCGTTCCATGATGCCCGAGGTTCGTTGGAGCTCGGGCGACTACGGCCGCGTCGCGAGCGACATCATGACCAACATGCCACCCATCATGGGCGTGGCGGGCGATCAGCAGGCGTCGCTGTTCGGCCACTGCTGCTTCCATCCCGGCCAGACCAAAAACACCTATGGCACGGGCTGCTTTATGCTCATGAACACCGGCGACGAGATCGTCGAATCCAAGAATGGCCTGGTCTCCACCATCGGTATCGCTGCGGACGGCAAAGTCAGCTATGCGCTCGAGGGCTCTATTTTTGCCGCCGGCTCAACGATGAACTGGCTTCGCAACAACATGGGCATCATCTCGAGCGTGAGCGAGTCGGCACAACTCGCCGCTTCGATTAGCGACAACGAGGGCTGCTACTTCGTTCCCGCCTTTGCGGGTTTGGGTGCTCCCTGGTGGGACCCGCATGCTCGCGGTATCGTGTGCGGTCTGACCGGCGCCTCGAGCCGTGCGACTGTCGTACGTGCCGCCTGCGAATCCATGGCATATCAGAGCTACGACGTGCTGCGCGCCATGGAGCAGGACGTGGGGCTTTCGATTGAGCGCCTGTCTGTCGATGGCGGTGCCTCGCGCAACGAGTTCATCATGCAATTCCAGGCCGATCTGCTGGATATCCCCGTGCTGCAGTGCGAGACGGTGGAGACCACGGCGATCGGTGCCGCGTACTTGGCGGGCCTTGCCGTCGGCTATTGGGAGGACCTGGAGGAGCTGGAGCAAAACGCTCAGATCGTTAAGACCTTCCTTCCCCATATGTCCGCCGAACGCCGTGAGAGCAATCTCGCTGGTTGGCGTGATGCCGTCAAGCGCTCGCTCAGTGCTGCACAGTAGGGCTGCGATGGGCTGCTCGATACAACAAACCGTTAAACTTATGCACGGCGCGCGGCAACAACATCGCCATGCGCCTTGTCAGCAAGGCCATCTTCCGGCCGCAACGAAAGGGGCAATCAACCCATGACCGTCACCTACGATACGTCCCGTGTGACCCTTGTCGATCACCCGCTCGTCCAGCATAAGCTGTCGATTCTGCGCGACAAAAACACCGGCACCAACCAGTTTCGCCAGCTCGTGCGCGAACTCGCACTTTTTGACGGCTACGAGGCCATGCGCGACCTGCCCATGGAAGACGTCGAAGTCGAGACCCCCATCACCACCGCAACGTTTAAGCAGCTCGCCGGCAAAAAGCTCGCCATCGTTCCCATTCTGCGTGCAGGCCTTGGCATGGTCGATGGCATCCTCGACTTGGTACCCTCCGCTCGCGTGGGCCACATCGGTATGGAGCGCGACGAGGTTACCCACGAGCCGCATGAGTATTACTGCAAGATGCCCAAGGATATCGACCAGCGCATCTGCCTGGTCGTCGACCCCATGCTCGCCACGGGCGGTTCGGCCGAGATGGCCATCAGCTACCTGCGCGAGCGCGGTGTCAAGGACATCCGCATGCTGTGCATCGTCGCGGCCCCCGAGGGCCTCAAGTCGCTGACTGAGAAGGACCCCGATGTGCATATCTATACCTGCGCCATCGACGACCATCTCAACGAGGCCGCCTACATCGTTCCCGGCCTGGGCGACGCCGGCGACCGCATCTACGGCACGCTGTAATCTCTGGGCCATACCGGCCAACGTCGAAAATACGAAGAAATGGTGCGCGCGGGCGAGCAAAAGACGTCCACGCGCACTCCTGTTAACGGACGTTTTGCCCTGCAGGGTTCGAGAAAAACGTATTACCGTACCTGCGGCATAAAGAAGGTCTTAAGAAAACGAACAGGTGCGTATTAACCGATGCTTTTTCGGTTGTACTTTAGCGATTGGCTCGTACAATAGTCACCAATGTTTGGCGGGAACTGTCCTGTGAGGCGTTAAAAAGGAAAGTGAGGACGCCAGTGTTTCAGATAGCCGATCTGCTCGCTATCGTTGCAGGCGCCATCGCGGGCGCAATTGCCTTCCTTCCCTTTGTCTTTACGCTCAAGCCGGTTCTTGACGATAAACAGAATGCGGACATGCTCAAGGGTATGGTGAGTCTCGCGGTCTCGGCAATCGCGTTGCTTGTCTTTACCTTGGTTGTGTTTGTGTTGTTCGGAGAGGCATTTCGCATGTTCCTCCTGGGCGAGGCGATCGGCTTCGTGGCCTTTATGGCCGCCTGCGCGGTTCGCGTCGCCAAGGCGCTGCGAGATCCTCATGAGGTCGAAAGGTAAGTCGTGGAAATTTTTGAAAAGCTGCCTGATGAGATTAATCATCTGGTCAGCGAGTTCAGCTCCACCCCTGTCGTGGGCGATCTGAGCTGCGGCATCACGCAGTACTCGTTTTGGCTGATCGTCTCCACGATCGTGCTCCTGATCGTCCTGGCCGTGTTCAAGAAGAAGCAGACCCTGGTCCCCAAGGGCTTCTTCGTCAACGGTTTCGAGTACATCATCGAGTACGTCGAGAACGATATCGGCAAGGGCGTCGTGGGTGAGAACTGGAAGAAGCACTTCCCGTTCCTGTGCTCGCTTTTCCTGTTCATCCTGATCAATAACATGATCGGCCTGATCCCGGGAATGAAGCCCGGCACCGGTGCAATCGGCTCCACCGCCGCGCTCGCCATCTTCGCCTTCGTGTACTTCATCTACTACGGATGCAAGGCTCACGGCGTGATCGGCTACATCAAGAGCCTCGCTCCGCAGGGCGTGAGCTTCCCGATGAACGTGCTCGTGTGGGTCGTCGAGCTTTTCTCGACCTTCCTGCGCCTCATCACGCTCGCCGTCCGTCTGTTCTGCAACATGTTCGCAGGACACGTGGTCATGGGCTCGTTCGCCATCATGGCGAGCATGTTCATGCAGCCGCTGCTTCAGCAGGTTTCCGCGGCCCACGCCGTCGGCGCCCTGCCTTCGCTGGCCTGGCTTGCCATTCTCATCCTGATCTATGCGATCGAGCTTGTGGTCGGCGCCATCCAGGCTTACGTCTTCACGGTCCTTACCGCCGTGTATGTCTCCGAGGCAGAGGAGGTCGCGGAGGAGGAGTAGTCTTCCGTTCGCGCCTTAAAGGTAAGGCAATTCGTTAAACCGCCGGTGCCCGTACCCATGGAGCCCGGCAGTTATAAAAAGGTTATCCTGCGTGAAGTAAGACACGCACGACAAAGGAGGAATCGTGGGAGTTATCGGTTACGGTCTCGGTGTTATCGGCGCTGGTCTTGCTATCGGCCTGTCTGCTCTGGGTGCTACGGGTGCTATGGCCCGTCAGCCTGAGGTCCAGGGCCGCGTGTTCACCGTCTTCATCATGGGCTCCGCTTTCGGCGAGGCTCTGGCTCTGATCGGCTTCGTTGTCGCGCTGATCGTTAAATAGCACGGAGCGTCAAGTATGAATCTTTCATCCCAGAAGAGCGCGATCGCACTCTCCGCGTCCGCGGCCGCGCTGCTCATGCCGGTTTCCGCGTTCGCCGAGGACGGCGCCGCCGGTGCGGACATCCTCATCCCTAAGATGGCGGAGTTCATCCCGGCGCTTATCGCCTTCCTGATTATCTGGATCGTGCTGGCCAAGGTCGCCCTGCCGGGCATCATGAAAACCATGGAGGAGCGCGGCAAGAAGATCGAGGAGAGCCTCGACGAGGCCGAGAAGACCAAGCAGGAGGCTATCGCCAAGCGCGCTGAGTCCGACTCGATCGTCACCGACGCCCGTCGTCAGGCTGCCGACATCGTTCTCGAGGCCCGTAAGGACGCCGAGTCCGAGCGTGCCCGTATCATCGAGGCTGCTCACAAGGAGGCCGAGGAGATCATCGCCAAGGCCCATACGACCGTCGAGGACGAGCGCAAGTCCATCTACGCCGGTGCCGCGAGCTCCATCGCCGACCTGTCCGTTGCCGTCGCCACCAAGATCGTGGGCGAGGCACTCGAGGACGATGCCGAGCAGAAGAAGCTCATCGAGCGCTACATCCAGGAAGCAGGTAGCCTGAATGCCGACTAGCCGCTATCAGGACAAGGTGCTCGAGACCTACGCGCGTTCCCTTTTGGAAGCCGCCAAGGCCGAGAACCATGTGTTCGAGGACCTCGAGATGATCGAGCGCTTGGCTTCTGCCAGCCCCGAGATCATCGCCGTGCTCGACACCATGTCCAAGCGCGACCAGCTCGACCTTCTTCCCAAGGTGGCAGCTGCCTTTAAGTATGTTGCCGAGGAAGACGAGGATGTAGTGGGCGTGACCGTCACCACGGCGATCCCGCTCGACGACGAGCTGCGTCAAACCATCACTAAGAAATGCGAGCAGGACTTCGGCCGCAAGGTATTCCTTATCGAGCAGGTCGACCCGTCTATCGTGGGCGGCCTGGTGCTCGAGGCCCGCGGCGAGCGTCGTGACATTTCCGTCAAGACGCAGCTGCGCATCGCGCAGGAGACCCTCGCAAACTCTGCTAATTCGTACGGAGGTGAAGCCTAATGTCCGAAACCCTCAATGCCCAGGATATCGCCAAGAAACTGCAGGAGCAGCTCACGAGCCTCTCCGCGACGGTCGATACGCATGAGGTTTCAACGGTCGACGAGGTAGGCGACGGCATCGCGCGCGTCTCCGGCCTCAAGAGCGCCATGGCAGGCGAGCTTCTGGAGTTCAAGAGCTCCGATACCGGTGAGACCGTCTTCGGCCTTGCCCAGAACCTTGACCGTGACGAGGTCGGCGCCGTTCTGTTCGGTGCCGTCGACTCCATCAAGGAAGGCGACGAGTGCCGCACCACTGGCCGCGTTATGGATATCCCCGTGAGCCGTGCCATGCTCGGCCGCGTCGTCAATCCGCTCGGCCAGCCCATCGACGGCCTGGGCGACATCGTCGCTACGCACCGTCGCCCCATCGAGTTCAAGGCTCCCGGCGTCATCGATCGTACCCCGGTGTGCGAGCCGGTTCAGACCGGTCTGCTCGCTATTGACTCCATGGTGCCTATTGGCCGCGGTCAGCGTGAGCTCATCATCGGTGACCGTAAGACCGGTAAGACCGCCATCGCCATCGACGCTATCCTCAACCAGCGCGGCAAGGGCATGGTCTGCATCTATGTCGCCATCGGCCAGAAGGCCTCCACGGTTGCCAACATCCGCGAGACCCTCGCTCAGCACGGTGCGCTCGACTACACCATCATCGTTTCGGCCACCGCTGCCGATTCCGCCCCTATGCAGTACATCGCGCCTATGGCCGGTGCCGCTATTGGCGAGTTCTTTATGTACAACGGCGAGGACGGCAAGCCCGCCAGCGAGACCAACCCCGGCGGCCACGTGCTCGTCATCTACGATGACCTGTCCAAGCAGGCTGTGGCCTACCGTCAGATGTCGCTGACGCTGCATCGTCCGCCCGGACGCGAGGCCTATCCTGGCGACATCTTCTACCTGCACTCTCGTCTGCTCGAGCGTGCCGTCAAGATGTCCAAGAAGAACGGTTACGGCTCCATGACGGCACTGCCGATCATCGAGACCCAGGACGGCGACGTCTCGGCCTACATTCCGACCAACGTCATTTCCATTACCGATGGTCAGATCTACCTGCAGTCCGAGCTCTTCTTCCAGGGTCAGCGCCCGGCAGTCGACGTGGGTATCTCCGTGTCCCGCGTCGGTGGCGATGCGCAGACCAAGGCCATGAAGCAGGTCGCCGGCAACCTCCGTCTGGACCTCGCTTCCTATCAGGAGCTCGCTGGCTTTACGCAGTTCGGCTCCGACCTCGACGAGGCTACTCAGAAGCAGCTGACCCACGGTGCTCGCATGACCGAGCTCCTGAAGCAGCCGCGTTACAAGCCGTTTGAGGTTGGCGAGCAGATCGTTACGCTGTTCGCTGGCAACGAGGGCTTCCTGGATGACCTGGAGATCGCCGACGTGCTGCCTTTCCGTGCCGAGCTCATCGAGTACATGGACAATGGCTTTGGTTCGCTGCTCGACAAGGTTCGCGCCAAGAAGATCGATGATGACACCAAGGCTGAGCTCTTGCGCGTCATCGGCGACTTCAAGCAGCAGTTCATGGCCAAGCACCATTCGGATGTTTCTGGATCAGAGGAGAACTAAGCCCCATGGCCAACCTTCGCGACATTAAGAAGCGAATCTCCTCGGTTACCACGACCAAGCAGATCACGCGCACGATGGAGATGGTCTCTACGGCCAAGATTCGTCGTGCCCTCGATCGCTCCAAGCAGGCCGAGCCCTATAAGGAGGCGCTGACCGACGTCATGTTGACGGTCGCCGGCGACGCCTCCTGTTCGGGCACCGATCCCATGCTGCAGAAGCATGAGAGCGTCAAGCATGGCCTGATTGTCGTTATTGCCTCGGACCGCGGCCTTGCCGGCGGTTTCAATACGACGGTGGAGCGCACGGCCGAAAAGCTCGCCGCTTCTTGGGCGAACGACGGCATCGAATGCGAGATCATCGCGTGCGGGCGTAAGCCGGCCACGTATTTCCGTGACCGCGCAAACGTTGTCATGCACTTTGAGGGCAACTCCTCTGAGCCCGATTTCAATCAGGCCCGCATGATCTCCTCTCATATCTGCGATGCGTATCGTGCCGGTGAGCTTGACCGTGTCGAGCTTGTCTACCACCACGCCAAGAACCGCGTGGATCAGGAGCTTCGCGTCGAGCATCTGTTGCCGCTCGACCCCGAGATGATCGCTATGGCCCACGGTCCGCGTAAGAACGAGACCGACGCCCCTAAGCGCATCTCGTCCACGTTCGAGTTCGTGCCCTCTCCCGAGCATGTTCTCGGCAAGCTTGTGCCGTCTTATATCCTGACGGTCATCTACCAGGCCCTGATCGATTCGGCGGCTGCCGAGCAGGGTGCACGCCGCAAGGCCATGCACTCCGCGACGGAAAACGCCACCGCGATCATCTCGACCCTTACCCGCACGTATAGTCGCGTGCGCCAGGCTTCGATCACGACCGAGATTAACGAGATCGTCGGCGGAGCCTCAGCATTGGAGGAACAGTAATGGCTAATAACACCGTAAAGCTTGCGGTCGAGGAAGCCACCAAGAAGACGACTGCCGGTGATGGTCGCATCGTGCGAATCATCGGCCCTGTCGTCGACGTCAAGTTTGACGGCGCGGTGCCCCCGATCTACAACGCGCTCACGGTCGAGGCCGAGACCCCGATCGGTCATCTGAGCACGATCCTCGAGGTCGAGAGCCAGCTTCCGGGCGGCGTCGTCCGCACGGTCGCCATGTCCTCGACCGACGGCCTGCAGCGCGGCCTCATTGCCACCGATACCGGTGAGCCCATGAAGATGCCCGTTGGTCCCAAGACGCTCGGCCGCATTTGGAACGTCATGGGCAAGCCCGTCGACGGCAAGCCCATGCCCGAGGTGGAGGAGTTCTACCCCATCCACCATGCAGCGCCCCGTTTCGACGAGCTCACCACCAAGACCGAGATCTTCGAGACCGGCATCAAGGCCGTCGACCTGCTCGAGCCCTACATCCGCGGCGGCAAGACGGGCCTGTTCGGCGGCGCCGGCGTCGGCAAGACCGTTCTGATCCAGGAGCTCATCAACAACCTCGCCCAGGAGCACGGCGGCACCTCGGTGTTCACCGGCGTCGGCGAGCGTACCCGCGAGGGCACCGACCTGTTCCTCGAGATGAGCGAGTCTGGCGTTATCGACAAGACCTGCTTGGTCTATGGTCAGATGAACGAGCCGCCCGGAGCGCGTCTGCGCATCGGTCTGGCCGGCCTTACTACCGCTGAGTATTTCCGTGATCGTGGCCAGGACGTTCTGCTGTTCATCGACAACATCTTCCGCTTCTCCCAGGCAGGTTCCGAGGTTTCCGCACTGCTGGGCCGTATGCCGTCCGCCGTTGGTTACCAGCCCACGCTGGCAACCGAGATGGGCGACCTCCAGGAGCGCATTACCTCGACCAAGACGGGCTCCATTACCTCCGTCCAGGCTGTCTACGTCCCCGCAGACGACCTGACCGACCCGGCGCCTGCCACAACGTTTACGCACCTCGACGCCACCACGGTTCTTTCGCGTAGCATTTCGTCGCTCGGCCTGTTCCCGGCTATCGACCCGCTCGCATCTTCCTCCGACGCTCTCGATCCCTCGATCGTCGGCGAGGAGCACTACCGTGTCGCCGTCAAGGTCCAGGAGCTCCTGCAGGAGTACTCCGACCTTCAGGACATCATCGCCATTCTGGGTATGGACGAGCTGTCCGAGGAGCAGCGCCTTACGGTCAACCGTGCCCGTAAGATTCAGCAGTTCCTCTCGCAGTCCTTCCACGTCGCCGAGAAGTTCACCGGCAACCCCGGTGTCTACGTCCGCGTCGAGGATACCGTCCGCTCTTTCGCCGAGATTGTCGACGGCAAGGCCGATGACCTGCCCGAGCAGGCTTTCCGCTATGCTTCCACGATTGAGGACGTGCGCGAGCGCGCCCGCAAGATGGGGGAGAAGTAGGTTATGCGTATCCGCATCGTGTGCCCCGTGAGCTGCGCCTATGAGGGCGACGCTGCGTTTGTGTCGATTCCGTCCACGGATGGCGAGTTTGGCGTTCTGCCTGCTCACTCCAGCGAGATCTGCACGATCGACCGCGGTTACGTTCGCGTTTCCGATAAGGCCATGGGCACTGTCGACCACACGTTTGCCGTGGCCGGCGGCTATGCCCAGGTTGCGGACGATGTCGTGACCGTTCTCGCCGAGCGCGCTTGCGATTTGGCGACCGTCGATGCCGACAAGCTTAAAGCTGATATTCAAGGTTTTGAAGAGAAGCTGGGTAATTTGTCGGAGGATGATGCACGCCGCGCCTACCTCTATAATGAAATCGCATGGTGTAAGCTCAAGCTTGCCCAATAGTCAAACGATTTAGCGTTCGACCATTTGCGAACACATCATGCCCGGGATGGCCCAGCCATCCCGGGCATGCTTTTTGAAAGGGTAGACCTTGGATATTATCCGCGTTGAGGGTGGCCACGCCATCGGAGGTTCCGTGCCCGTTTCGGGCGCCAAGAACTCCGCGCTCAAACTCATGGCGGCAACGCTTCTGGCGCCGGGCAAGACGACGCTGCAGAACGTGCCCGATATTTCCGATGTCCACGTGATGGGCAAGGTGCTCAAGGGTATGGGCGCCACAATCGATGTCCTTGACGAGCACACGCTCGAGATTGATACCTCTCAGGTCGATTCTTGGGAGGCCCCCTACGAGCTCGTTGCCAAGATGCGTGCTTCCACAGCCGTGATGGGACCCCTGCTGGGTCGCTTCCATCGCGCCAAGATCGCCATGCCGGGCGGCTGCAACCTGGGTGCTCGCAAGATCGATATGCACATTCTTGGTCTTGAGGCCCTGGGCGTTGAGTTCGATACCGCCCACGGCTACATCAACGCTAATGCGCCCCAAGGTCTGCGCGGTACCACCGTCACGCTCGAGTTCGCCAGCGTCGGTGCGACCGAGAACCTCATCATGGCATCCGTGCGCGCGCAGGGCACCACGGTTATCGACAATGCCGCCCGCGAGCCCGAGATCGTCGATCTCGCCAACATGCTCAACGAGATGGGCGCCAAGATTGTCGGCGCGGGTACGCCCGTCGTGACCATCGAGGGCGTGGAAGAGCTGCATCCTGTTACCCATCGCGTAGTGGGCGACCGCATCGAGGCCGGTACCTTTATCGTTGCCGGTGCGTTGATGGCCGACGATCGCGGTGTCGATGTCACGGGCTTTTGCCCCATTCACTTGGGCATGGTGCTCAAGAAGATGGAGCTCATGGGTATCGACTGCGAGCGCGTCGAGGATGGCGTCCATGTAAACCGTGCCGAGCGTATCAAGCCGGTCGACATCCAGACGCTTCCGTTCCCCGGCTTCCCGACGGACATGCAGGCGCAGATTATGGTGCTCTCCGCCCTTGCCGATGGCAGTTCCGTTATTACCGAAAATATCTTCGAGAATCGCTTTATGTTTGCCTCTGAGCTGGTGCGCATGGGTGCCGACATTCGTATCGAGAGCCATCATGCCATGATTCATGGCGTCAAGGGCTTCTCGGGTGCACAGGTTACCTCGCCCGATCTGCGTGGCGGAGCGGCCCTCGTCGTAGCGGGCTTGATCGCCGACGGGACGACCGAGGTTTCGGCCATCCATCACATCAAGCGCGGCTACGAGCAGTTTGTCGAAAAGCTGCAGGCGCTCGGCGCGCATGTCGAGCATACTACCGTCCCCGATCCCGTCATCTACTAATACAGGTTGCCTATGTTTAATAAAAAGCCCCTCGCGGATACCACCGCCCGAAGACCCTCAACTGGTGCGCAGGCCAAGATCTACAGTCGCGATAACGTGGCTCGCTATTCCGAGCGCGCTCGTCAACGTCGTCGTAGCCACACGATTCGTCACGTCGCGCTCATTGTCGTGCTTGGCGTGCTGCTGAGTGCCACTACCGCTGCCGGCCTGTGGTTTGCCACCATTATGGGCAAGCTCGGCGATTCCAATGTCATTACCGACAATCTGCGTCGGGTTCTGGTTGACACCGATGAGGCAAAGGATCCGTTCTACGTGCTGCTTCTTGGCACCGACGGCCGTCCGGGCGAGGATACGTATCGTGCCGACTCGATTATCCTGGCACGCATCGACCCCACGCAAAAGCAGGCGACGCTCATTTCCGTTCCGCGCGACACCAAGGTCGAGTACAAGGGCGAGACCATGAAGATCAACGCCTGCCATACCGTTGGCGGCGCCGAGGCCATGGTCGAGGCGGTCAACGAGCTGTGCGGTGTTCAGATTTCCCACTATGCCGAGGTCAGCTTCGACGGTATGCAGGCGCTGATTGATTCGGTTGGCGGTATCGACATTAACGCAACCGATGATGTTGACGACCCCGAGCACCTGGATATTAAGATTACCGCTGGCCAGCAGCATATGGACGGTGCCACCGCCCTTACCTATGCCCGCTGCCGCTACACCTATGCCGACGGCGATTACACGCGCATGCGCCACCAGCGCCAGGTGCTTGGCGCCCTTGCCAACCAGATTCTCAATAACTTCGATGCCACGAAGATCTTTGGCCTGGTTAATTCGCTGTCCGATATGCTCGTAACCGATATGAGCGTTCAGGATATCGTGGCTACGGTCAACGCCATGCGCGGTATGGATGTCGACGGTATCTACTCGGCCAACCTGCCCTCGTACGCCGACGACAGCACCATGATCGACGGTGTGAGCTACGTCTTTGTCTACGAGGACGAGCTCAAGGAAATGATGGAGCGCGTCGATGCCGGCAAGGATCCCAAGGGTCCCAACACCATGGGTCTTTCCGATGGTTCCAGCTCTACGATTGGCGACCTGAACAACAACACGTCTGACGATTACGCAAACGGTACCGCAACCTCATCGGTCAGCTCTGACGATTCCGATGACTCAAGCGATTCAAGCGATTCGGACTACTACGAAGAGCCCACCGGCGACGGCAACGGCTACGAAGCTAACTACTAGAGTTACGGCGTTTTACCAAACGCCGTAACGACTCGACGCTGCGCGGGCCGCATTTGGACAATCTGACGTTCAACTTCAAGGGCGCGACCAGAAGGTCAGCGCCCTTTCGCTTCACGTCACCTTGTCTCAAATGCGACCCGCTCGCTGTCGTTGCCAAAACATCGGCGTTGCCGGAACACTTGGCACTTGGGGACGTTCCTTTTGTGCCGGCAGTTTGGGACACTCCTTGCGTTAAGAGGCTGGCGTGCGTCAACCTGTTCACATTGCAGCAAAAAAATCGCCCCGTTCTCGGTTGAGGACGGGGCGATTCGTCGTTCGGACTTGTGCAGCCAGGCTTATGCAAAGCGGGCGACGAGCTCCTGGAGCACATCGGTCATCTTGACGAGCGAACTGACCGGGACGAACTCGTTGACGCCGTGGTAGCAATAGCCGCCGGTGGAAAGGTTGGGGCAGGGCAGACCGCGGAACGACAGCTGCGCGCCGTCGGTGCCGCCGCGAATCGGCAGCACTTGGGGCTCAACGCCGCAGGCAAGGTAGGCTTCCTTGGCAACATCAATAAGCTCGGGATAGTCACGAACGATCTCGGCCATATTTCGATACTGCTGCTTAATCTCGACCGTCACACGCTCCTCACCCAGACGCTGGTTGAGCATCGAGGCGGCGGCATCAATAAGGTCGAGTTTCTGCTGGAACTTGGCGGCGTCATGGTCGCGGATGATATAGCGCGCTGTGGCGTGATCGACGGTCGCAGATACACCCTCAAGGTGATAAAAGCCCTCGTAGCCTTCCGTATACTCCGGGCGCTGCACGTAGGGGAGCAACGCGTTGAAGTCGCAGAACAGATTGCCTGCGTTGACCATACGGCCCTTAGCGTCGCCCGGGTGGATGGACTGGCCCTCAAAGCGGACGGTCGCCTCGGCGGCGTTAAAGCACTCCCACTCCAGCTCGCCGATGGGGCCGCCGTCGACCGTGTAGGCGTACTTGCAGCCAAAGGTAGCGATATCCAACAGCTCGGCTCCGTGGCCGATTTCCTCGTCAGGGCAGAAGCAAATGCCGAGTGCGGGATGGGGCAGAGAAGGGTCCTGAGCGATACGCGCGACAAGCGACATGATCTCGGCGACGCCTGCCTTGTCGTCTGCGCCCAGCAGCGTGGTGCCATCGCTGCAGACCAAGTCCTCACCCGCGAGGTCATTCAGGGCGGAAAGCTTGGCGGTACTCATGGCAACGGGCTTTCCGTCAACCGTGCCACAGACCAGGTCGCCGCCTTCGTAGTGTACGATATGCGGCTTCACGCCGGCGCCCGGTGCAACTTCGGTGGTGTCGAGATGGGCGATCAGGCCCAGGGCGGGTTTGTCCTCAGCGCCCGCACTTGCGGGGATATGCGCGCAGACATAGGCGTGCTCGGTCACGTGGGCATCTTCCGCACCAAGCTCGCGCAGCTCTTCAACCAGCACGTTGGCAAGGTCAAACTGAACGGCGCTCGAGGGTACCTGGTCGCAGTTTGCATCCTCGGACTGCGTGTTGATCTGGACGTAGCGCAAAAAGCGTTCGAGGACATCGGGGCTCGTGGTGGTGTTTTCCATAAAGACCGCTCCAATCTTGGTCGTCGTGTGCAACAAGAACTCTAGCACGGTATGCCACGGCATACCACGACGCTTGGATGGGGTAGAATCAGCCATTGAATGCAGAAGGGACGGAAGATCATGGATACGACAAATAGCTCGCGCGAACTACATCTGACGGTGGCGAACGAAGACTACTTGGAGTGCATGGTTCGCATTGAAAGCGAAGAGGGGGAAACCAACGGCGTGCGATCGGTCGACATCGCGCAGCGCCTTGGCGTCTCCAAGGCATCGGTCAATAAAGCGGTTTCGGCGCTCAAGGCATCCGAGCTTGTCGAGCAATCGCACTACGGCAAGGTGATCCTGACCGATCGCGGCCGCGAGGTTGGCACGGCTATCTGGTACCGTCATCGCCTCATCCGCACGTTTTTGGTTCAGGAGCTCGGTGTCGAATTTGAGCGAGCCGATTCCGAGGCCTGCATGATGGAGCATGCGCTTTCCGAGGACACGATGAACCGCTGGCTCGCCTATCTCGAAAAGCAGGGAATCAGCGTCGAGGAATAGCGGGATATATATGGATACGAGTTATTACAACCGCTTTGGTGCCGAGGAACTTGCGCGCCGCTTGTCGAGCGAGACCTTGTTGGCGCAGGGCCCCATGGGCAGTGTTCTGTTGAGTGAGTACGATGCCGCCGACATTCCACCGGCGTTTTGGAATCTGGCAGAGCCGCAGACCGTTTCTCGTATCCATCGCTTGTATGTCGCTGCCGGCGCGCAGGTGCTCATTACCAACACCTTTCAGGCATCAAGCTATGCCCTCAAGCACGACCAGATTGCGCCGTCCGTGGCGGAGGTCAATCGCGGGGCCGTCGACGATGCTCGCCAGGCGCACCCGCAACTGCTGCTGGGCTCGATGGGCCCGATCGGTATTGAGTGGTTTGCCGAGGACTCTGCCGAGTATTGTGAAATCCGAGGCATTGCGCGCGAACAGGCGCACGCCTTGCTCAATGCCGGCGTTGACGGTCTGCTGATCGAGACGGTGACGTCTATCCGTAATTTGCAGCCCATGCTTTCCGGCGCCCGAGATGCCGCCGACGGCATGCCTGTTCTGGTGAGTTTTGTCGTTGACGATAAAGGCGACCTGTTGGGCGATGGCCTCAACATCGAGGCAGCCGTTTTGTACGCCGAAAAACACGGCGCAAACTCGGTTGGTGTTAATTGCTGTTCGCTTGCGGCCGCGAACACGGCGGTGCCCAGGATGGTTGCATCGGCGACTACTCCCGTCACGGTGCGTCCCAACGTAGGCGATCCGGTCCAGACTCAGGATGGCCCCGTATGGCACGAGAACCCCGAAGCTTTCGCGCGCGCATGCATCGAATGGAGACATGCCGGTGCCGCAATGGTGGGCAGTTGCTGTGGAACCACGGCAATCACTACGGCCGCGATGGCCGAGGCGCTCGATATATAAAGGGCAAAACCGCTCCATACGAGGCGTTTTTTTATTGCTTGCATGTCCTCGGCAGCATTTGCCCAAATGGTGAATGCTGGTGCCGGCAGGTTGCCGAGTGCATGTTGCGGGTATACCCCATGCGTACCATGATCCAAACACTGTGAGGTGTCTGCGCGTGTGCGCGATAATTCATTTTGGAACTGACGGCTGGCGCGCTCGCGTCGATGAGGACTTCACTGCCGATAACGTTGCCCGTATCGCCGATGCCGTCGGCGAGTTGTGGCAAAAGACCAATCCGGGCAAAACGGTATATATAGGGTTCGACACCCGGCCCCTGGCGCGCGAGTTCGCTGAGCTTGCGGCGGGCGTGCTAGCAGCGCACGGGCTAGACGCCGTGCTCGCTTCGCGACCTGTTCCGACCCCTGCCCTTACGTGGGCGGCGGCTTATGACGGTGAGGCGTGCGGCGCGCTCATGGTGACGGGGTCCCATCATCCGCAGGGTTATCTGTGCCTCAAGATTCGCATGGGTGACGGCTCGACCGTCAACCAGGATGTCATCGAAGAGCTCGAAGAGACCATGGCTCCCGAGCCAATGGGGATCGAGGGGCAATATCGCACCGCGGATATCATTCCTGACTATATGCAGGCGGTGGCATCGTTTGTCGATGCCGAAGCCATCCGCGCCGCGCACCTGCGCGTGGTTGTCGATCCCATGGGCGGCGCAGCCCAGGGCTATCTAGCCGACTTACTGCGCGAGCTTGGCGTTGAGGTGCACGAGATTCACGCCGGGCAGGCGTCTGACCAAGAAGATATCTGCCCCGACCCCGTTGAACCTTGGGTGGACGCTTGCGAGCGCACGGTTATCGAGGACGGAGCTTGCGCTGGCCTGGTGACCGACGGCGACGCCGACCGCATCGGCGCGGTTGACGAGCGCGGCAGATATATACATCCGCATCAGATCATGGCGCTCGTTTTGGGCGACTTGGTTCAATTTCGTAATTTGGAGGGGCGCGTCGTCGTCAATCTTTCGTGCTCGACGCTCGTGCGTCGCATTGCCGAGGCGCTTGGCTGCCGCGTGACCGTCAAACCAGTCGGTTTCAAATATATAGCGGCAGAGATGAAGAAGGGCGGCGTCCTCATAGGCGGCGAAGAAGCCGGTGGTATCGGTATCGCCGCGCATATGCCCGAGCGCGATGGAATCCTCGCCTGTCTGATTCTGTGTGAGCTTATGGCAAAGACGGACGCGCCTTTAGGCGTTCTGGTCGACCAACTCGAGGACAGTTTTGGTAAGACGAGTTACGGTCGACGCGATTTGCGCCTTGAGGCCGAAGATGCCGAAACGTTACGAACCCTGCTGCCGGGCGTAAACCCCAAGTCGATTTGTGGCAAGGTGCCGCAAAACGTTAGTCATATGGATGGCTTGCGTTTGGCATTCGAGGATGACACGTGGCTGCTGGTCCGTCCTAGCGGGACCGAACCGGTGGTGCGCGTCTACGCCGAGGGGTTCTCGGTGGAAGAACGTGACGAGTTGCTCGATGCTGGCTGTGCTTTAGCTAGGGGAACGTATCCGCTTTAACCATGAGGCTGCCTTATATAAAGAGATGCTCGGCGAGCGGTAGGTAACGGCTGGCAAACGTTAGTCGGATCTTAAATTGTGTAGGAAATGTGTACGCCCAGATTCCCGCCCCCGGGACCCCTCCGGTCTGGCAATATATCTCCTTGCCGCGCGGCCCGGTGGAACCGGATCA
>CABSMQ010000038.1:0-20452 GCA_902478965.1 uncultured Collinsella sp. | reverse complement strand
TCGTCTGCAGCAAGCGGAAGTCGGAGGCGACCGGTGACTGCGTGGCAATCAGGTTGTAGCAGACGGCCTCCAGGTTGGCGCAGCGTGCGTCAATCGAAAGCGTGCGCTTCTTGGTCTTGGTGGCGAGCTTGCGGTCGTCGGTCACATAGGCCTTCACGGCATCGTGGAGGGCCAGATCGACGGCCTCGTAGATGCTCAGCATCTCGTGACGGGCCTCGATGAGCTGACGGGAAAACAGTTTGCGCATGGTTCACTCCAATCAGTTGGGTGCGGTCATGCCGCCCGCACAGTGAATACGCACCGGACCAGATCCGATCGGCTTGGGACTAGTCGCACCGATCAGCCAAAGCGGCCGGTGATATAGTCTTCCGTCCGCGAGTCCACCGGGCTGGTGAAGATCGCGTCGGTTTGACCATACTCGATGAGCGTAGCGGGCTCGCCGGCAACTTCCTGCAAGAAGAATGCGGTGTAGTCGCTAATGCGAGCTGCCTGCTGCATTGAATGCGTGACGATGATGATCGTCATCTCGGGCGCCAGCTCGGCCATCAGATCCTCGACCTTAGAGACGGACGTGGGGTCGATGGCGGAGCAGGGCTCGTCCATCAGAAGGACATCGGGTTGCACCGCAAGCACGCGCGCGATGCACAGACGCTGCTGCTGACCGCCCGAGAGCGCCAAACCATCCTTGTTGAGCTGATTGGATACCTCTTTCCAGAGGTTGACGCGCTTGAGCGATTCTTCCACGATGTCATCGAGGTCACTTTTGCTAGTCACGCCCTGCAGACGAGGGCCAAAGGCGACATTCTCGTAGATGGATTTAGGAAACGGGTTGGGCTGCTGAAAGATCATGCCCACGCGACGACGGAGATCGACCGGGTCGACACCCTCGGCATAGATATCGTTGCCGTCGAGCGTCATGGTGCCCTCGACGCGCGTGCCCTCGATCAGGTCATTCATGCGGTTGATGCAGCGCAAAAACGTCGACTTGCCGCAGCCCGAAGGGCCAATGAAGGAGGTGATGGCGTTTTTGGCGATGTTGAGGTCAAGCCCCGTCAGCGCATGAAAGTCACCGTACCAAAAGTTGAAATCCTTGGCCGTAATGGCCGCTTGCTCCAACGTGGGAGCGGACTGATAAACGGACATGGGACTCCTTAACTAGCGACGCTTGCGCGACAGGAAGCGCGCAAACAGGTTGAAGGCCAGAATGATCACCATCAGCAAGAGCGCGGTGCCGTAGGCTGCGTTCATGTTGATGCCGTCGTTGGCAAGCAGATACAGGTGAACCGTCATGGGGCGGCCGGAATCGAGCGGCGAAATAGGTAGATTGATGGCCTGCCCCATGGTATAGAGCACCACCGCGGTCTCGCCAATGGCACGGCCGATGGCGAGAACGATGCCCGTGGCAATACGGCCAAAGGCAGAAGGAAGCACGATCTTGGAGACAACCTGCCACTTGGTGGCGCCCAGGCCATATGCGCCCCAGCGGATATAGCGCGGAACGGCGCGAATGGCCTCTTCGGTGGTACGCATGACGATGGGAAGCATCAAGAGCGCGAGTGCCAGGGCGGCCGAGACCATCGAAAGGCCCAGGCCCATGGCCTCGACAAACAAGGCGTAGCCAAACAGGCCCATAACGATGGAGGGCACCGAGGCCAAAGCGTCAGCAGCGTAGCGAATGAGCTCGACGACCTTGCCCTGCTTGGCGTACTCGGCCAGATAGACGGCTGCCAGCACAGCGATCGGCGTGCAGATAAGCATGGCGAGCGCCGTCACGTAGACGGTCGATACGATCGTGGGCCAAATTCCGCCCTCGGCGTTGACGCCCTGGGGCCAACCGAAGATAAAGTCGAGCGAGATGTGTGGCAGGCCGTTGATGACCACGTAGGCGATGATAGCGACCAGCACCAGCGTGGTGATGTAGGCAGCGGCACGAAACACGCCAAGCATGATCTTGTTGGACAGGTCCTTGTTGATGCGGCGCTTCTTGCCGTGGGAAAGGGCACGCTTGATGCGCTCGCGCGACGAGGTCGTATCGACCGTCGTGTCAACGGAATCGGACATAGCCTACCCCCTCTTCTTCTTGGAAATCAGACGGACGATGCCCACCAGCGTGGCGGAGATGATAAACAGGACCACGCCCATGCCGAACAGCGCCGAGCGATGCAGACCCGAGGAATAGCTCATGTCGAGCGCGATCTGGCTCGTGAGCGTCGAGATAGGGCTCGCAATGCTGTCGGGAATAACCGGGGCGTTACCCACGACCATGAGCACGGCCATGGTCTCTCCGATGGCACGGCCCATACCCAGCACGATGGCATCCACGATACCCAGCTTAGCGGCAGGTAGCACGACCTTATAGATGGTCTGCCACTTAGTAGCACCCATGGCATACGATGCCTCGCGAATGCCCATGGGAATGGAATTGAGGGCATCGATGGTGAGCGTGGTGATGGTAGGGACGATCATGATGGCGAGCACAAACCACGCCGTCAGCGCACCAAAACCAAGGCCGCCGGTCAGTTGTGCGATAAACGGGCGGATGATGATCATGCCGAAAAAGCCGTAGATGATGGAGGGTATGCCCGCCAGCAGGTCAACGGCGGGGCTGATGAGCTTGCGCACGCGCTTGCTGGCAATCTCGACCAGGTAAACGGCCGTACCCACGCCCAGCGGCACGCCCATGGCGAGCGCACCGACGGTCACCAGACCTGAGCCGGCAAGCAGCGACATGATGCCGTAGTGGCCCTCAGAGGGCGCCCACGTAAAGCTAAAGAAGTCCGCCAGACCGATGTCGGTAAAGACGGGCAGCGCCGAGTACGTGGTAAAGACAAAAATCAGGATGACGGTAACGACCGCCAAGAACGCGCAGGCAAAGAAGATCCACTGCAGCGCCTTCTCCTTGATATAGGTACTGCGCGATACGAGCGCCAGCTCGCGCTTCTTGGGTGCCTGAGCATTCTGCTCAGTCTGGGAGTTTTCCTGTGCTTCCATGCTACTCACTCCCCTTCTCGTCGTTGGTGACGGGAATAAAGCCCGCCTCGCGAATCTGCTTGTCCATCTTTTCGGACGTCACGTAGTCGATGTAATCCTGCGCCTGCTGCGAAGGCGCACCCTTCACAAAGAAGTAAAGGTCGCGCGAGATGGGATAGCCGCCACTCGCGACCGTCTTCTCGGACGCCTCAACATGATTGACCGAGACAGCCTTGACCGAGGTCTTGGCGTTGAGGCTATCGACGAAGCCCAGCGAAATGTAGCCGATGGCCCCACGCGAACGAGATACCACGTCGCGCACCTGGCCCGTACCCGAAAGAACAGCCGAGCGGCGATCGAACGGCGTGCCATCCATCACGATGGTACGGAAGGCCTCGCGCGTACCGGACGCCTCGTCTCGGTTGATGACCTGAATCCTCAGGTCCTCGCCACCGACCTCTTTCCAATTGGTAATCTTGCCGGCGTAGATATCGCGGAGCTGCTCGGTCGAGAGGTTATCGACGGGGTTGTCGTCGTTCACGATGACCGCAATACCGTCGTGGGCAATGACGATGGGAGTCAGGCCCAGATCCTGTTCGTCGGCATTGAGTCCACGGGAGGAGCTGGCGATATCGGCCGTGCCGGCGCTGACGGCCTCGATCCCAGCGGAAGAACCCAAACCGGAAACGAGCACGTCGATGCCGGTCTCCTCCTTAAAGCCCTCGGCCGCAATCTCGGCGATAGGAAGGCAGGTCGTGGAGCCGGCCACGGTAATGGAAGAGGTAGAAGATCCCGAAGAACAGGCGCACAGCGTAAGCGTAAGCACAGCGGCGCTCAGGACCGATACGATCTTTCTCATAGCATCACGCCGATCGCAGCATGGCGCCCACAGGTGCCGTCCTCGTTACGGTAGGAATAAAAGCGGTCGTTCTGACGCACGGTCGAAAGCTGGGTATCCACGATATTATCCGCGTCGACACCGACATCTGCCAGCGCCTCGCGAATGGCAGCGGAAAGATCAAGCATGCGAGAGGTATTCGCATCGATGCAAGAGAACTCGGCGGCAAAGCGATCCATAAGTTCCTGGGATACCTCATATTCGTCACCCAAGATATGGGGGCCGATATAGGCGGAAACGTCGCTCGCATCGCAACCGGCAGCATCGCAAAGCGCCTGGCACGCCTTGGCGGAAATACGTGCAATCGTGCCCTTCCAACCGGAGTGCACCACGGCAAATCCGCCGGGGGCCACCAGCACCACGGGAACGCAGTCGGCAAAGCAGAGCAGCACGGGCACGTTATGCGCCGTGCAGACGATGGCATCACAGCCCTCGGCAATCTGCTCGCGAACGTCCTCAAGGTCATCGGCGCCGTTCGAGGTCACCGCAACGATATGATCACCATGGACCTGATTGGGAACGAGCAGGTTGTGCTCGCACTCGGCGGCACCCATAGCCTCGAGCGCACGACGACGATTTTCTTGAACAGCAAAGGGGTCATCGCCAACATGCGAGCCCAAGTTGAGTGAGGAGTACGCATCTTCGGAAACGCCACCGGCGCGCTCGGTGAAGGCAAAGCGAACATCGGATGTCGCGCCCTCCACCAACGTAACTCCATCATGGTCGACACGCGAAACTTTGTCCGCACGTGCTGCCATACTAAAGCCTCCTAATAACACAAGTACCGCGGCATCGCCGCTACAGCCCGCGTTTATACGGCTGTCATACTTCTCTAAAAGGATACCTGCTGCGCTGGAGGCAATCGTAAAGGGAACGTAAAGAGATTGGAGGTTCTAGTTTACAAAGTCGAAATAAAAAGGGCGCGTCCATACGGACACGCCCCTGTGCACAACAATGCAAAGAACGACTTAGAAGCTACCGCGCTTCAGGAAGTCGGGAAGCTCGAACTGATCGTTGCCGAAGTTAGGAAGCTCGGTGCCACCAACGTTGCGGGTCGGAGCGGCCTGAGCCGGACTGGTGGCCGGAGCGGTGCGTTGCGGCTCAGCGGAGGCAGCGGCCTTGCTCTGAGACTGCTGAGCAGCAAAGAGCTCGTCCTGGCGGTTGACGTTGGAGTCGGAGAAGCCCGTAGCGATGACGGTGATACGCACCTGGTCGCCCAGGGACTCGTCGACAACGGTACCGAAGATGATGTTGGCCTCGGGATCGACGGCATTGGCGACAACGTCGGCGGCGTCGCTGATCTCTTGGATGCCCAGGTCCTTGGAACCGGCGATGGAGAGCAGCACGCGCGTGGCACCATCGATGGAGCTCTCGAGCAGCGGGCTGGAGATGGCCTGCTGGGCAGCATCGACGGCACGGGTATCCCCAGAAGAGGTACCGATACCCATCATGGCAGTACCGGCCTGCTTCATGATGGTCTTAACATCGGCGAAGTCCAGGTTGATGATACCGGGGACGGTGATGAGGTCGGTGATGCCCTGGGTGCCCTGGGAAAGGACGCCATCGGCAATCGCGAAGGCCTCGAGCATGGTGGTCTTCTTCTCGGCGATGTCGAGCAGCTTATCGTTAGGGATGACGATCATGGTGTCGACGCAATCGGAGAGGGTCTTAATGCCCTCCTCGGCGCTCTTCTTGCGCTTGCGGCCCTCGAAGGTGAAGGGCTTGGTCACGACGGCGACGGTCAGCGCACCGACCTCGTTCATCGCGATATCGGCAACGATGGGAGCAGCGCCGGTACCGGTGCCACCGCCCTCGCCGCAGGTGATGAACACCATGTCGGCGCCAGCGAGCGCCTCGGCAATGTCGTCGCGGGACTCATCGGCAGCCTTGCGGCCAACCTCGGGGTTGGCGCCGGCGCCCAGGCCGCGGGTAAGGTCGGTACCGATGTGCACCTTGATATCGGCATCAGAGATCGCGAGTGCCTGAGCATCGGTGTTGATGGCAACAAACTCGACGCCGCGGATGCCCTCTTCGATCATTCGATTGACCGCGTTGGTACCGCCGCCGCCGACGCCGACCACCTTAATGACGGCAAGGTAGTTGTTGATCTCTGTCTCGTGCATGTCGGTCCTCCGAACAAAGGTTATAGCCATAGCATGGGTCGACCCCTGCGCACATTAACCTTCAGGTTGAAAGTAAATGCAAAGGTAAACCGTATTATGTTTGCACATTATGAACGTATCAGTCAAATAATTGACCGTGAAAACCAAACAAACCAGATAAACGGCGTGGTATGGCCCCTCAACAAAGCATCAACCAGCGCTACGAGGTCGGAGCGTTCCTAAATGTATAGTTACCCGGAGAACGCACATTGATATACGTTACGCCCTCTACCTGCGAAAGCAGCTTGGTGACTACGCGCTCCTTCTTGACGATATCGTTCGAATCGCCCAGCGACACCTCAATGCCGTTATTGAGGTTTGCCGAGATGGCTTCGACCGAAGGCGTGGAAATATCCTTGACTTGTCCCAAGAACTCGCTCGAAAAACCACGCACATAATCCAAGCCAGCCTTAACGGCCTTGGAGCTCACCGCCTGGCCGGAAACCGGAGCGACATCCGCCGAGACATCAGTCAACAACACCGCGCCATAGTGCTTAGCGAGCGCCAGCGCGGCATCAATGCCGGTCAGGGTATTTGAGCCCTGCCCCGTCGTGATGACGTTGCCCTGGTCATCCACTTCGACCGACGTCGACAGCGGGGCGATCCAGGTGTCATCATCCCCGATGGCCCAGGCAAGGTCATCGGAGCTGATATAGGCAATTGCGATGACCTTACGCTCCATAGGCGTAATGATGAGCGTATGCGGGAACTGACGCTGGACATCCACGCCCGAGACCCACGGGTTCTGCTTGAGGTCCTCGGTAATCTGGTCGGGATCGACGTTAAAAAGCGACGTTCCCTCGGGCAAATCGATCAGCTGGATAGCATCGTGCTTCGTCACATGCTCGCTGCCTTGAATCTGAATATCAGTGGCAGTAAACAATCCAGAGTTGATCACCACGATGGCAACGATGACGAGCACGGCCAAGACGGCCAGAACGCCGCCCACGATTTTGCCTTTGCCTGTAACGACAGAAGCGGCGTCTGATGTTTTATTTGCCATCGACCTAAGTGAAGACAACGGGTTGACGCCTTTTTTACCCGAAGGCTTCTTGGCGGTAACCGGCACCGATGTCAGCGAGCGCGGTTTCGATGCGCCCAGCGTGCGACCCGGACGCGCCGCCTTAGTTCCTGTCGAGGGCTTAGGAGTTGCCATGGGACGGGCAGGTTTGGCGCCCATAACAGGCTTTGACGTCACCGAGGGACGCGAGGACTTTTTTGCGGCCGGACGATTACCGAGCTGCGAGCCGACGACCGGACGACTGGTCTGTCGAGCATGCCCGACAGACTTAGAGTGCGCGACGGTATTGCGTTGAGGTTTGGCAGGCGCGCCGGAACGCCCTCCGGCGCGGCGGAAGGTGGGTTTCGATGCTCTAGAAGCCGAGGAATTTAACTTCCGGTCTGAGCTCGATGCCATACGCCTCCCTCACCTTTCCGTGCACATATCTGATAACCGCGGCAACGTCATCGGCCGAGGCGGTTCCGTTATTAACGATAAAATTAGCGTGAACGGGCGAAACTTCCGCGCCGCCAATCGAAAAACCCTTTAATCCACAATCCTCGATAAGCTTGCCCACACTCGCATCGGGCGGGTTGCGAAAGACCGACCCGCAGGATGCGCGACCCATGGGCTGCGTACGCTTGCGCCTCGTCAGGTACCGCTCCATGCGCTCGCGAATGTCGGCCTTGGGCGCCGGTTTAAGCTTGAGCACGCACTCGAGGATAATCTCATTGCGGGGAAGGCTACATTCGCGGTAGCCCCAAGTGATCTCGGACCCCGCATAATGCTTGATACCGGATGCCGGGTCAAACGTTACGACATCCTCAACCAGCGAGCCAATCCACTCGGTCCGTGTGCCTGCATTCATAGATATCGCACCGCCAACCGAGCCAGGGATGCCAACGGCAAACTCAAGGCCCGAGAGGCTACGCGACAGGGCATCGTTGACCAGGCGCGCAAACATCACGCCCGCACCGACCGTCAGCGTACAACCGTCATCGGCAACAAACGTGCGCTGAAACTCACGTCCGAGCGAAATGACGGCACCGCGATAACCGCCATCGGCAACCAGCAGATTGGAGCCCTTGCCGATGATGACCCACGGCACCTGCTCGCGATCGAGCACCGCCACGGCGCGGCGGAGGGCATGATAGCTATGGCACGTCACAAAGAGGTCGGCCTTGCCGCCGATACGATAGCTCGTATGACGCGCAAGGCGCTCGTCCTCGATCACATCCGTGTCGATCATGCCCGAGAGCGCCATGACGGCGTTAAACAGACCCATTAGACTTAAGCGTCTTTCTTGGCAGTCAGATACTCGATAAACTCGGGACCGACGGTCGTAACGTCACCGGCACCCATTGTGAGCAGCAAGTCGCCCTCGCCCACCATCTGCTCGAGCTCCTGATTGAGCTCAAGACGGCTGGAGCAGTACACGACCTCCTTGCCAGGATGCTTGGCGCGCACGGTATCGGCGAGCATCTTAGAGGTGACACCCGGAATGGGCATCTCGCCAGCCGAGAACACATCAATCAGCAGCAGTTTATCGGCATTGGCAAATGCATCGGCAAAGTCGTCGCACAGGGCCTGCAGGCGCGAATAGCGATGCGGCTGGAACACGACGTCGACGTGCTTGTAGCCCAGCGACGAAGCGGCAGCAAGCGTCGCCTTGATCTCGGTGGGGTGATGGCCGTAATCATCGACCACGGTGATGCCATCGATATCGCCCACGTGGGTAAAGCGACGGCGGACGCCCTCAAAGCTCGAGAGCGCCTTGGCGGCGGCGTCGATGTCAAGGCCCAGGACATGGGCGACGGTGAGCACCGCCGTGGCGTTGAGCATGTTGTGGCGACCGGGATTGCTCTTGATCTCCACAGCGTGCTCAGTGCCGTCCTCAAAGCGAACGATAAAGTCGCTCTGGATGCCCTTGACATCCGGGTGCATGCAGACGATGTCGTTGCTCTCGGCAAAGCCGTAGGAAAGCACGCGTCGACCGGTCGACTTGGCGAGCTCGACCAGATGCGGGTCCTCACCGCAGACGATGACGGTGCCGTCCTCGCCCACCAGGCTCATGAATTTGGCGAAAGTCGCCTCGATCTCCTCGATACCCGAGTAGTGATCGAGGTGATCGGCCTCGACGTTGGTCACAATGACCACGTTGGGGTCCAGGAACAGGAAGGAGCTGTCGGACTCGTCGGCCTCGGCGACAAAGTAGTCGCCCGAGCCGTTCTTGCCGTTCGTGTCATAGCCCTCGACGATGCCACCGATCAGGAAGCTCGGATCCAGACCCATGCGGTCGAGCATGGTGGCGCACATCGAAGACGTGGTGGTCTTGCCATGCGTGCCGGCAACAGCGACGGTGGTGTAGCCGTGGCCCAAAGCAGAGAGCATCTTGGCACGGGGCCACACGGGAATACCAAGCTCGCGAGCGCGCACGAGCTCGGGGTTGGACTCCGGAATAGCGGTGGAGACAACAACCACGTCGGGCTTGACCTCGTCGATCGTGGCGGCCTCATGGCCCACATGCACCTTCACACCAGCGCGGGTAAGCTGGCGGATATAACGTGACGTCTTAAGGTCGGAGCCGGTAACGGCATAACCGCGCTCGTGCAGAACGAGGGCGATGCCGCTCATGCCGGCGCCGCCGATACCGATAAAGTGGGCGCTCTTAAACTCGGGCGCGGAGGTTGCAGTCTGGGAATCAGCCATGTGCTCGTGTACTCCTTGCGTAAACACTGCCTGTAACCCGTTAACTGTACCGCACCTACCGCATCAGCGCGAGGGCGACCGACGATATCCCGTCTAACTAACGCAAACCCTCTACCGCATCCGCCAGAAGAGCGGCGGCCCTATCCTGGGCCAGACCACGCGCCGCCTGACGCATGGCGTCGCGCGCCGCCGCGTCATCGACCAGGTGCAGCAGTTCATCGGCAAAGGCAGAACCGTCGATATCGGCATCGGCGCAGAGCACACCGGCCCCGGCGTCGACCAGATACCGGGCATTGGTGGTTTGGTGGTCGGCCGTCGCATGCGGGTACGGCACGAGCACCGAAGGCACGGCGAGTGCAGCGATCTCGGCCACGCTCGATGCGCCCGAACGCGAGAGCACCAAATCGGCAGCAGCCAGCATATCGCCCATGTTGTCGATGTAAGGCTGGACGCGGTAACGCTTCGCCTCCTCGGGCGTCAGCGCCAAAGCGCTCTCGGTCTCCTCAAAGCCGTCGGCACCCGTCGAATGCAACACATAGAGGTTCTTGCGCGAAAGCAGCTCGTTTTTGAGCGAGACCACGCGCTCGTTGAGGTGCTGGGCGCCAAGTGAACCGCCAAAGACGAGCAGCAGCGTAGCGTCCTCGGGAACGCCAAGTGCCTTGCGGCCGCGAGCGCGATCGCCCTCGATCACCGAGCGACGTACGGGGTTGCCGGTCATGAGCACGTGGTCAGGGTCACCTTCGCGTTCAAAGACCGAGCGCGCTGCCGGCACCGAGATGCACACGCGGGCGGCGTGGGAGTTCATCATCTTGTTGGCCAGGCCCGGAACAGAGTTCTGCTCATGCAGCAGATACGGAACACCCGCGCCCTTGCACCACCCCAGCAGCGGAACCTCGACATAGGCACCAAAACCGATGGCGGCATCGGGCTTGCCGACCTTTGAGAAATGACTGGCGAGCGCACGCTTGGCCTTGTTGACACGCCATAGCGAGGTCAGCGCCGTCCAAGGACGGGAGCGGTCGAAGCCCGTGACCGTAATGGGCACAAAATCAAACCCAGCCTCAGGGACCAGACGACCCTCGAGCTTGCGCGACTGGCCCACGAACACAACGTGGTGGCCACGATCACGCAGCTCTTCGGCCAAGGCGAGCGCGGGGTTGATGTGTCCTGCCGTACCGCCGGCTGCAATAGCAACGGTCATCTTATCGGTCATGGTAGTCCCTTCGTACACGCGGTCCCTGGTCGTCGGTGCGCAGACGCGCCGACGGGTCCGAGTTCAAATCGATTCGATTATATCCGCCGCCCGCATTGCGAGGGCTGGAGCGCTGAGGACGACCTTGCGGCGCCGTTCGCTGACGCGGGCGGGCTGCCGGCTCGGTCGCAGAGCCATCCAGGACGGTAAAACCGTTACGCGAAGATCGCTCGCCGCGCACGTGGGGCACGCCGGCGGTGCTCTCATCCATAACGGCAAAGCTCTCACGGCGGCGGTCATACTCATCGCGGCGGGCGCTCTCGTACGAAACGCGCAGGATCAACCCGGCAAGCATGAGCGACACAATAATCGACGAACCGCCGTAGCTAATAAACGGCAACGGTTTGCCCGTCATGGGAAATACGTTGAGGATGCCCAGCGCGTTAATCAAAAACTGCACCGCGAGAATGACTGCGGAGCCAGACGCCATGAGCGCGCCCCGACGATCGGTCGCCTGCTCGGCAATGCGAAACGCCGAGTAGATCAGCATCGCAAACACCAAGAAGAACAGCACGGTTCCGACAAAACCGACTTCCTCGCCAATGATGGCCAAGATGTAGTCGTTGTGTGCCTCGGGCAGATACGAGTACTTCATGGTTGAGTTGCCGATGCCACGGCCGAACAGACCGCCCGAGGCAAAGGCCATGATGGCAAGCGTGGCCTGATAGCCGTCACCATACTCGTCGGCCCAAGGGTTCAAGGCAACCTGAATACGCACCATACGGTACGGCTCTGCGACAAGCGCAATCACGATCACGAGAATGCCGAAGATTAGCACGCCGATGATAAATCTGGGGTCGAGACCCGCAAACAACGCCATGCACATGAGGGTCAACAGGATGATCAGGACAGTACCGAAATCGGGCTGGATAAAGATCAGAAAGAGCGAAATGCCAAGGTAGATGCCCATCTTGCGAAGGAATTCGTTGATGTTGCCACCGGGCGAAAAGAAGCGATCAAGCATGATGGCCGAATACGCAATGGCAAATGGCTTTAAAAACTCGGAAGGCTGGAACTGAATGCCGGCGATGTTGAGCCAGCGCGTGGCGCCGCGGCTGCCGCTGCCCACCAAGAACACCAGAAGCAGTAGCCCTATCATGCCGATAAGAAAGATCCTGAGCACATCCTCCCCAAACCAGCTGTCCGGCAAAACGCGCACGATGGCAATCAGCGCCAGAACACCGACCACGGCAAACGCGGCCTGTCGACCCAGAAAAAACGTCGCCGAGCCATTCTCGTGCAGCGCCTCGACCGAAGACGCCGAGTACACCATCAGCAGGCCAAAGCATACCAAGGTAAACAAGCAGGCCATGAATATCAAACGGGGGCGCATGATACGGGCGGGAACGCCGGCAATATAGCGTTCGCTAAACGACTGCCCGCCGCGGCCGGAACGCGGTGTGGTGCGACGTGAGGAAGCACGGTCCGAGTCGGGCCTCCTCATACCTTGTCGGGGGCTCTCCTCTCTCACCGCAACCCCTATTCCATTTGTGATTTCGCCGCAGCGGCAAGCTGGGCCACGTAGTCCTTAAACACGCGGCCGCGCTCCTCATAGCCCGAGAACTCATCGAACGAAGAGCAGGCAGGTGAAAGTAAGATCACGTCGCCACGGCTCGACAACGAACGGGCAACGTCCACGGCGTCGCGTAGGTCATCCGCCTGGGCGATATCCACATCGCCATCGACATCGGCCTCGTCCATAGCGGCGGTGAAGCGCTCGCGCGCATCGCCAAAGCAGACGACCGAGCGCACGTTGTCCATAACGACGCGCGCGAAGTCCGTGAGCGGCGTGCCCTTATCGTGGCCGCCGAGCAGCAAGATCACATCGTCATCGGGAAATGCCGTCAGCGCCTTCTCGACCGCATCGGTGTTGGTCGCCTTGGAATCGTTGACGTAGCGCACGCCGTCAATCTCGCCACACGGCTCCACGCGGTGCTCGAGCGGCTGGAACGAGGCAAGACCGCGGCAGACACCATCGACATCGGCACCGACAGCCAAG
This sequence comes from uncultured Collinsella sp., assembly GCA_902478965.1. Classification (GTDB taxonomy): domain Bacteria; phylum Actinomycetota; class Coriobacteriia; order Coriobacteriales; family Coriobacteriaceae; genus Collinsella. The sequence continues at coordinate 7,462 of CABSMQ010000038.1, read as the reverse complement.
GCAGCCGTGGCAGCGCACAGGGCATTGATAACATTGTGATGGCCCGAGATCTTGAGCTCGGATGTAGCGATGAGCGGGGTCTCGACACCCTTCAGACGCACGATCATCTTGCCGTCGCGCACAAAGGCGGCATCCTCGCCCTCAGGCTCGTCAAAGGCAACCTTGCAGATGCGACGACCCGGCGTATAGATGTACTCATCGAACTCGTGAATGCCGGCGTCTTCGACGTCGACAACCACCAGATCGTCATCGACCATATTGTCAAACAGTTTGATCTTGGCAAGTGCATAGTTCTTATGGCTCTTATGCCAGCCCAAGTGGTCGGGAGTGATGTTGAGCAGCACCGCCACGCGGGGGTGGAGCTCGGTTGTCGTAGCAATCTGATAGCTCGAGAGCTCAGCCACAAACCACTCGTTGTGGGCTCGGCCGTCAATCTCGTTGACCGGCGGCTCGCCGATGTTGCCGACAGCAACGCCGGCCTCGCCGGCAGCCTTAAGCAGATAATCAGTCAGCGACGTGGTGGTCGTCTTGCCGTTGGTGCCCGTGATGGCAATCCAGTTATCGGGCGACAGGCGATAGGCAAACTCGGGCTCACCCATAATCTGGGCGGCACGCTCGCGCCCGGCCTTAAAGAAGCCCGAGAACTCCGAGATGCCCGGGCACGTCACGCATACGTCATAGGCGCCCTCGACCTGTTCGGTCCCATAGACAAACGACGCACCAGCAGCCTCGAGCGCACGCGTGGCGTCATTGGGCTCAGAGGTGCCACCGCCATACACGGTAACGGCACTTACGCGCTCGGGATGTGCCAGCGCCCAGCGGGCGACATCGAGACCGGATTTGCCCTGACCCAAAACGAGCAGGCTAAAGACATCAGCAAGAGGCATGAAAGACCACTATCCCAACTGGAAGAACAGGGCAAGGCCAACGGCACCAAAGGCAGCAGCGATAATCCAAAAACGGATGACGACCTTGGTCTCGGCCCAGCCCTTCTTTTCGAAATGATGATGGATGGGCGCCATAAGGAAGACGCGCTTGTGCGTAAAGTGGAAGTAGACAACCTGAATCATGACCGACAGGGTCTCAACGATAAACAGGCCGCCGATGATGAGGGAGACGACCTCGGTGTTGGTCATGATGGACGTGCAGGCAAACGCGGCGCCCAGGGCAAGCGAGCCGGTATCGCCCATAAAGATGCTCGCCGGATAGCAGTTGAACCACAGAAAGCCCAAGCAGGCACCGGCACACGCGGTGCAGAAGATGGACAGGTTCACGTCTCCGTGCAAAAACGCCATGCCAGCCATGGCGAGCATGGCGATCATGGAGGTGCCGCCAGCAAGACCGTCAAGGCCATCGGTCAGGTTCACGGCATTAGAAAGACCGGCGATCATCAGCCAGCAAAAGACAATGTAGAGCCACGGGAACGAAAGGCCGCAGATGGTGGTCGAAAGCACGCCAAGGTCAATCGTCAGGCCGCCGGGAAAACGAATCTCGGGGGCGACGCCGCACCAGTTAACGGCAAGTACCGTAAAGGTGACACAGATAATGGTTAGGCCGATCATCTTGGCATGAGGCGTCAGACCGAGCGAGCGCCCATGCGTAACGGAGGTCAGGTCGTCGATCAGGCCCAGCACGCCGGTCGCCAGCGTGGCGAGCAGCACGAGCACGAGCTCGGTGGTGAGCTTGCCCATCAGCAGGCAGGTCAGCGAGATCGCGACGAGGATGACAACGCCACCCATGGTGGGCGTTCCCTGCTTAACCAAATGACGTTTGGGGCCGTCGGCACGAACCTGCTGGCCGATACCCTCGACCTTGAGCAGCTTGATCCACCACGGCATGAGCAGCAGCGCAATGGCAGCGGCGATGCCAAGCCCCAAAAAAGCCTGATACGTTGGATACGAGGGATTGCCGAACATGGGCTAGCACACACCTTCCACAAAGCGGTCGAGCTCAACAAAGCGGGAACCCTTGACCAGTACAACATCATGTTTTTCAAGCGCGCCGCGCATGCGGTCGAGCACCTGCCGATAATCGGAGAACACCTGGATGCGGTCCTCGTCCATACCCATCATGCGCGCGGCATCGGCCATAAGCTGGGCCAGCTCACCACCCACGCACGCCAGCATGTCGAGCTTCTTGGCGGCGGCATAGGCGCCCACGAGCTCATGCATGCGAGGAGCCTCATCGCCCATCTCGCCCATCTCGCCCAGGATCGCCATGCGAGACCCCGTGCACGAAAGCGAGCACAGTAGATCGAGACCAGCAGCCATGGATTCGGCGCTGGCGTTATAGGAATCGTCAATGACGCGGGCACCGCTCTTGGCGCGCTTGATCTCCTGGCGGTGACCGGTGATCGTGAGGCCTCTAAAGGCAGCATCGATCTGCTCGGGCGTCACGCCCAGGCGATAGGCAACTGCGGCGGCCTTAACGGCATTTGGGACGGACTGCACGCCGGGGATGGCAAGCATGGTATCGGTCGTCTCACCCTGGCCAAAATCGAGCGTAAAGACCGGACGGCCCTCGTCATCAACACGAATGTCGCGGGCACGGACCTCATCATCGTCCGAGACGCCGGCCAGCATCACATCGATACCAGCAGGCTGGGCGAACGTATCGCGAATGAACGGCGTAAAGTCGTCCTCACCGCCCAAAACCAGCAGCGGCAAGAAGTCGCCGGCGGCGCGCATACCCTGGACAATCTCGGCCTTAGCGCGGGCGATGTTCTCGCGGCTGCCCAAAATGCCGATGTGAGAGGTGCCGATCTTGCTCACGATGGCAAAGTTGGGATTGGCGGACTGGGAAAGGCGCTCGATCTCGTGGAAATGGTTCATGCCCATCTCGAGCACCAGGACCTCGGTATCGGCCGGAGCGGAAAGCACCGTGAGCGGCATGCCGATCAGGTTATTGAAATTGCCCTTGGTGGCCCAGACACGATAGCGCTTGGCGAGCACGGCGGCGAGCACGTCCTTGGTCGTCGTCTTGCCGATGGAACCGGTAATGCCAACGACCAGGCAGCCAAGCTCCAGGCGATACGCGTGCGCCAAACGCAGCAGAAACTCCTCGGGATCATCGGTCAGCAGGATGGCGCATCCTTTGTCCTGCGCCAGCGAGACCAGCTCGGCCTCGGGCTCACGCGTCATCACGACGGCGCCGGCACCCGACTGGACGGCACGGGAAGCAAAATCATTGCCGTCGACGTTTTCACCGGGAAAGGCGACGAAAATCGTCCCTTCCTCGACCTGGCGCGAGTCGATAACGCACCCGCGGCATACCCGATCGGCTTCTCCCGTCACGGTTCGGGCCCCTGTTGCGGCCGCGAGGTTGTTGACGGCGATCTCTATCATTGCAGCTCCCCTGTAAACCTAATAATGCTATCGGCGTATTGTATCCCAGCGCCGCGCATGCGTGGTGCAGGGCATGTGAACACCCTCATATGGGACAACAAACCACGCCCCAAAGATTGTAACCCCCTACTTCGTGTGCGGGATACCCAGCACGTCGAGCGCGTTGGCCATAATGGACTGGAACGGCACCGCAGCGGCATCTGAGCCGCTCGGCGTTCCGTCGAGCGTGATATAGCACAGCACCTTGGGCGATTGTGCCGGTGCAAAGCCCATAAAGGACGACATGTAGTTCTCCTTGAGGTAGCCGCCGTTCTCGTCGGCACGTTCGGCCGTACCGGTCTTACCCGCCACGTCATAGCCGTCAACCGCGCCGCCAACGCCCGTTCCCTCGGACACGACCGTCTGCATGCACGATGTCACCTGGGATGCGGCGTCCTCCGAAATCGCGCGCTCGCCTTCGCCCCAGTCCTTCTCGTCGCCTTTGCTGGACTTATAGAAGTGCGGTGTCATCATCACGCCGCCGTTGGCGATGCCGCCCACGGCACGTGCGATCTCAATCGGCGAGACGGACAGTGCCTGTCCAAAGCTCATCGAGCCCAGCGTGGCGCCGTCATACTGGTCACGCTCCTTGACGATACCCAGGCTCTCTCCCGGAAAATCGACACCCGAGCTGTGACCGATGCCCCACTTGTCCACATAGGCGGCAAAGTCGTCGGCACCGATCTTGCGCCCCACTAGGACAAAGCCCACGTTGGACGAACGGCGCATCATCTCGCGCACATCCATGGTCATGGCATAGTCGCGCTTGTCGGCATCGGTGACGGTATCGTCGCCCACCTTGATGCTCGCCGGCACCTCAAACGACGTACTCGATCGCACGACGCCCAAGTCGAAGCCGGCGCCCGCCACGAGCGTCTTAAAGACCGAGCCGGGCTCGTAGGCGTCGGTGACCAGGCGCAGATTCATATCCTCGGTCTTGGCATTCTCCAGATCGGTCTGGTCGTAGGTCGGGTACGAGCAGGCTGCCAAAATCTCGCCTGTCGTAGGATCGGTGACCAGCGCCGAGCCGTTCTTGGCCTTAGTCTTCTCAACTGCCTCTGCCAGGGCATCCTCGGCCGCACGCTGGATATTGACGTCGAGCGTCGTCACGATATCAACGCCGTCGACCGCAGCCACCTTTTTATAGGCACCGCCCGCAATATAGCTGCCGTCCCTCGCGCGCTCGCGTACGAGAGAACCGTTCGTGCCGGTCAGAAGCTTGTTGTATTGCTTTTCGAGACCCGTCAAGCCATCGTTGTCTACATTCACTACACCCAGCACCTGCGATGCCAGATTGCCGTATGGATATACGCGCTTCATGGCCTGCTCAAAAAGCACGCCGGGCAGGTTCTTCTTCTCCAGCGCCGCAACATCGTCTTCGTCCACCTGGCGCTTGATATACACCCAGGTTCCATCGGACTCAACGAGCTTGCGGCAGGTCTTTTTATCGATTCCAGTTGCCTTGACCAGCGCCGACACCGTCTTGTCAACATCCTCGACAAGCTGCGGGTTCACGGCGATGTTGCGACATTCGACCGACGACGCCAACACGTTGCCGTTGCGGTCGTAGATGGTGCCGCGTTTGGCATAGAGGGTCTGCGCAAGCAGGCGGCGCGCATCGGCACGCTCGCGCAGTTTATCGGCTTCGACAATTTGATAGTCGGCAAGGCGAAAGACGCCCAAGCCCAAGCCAAGCCCGATGAAGCCCATGACGGCCTTGCGGCGAGGCAGAGGTGCGCCTGTGAGCCATTCGGTCGACGAACTCTTGCGCGACCTGGTGTTATGCACTTGAGGGCCGCCCGAGCCGCGAAGTCGCGACGCCGGGTCGTTGCCACGGGACCGCCCGGCGTTGTAAGATTGCCGACCCGTTCCTTGATAACCAGAACGTCCCCGCGACGAGGGACGTCCAGAACCGCGGCCCCCATCGGAACCGCGGCGATAGTCATTTGTCATACTCAGCTACCGTCTTGCTACTGAGCGGTCGCGGTCGCGTTGGCGCCCGCGGCTGCATCCTGCGAAAAGTCAAGTGTAACGCTCTCGCTGGGCTCCACCATGCCATAAGCGCCCGCAAGGTCGCGAATGCGCGTGTCGGCGCCATAGACCGAATGCATGACCTCCAGGTCGGAGCTCTCATCGGTCGCCTTTTCGAGCGTGTTGGTAAGCTCGGCGTTGCTGTTGAGCACCTGGGCCGTAACGCCGGCGAGTGCCACGCGGGCGACGCCGATCGTCATGAAGATAGCCGCAATGATGCAAAACGTTTTAAGAACGCTCATGAAAACCGGGCTTACCGCCTGGTTTGCCTGACGGCCCGCGCCCGTGTAGACATCAAAGCGCGGCGTGCGCTGCTCACGGGGAGCAACGGGGGCCTGCGGCGTCTCACGATAGGCGGGCATGGCGTTCATATCATAGGCGAGTGCTGCGCTTGAAGTGTTGTAGCCCATGATATGCCGCCTCCCATCCCGAGTACGTTGGTAGTGTGTTTAAACTTCGTTTATGGTGCGAGCGGGAGGTCCAATATCGCGCGGTCGCGCCTACAGACGCTGCGCCACGCGGATTTTGGCTGATCTCGCCCGAGGGTTGCGCTCAACCTCATCAGGCTGGGCAACCAAGGGTTTGCGGGTGATGACCTTGAGTATCGGCACGTTGCCGCACACGCACACCGGAATCTCCGGCGGACACGTGCACCCCTGGCTCATCTCCTTAAAGTGGTTCTTTACGATACGGTCCTCGAGCGAGTGATACGAGATGACGCAGATACGTCCGCCCGGGTTGAGCCACCTGGTGGCGGCATCAAGCCCTCGTTCGAGCACATCGAGCTCGTGATTGACCTCGATGCGAATGGCCTGGAAACTTTTCTTGGCCGGGTGTCCGCCATGCCGACGAGCGGCAGCCGGGATACCCGCCTTGATGATCTCGACAAATTGGCCGGTGGTTTCGATCGGTTCTTGCTCGCGGCGGCGCACGATCTCGCGCGCGATCTGCGAGGCAAACTTCTCTTCGCCGTAGACGCGTAGAATCCGGGCGAGGTCGTGTTCGTTATAGGTGTTGATGACCTCAGCTGCGTTTAAGGTGTTATTACCCGGATCCATCCGCATGTCCAATGGGGCGTCCTCGTTATACGAAAAGCCCCTGCCAGGGATATCGAGTTGCGGTGACGAAACGCCCAAATCGAACAGGAAGCCATCGACCCCGGGCACCTCGGCCGAGCAAAGCAGCTCGTCCAAGTCGCCGAAGTTGCCCTTCAGCAGCTGGTGCGGAACTCCGGGAACCTCGCGGTCCAGACGGGCGCCAGCGGCCTCGAGGGCCATGTCGTCCTGATCGACGCCGAGCAAAAGGCCCGTCTCCCCCACCTGCGCGGCCATCTTTACCGAATGGCCGGCACCGCCAAGGGTGCAATCGCAGACAACGGAGCCGCTCTTTAGCCGCAGCGACTCAAGCACTTCGCCGAGCATGACAGGTTCATGCCGATATTCTTGTGTCAAGATCCCACGCTCCATCCGTTACCCGTGCCTTGCCCTTACGAGAAGAAGAGGTCCAGCAGGGCCTCATCGTCATCGTCCTCATCGGCCGCGGCGCGATCCCAAACCTCAAGGTGGTCGTAGTTGCCCACAACCGTGACCTCGCGGTCGAGGTTCGCCTGCTTGCGGAGAGACTCGGAAAGACCGATACGACCGGCGCTGTCCACGTCCATCGACGTGGTGCGCTTGTTGATCGCCCTCATGAGCTTCTGGTCATTAATGTCACGCGGGTTAAAACCCTCGTGGCCCTCACGACCCGCGAAGAGTCCTTCGACCCACTTATCGAAGGCCTCGGCAGAGAACACGTACAGAGCATCGACATCCAGGGCTTTAAACACGCGAACGTGCTCTCCAAGCTCCTCGCGAAGGGGTGCAGGCAGGGATAGACGACCTTTTGCATCGAGATTGCGCTCGTATGCACCAGTCATTCCCATGTGCGCCCTCCCCTCGGTTACTCAGATGGCACGTACGCGGGGAACCACCCCGCCTGTCGACGTCATCAATAATATGGGGAACCTGTCTCTTATACACATCTCCGAGCCCACGAGACAGGCAGAAATC
>CABSMQ010000037.1:0-20529 GCA_902478965.1 uncultured Collinsella sp. | reverse complement strand
ATGAAGGAGACCGAGAAGATCGAGATCATGCACTTCGACCAGGAGGGCTACCTCGAGGACGGCAGGAACGTCTACGAGGCCGGCAAGCGGATGACCGCCCTGGCCGACCGCGTGCACGAGGAGGGCTACGACGCCGTCTTCCTGATGGGCGTCGGCGGCACCTGGGACGAGTTCATGCAGCTCGAGTACCTCATGAACAAGTTCGGCGACCGCGACCTCGAGGTCTACCTGATCCACGCCGCCGAGTGGAACGTCATGGGCCACAAGCGCATGACCGACAGGTCCGTCGTGCTGACCGCCTCCGAGTCCGGCACCACCCCCGAGGTGCTCGAGGCCGTCGGCAAGATGAGGGAGATGGGCGTGCGCGTCTTCGCCATGACCAACCCCGAGGGCAAGATCGGGCAGGCCGTGGGCGCCGAGAACTGCGTCATGATGGCCTCCGACCACGGCGCCGGCGGCTGCGAGAAGGGCTACTACCTCGCCGACTGCTTCGGCCTGCGCCTGCTCAACCGCCGCGGCTGCTTCCCCAAGTTCGACCTGTTCATCGAGCAGACGAAGGACGTCTGGAAGGACATGCTCGACATCCGCAAGCGCTTCGAGCCGCGCGCCGAGGAGCTCGCCAGGAAGTACGCGCTGGCCGACTACACCATGTTCATCGGCTCGGGCGCGCTGTGGGGCGAGACCATCCTGTACTCCATGTGCCTGCTCGAGGAGATGCAGTGGAAGCGCATCCGCCACATCACCTCGCACGACTTCTTCCACGGCACGCTCGAGCTGCTCGAGCCCGGCGTCCCGGTGTTCCTGTTCATGGGAGAGGACGAGTGCCGCGCCCTCGACGAGCGCGTCCGCGCCTTCCTCACCAGCGGCGTGACCGGCGACGAGGACTACGTCATCATCGACACCGCCGAGTACGCGATCCCGGGCCTGGACGACGACTTCCGCGTCATCGTGTCCCCCTGGATCCTGTCCGTGCTGACCACCGACCGCCTCTCGCGCAACTACGAGCTGGTCACCAAGCACAACCTCAAGTACCGCCGCTACTACCACCAGTTCGACTACTAAGAGCTGGTCACGGGTCCGATATCTTGGCTGGTTGATATCTCGACCCTGCACAAGGGCGTCCGCATTTGCGCGGGCGCCCTTTTTGCGTTGTGACAAGAGACTGCTGCTAACCGCTCGCCCTATGTTTCCAAATGAATACGGTGTGAGCCGAGGAGGACGATTCTCCCCGCAAACACTCTAGTATGCTAAAGTACCCAGAAGACCGGCGGAGCTATGCCGGTCTTCTGCTCTATATGAAACACAGCATGAGGAGGCTCACCAGATGACGGCCACACCGTGGGGATTCCGGGACATATTGCCCGAGGAAGCTCAGGCGCGCGAGGAGATCGCATGTACGGTGAAGGGCTGCTTTAGGGAGCATCATTACCTTCCGGTCGAGACGCCGCTGCTCGAGGACAAGGGTTCGCTCGAGGAAGGCGGCCGCATTGCGGACACGCCGTTTAAGCTCTTTGATGACGACGGCCGCCTGCTGGTGGTCCGTCCCGACAACACGCTGCCGATCGTGCGTCTGGTTTCGACCCGCATGCGCGCGGCCGACCTGCCCCTGCGCCTTCGCTACGAGGCGCCGGTGGTTCGCGAGTGCCAGCGCAATGCCGGTGGCTCGCGTCAGTTTACGCAGCTGGGCTTTGAGCTTATCGGCGCGGGCGATACCGCGGGCGATGTCGAGATCGTCTCGCTGGTGGCGGAGGCCGTACGCGAGCTGGCGCTTCCCGATGCGCGCATTATCGCAGGCAGCGTGCGTCCTTTTAAGGAATTGCTCGCGGTATGCGAGGATCGTGAGCTGGCTGCCGAGGCCCTGCGCTGCGTGCATGCCAACGACTTTGTGGGCCTCGATGCCCGCGTGGCGGAAAGTGCCGAGTCTGAGGCCGTCAAGGCCGCCATTAGCGAGCTGCCGCGTCTGCACGGCGGTGCCGAGGTGCTCGACCGCGTGGACGCGCTGCTGGAGGCCGCCGGTATCGTCGCGCCGCTGACGCGCGAGCTGCGTGCCCTGGTTGAGGGCCTGGTACCCGAGGACGCCCAGGTGCTGTCGTTCGACTTCTCTATCATGAACTCTTTCGATTACTACACGGGCCTGGTCTTTAAGGCCTATGCCGGCGGCTTGCCCGATCCGGTCGGTTCGGGCGGACGCTATGACTCCATCTTTACCGGCGCATTTGGCGACGGTATCGAGGTGCCGGCGGCGGGCTTCGCCTTTTCGCTCGAGCGCCTGGAGGCCGCGCGCACCTCGGCCGAGGATGCCGCTTCCGACGGCGATCACGCCGCGGGCCGTGGCGCTGAGGGCCCGCTGCGCATCGCCGTGCCCAAGGGCTCGCTTAAGGCTGACACGCTCGACGTGCTCGAGGCCGCGGGCCTGGACGTCTCTGAGCTGCGCGACCCCGGCCGTCACCTGATCGTGCGCGGTCACGACACACGTGCCGGCGAGGGCACGGTCGGAGATATCGAGTTTGTCATCGTGCGTCCCAGCGACGCACCCGCCTTTGTGGGCTGCGGCGGTGCCGATTGCGGTATCTGCGGTTGGGACTCGCTCATCGAGGCCGACCTCAACCTGCTGCAGCTGGTCGACCTGGGCTACGGCCTGTGCACGTTTATCGAGGCAGAGCCCGCGTGGCGCGCTGGCCAGGCCGAGCGCAACTACGCCCGCCGCGGGTCGCTTCGTGTGGCCACCAAGTACCCGCGCATCGCGAGCGCCTGGTATGCCGAGCGCGGCGTGAATGCCGATATCGTTTCGCTGCACGGCAACATCGAGCTGGGACCCATCGTCGGCATGACCGACCGCATCGTGGACATTACCGCCACGGGCGCCACCCTGCGCGACAACGACCTGGTCATCACCGGCCGCATCATGGACTGCACGGCCCGCTTCTTCGTCAACCCAGGTGCCGCGCGCCTGGATCCGCGCGTACGCAACTTGGCCGATCGCTTGGCAGCTGCTGTTAAGGACAAGCATTTTGAGCCCGTCGCGGGCTCGGCACAATAGCGCGAGCACGCACGGGCGCCCCCATATCCGGGCTGCGGGTCGACTGGCGCCGCCGCCCGGCCTCTCGTTTTTCAAACGCAACCTCGACCGATAGGGGATACCGATATGAAGACCATCAAGCTTGCTCCCGGTGAGCGTCTCGTTACCAACCAGCTCAACCGCAAGGGCGTGCTGCCGCAAAACATCGTCGACGCCGCCCGTGATATCGTGGTCAACGTGCGCGCCAACGGCGATGCCGCGGTGCGCGATTACTGCCAGCGTTTTGACGGCGTTGAGCTGCAGAGCTTCCGCTTGCCGCAAGAGCAGATCGATGCCGCGCTCGAAGGTCTTGATCCGGCCTTTGTCGCCGCGCTCGAGAAGGCCGCGCGCCAGATTCGCGAGTTCCACCAGCGCGAGGTCGAGCAGAGCTGGTTTACCACGCGTGCGGACGGCACGATGCTCGGCGTTAAGGTGACCCCGCTCGCGGCGGCCGGCATCTATGTACCGGGCGGCCGCGCGCAATATCCCTCCACCGTGCTCATGAACGCCATTCCCGCCAAGGTTGCCGGCGTCAAGCGCGTGGTTATGGTGACGCCGCCGCAAAAGGACGGCCTGATCAGCCCCTACACGCTCGCCGCGGCAAAGCTCGGCGGCGTGGACGAAATCTATATGGTGGGCGGCGCTCAGGCCGTGGCCGCGCTGGCGTACGGTACCGAGACCATTCCGCGTGTCGACAAGATCACCGGTCCGGGTAACGCTTTTGTTGCCGCTGCCAAGCAGATTGTCTCGGGCGACGTGGGAATCGACATGGTCGCCGGCCCGTCCGAGGTCTGCGTGCTGGCCGATGCCACGGCCAAGCCCATGGTGGTCGCGGCCGACCTAATGGCCCAGGCCGAGCACGATCCGCTGGCAGCCTGCTATCTGGTGACTTGCGACGAGCAGTTTGCGCGCGAGGTCGAGGCCGGCATCGACATCCTGGTGGCGCAGTCGCCGCGTGCCGAGATTACGCGCGCTTCGCTCGACAACGAAGGCACCATCGTGGTGGCCGCCGATATGGCTGCCGCCGTCGAGGCCGTGAACACCGTGGCGCCCGAGCACCTTGAGCTGCACTGCAAGGACGCGATGGGCCTGCTTGGCGGCATTCGCAACGCCGGCGCCATCTTTGTGGGCGCTTGGAGCTCCGAGCCGCTTGGCGATTATGTTGCCGGCCCCAACCACACGCTGCCGACCGGCGGCACGGCCATGTTCTCCAACCCGCTTTCGGTCGAAGAGTTCGTTAAGCGCTCGAGTGTCATTTGCTATACGCCCGAAGGCCTGCTCTCCGATGCTCCCGCTACGCAGCGCCTGGCCGAGGCCGAGGGCCTGTGGGCGCACGCGCTTTCCGCCGCTCTGCGTCGCCGTGTGCTGGAGCAGGGCGAGGATGCCGTGAGTGCCGAGTCTCTGGCCGCGACCGACCTGACCAAGGTCGCCTGGCCGGGCGATACGACCGTGACGGTTGCCGAGGGCGTGGACCTGACTTCCGCTGGCGCGACCGGCGAGGAGGCTTAACATGGCCGAACTCACGCCGCGCATGAAGGAACTCGTCCAGCCTTACCTGGCCGATATTGAGCCCTACGATCCCAACTTTACGCCCACGCGCATCAATCTTTCGGCCAACGAGAACACCTATCCCGTGCCGGCCGGCGTGCGCGAGGCAATCGATGCAGCCCTAGCTGTCACGCCGCTCAACCGCTATCCCGATCCCATGTCCAACGACCTGCGCGATGAGCTTGCTGCCTGGCATGGCGTGGCGCGTGAGAATATTTGCGTGGGAAACGGCGGCGACGAGCTGCTCTATAACTACCTGCTGGCGTTTGGCGGCGCGGGACGGACCCTGCTCAACTGCCCGCCGTGCTTTAGCGAGTATGCGTTCTTTGCATCGCTCTGTCAGACCGAGGTGCGCGACGTGTGGCGCGACCCGGCGACCTTTGAGCTCGACCAGGCGGCGGTGCTTGCGGCGGCTCCCGAGTGCAATCTGGCGATCGTGACCTCGCCCAATAATCCCACGGGCGACGTGGCGCCGCTCGACTTTGTCGCGGCGCTGTGCGATGCGTGCCCCGGTATGGTAATGGTCGACGAGGCCTACGTTGAGTTTGCCGACGATTCGTTTGGCGCGGACACCACGGCGCAAGGCCTTATCGCCGAGCACCCCAACCTGGTGATTCTACATACGCTGTCCAAGGCGTTTGGCGCCGCCGGCACGCGTCTGGGCTATGTGATTGCGGCGCCCGAGGTCATCGATGTGTTTGCGGCGATTCGCCAGATCTACTCGGTCAATGTGCTGAGCCAGGCCGCCGCGCTTGCCTGCGTGCGTGCCCGCGATGCGTACGCGCCCGTGGTGGCACAGGTTGCATCCGAGCGCGAGCGCGAACTGTGCGCCCTGCGCGCAACGGCTGCCGAGGGTCTGCCCGTGGAGGCGTGGCCGAGCGCGGCGAACTTTGTGCTCGTGCGCACGCCGCATGCCACGCGCGTGCGCGAGCGTCTGCGCGACGAGTATTCGATTTTGGTGCGCGACTTTAGCTACGCGCCGGGGCTCGCGGACTGCCTGCGCATTACCGTGGGCACCCCGCAGGAAAACGACGAGGTGCTGGCTGCGTTTGCCGCGCTGGTGAAGGAGGAGATGTAGATGGACCGCTATGCCGAGGTAACCCGCAAGACGGGCGAGACCGACATTGTCGTAAAGCTCGACCTGGACGGATCTGGCGTGTGCGATATCTCGACCGGCGTGCCGTTTTTCGACCACATGCTCAACGCTTTTGGCCGCCATGGTCTGTTCGATCTGACGGTGCACGCGGTGGGCGACGTCGAGGTCGATGCGCATCACACCGTCGAGGACACGGGCATTGTGCTGGGCGAGGCGTTTTGCCAGGCGCTGGGCGACAAGGCGGGCATTACACGCTTTGCCGACGCGGCGATTGTCATGGACGAGACGCTCGTGATGGCTGCTGTTGATATTTCGGGCCGCGGGCAGGCCTACTGCGAGTTGCCCGTGCCGACTGAGCGCGTGGGCAGCTTCGATACCGAGCTGGCCGTTGAGTTCTTCTACGCCTTTGCGCGCGATGCCAAACTTACGCTGCACGTGCGCGAGCTGGCGGGCGGTAACTCGCATCACATTATCGAGGCTGCCTTTAAGGCCGTGGGCCGCACGATGCGCCGCGCCTGTGAGTTGGACCCTCGCGTGCAGGGCATTCCCAGCACCAAGGGCTCACTGTAACCTGTCCCTTTTTGGCAGGTTTTGAATGGGGAAAAGGAGGGTCGCGTGGGCGAACCGAAGATCGTGGTGGTCGACTACCACAAGGGCAACTTGTCGAGCGTTGCGCGCGGGCTTGCGCGCGCCGGTGCCGCCGCCTGCACGTCGGACGATCCGGAGCAGATCCGCAACGCCGACGGCCTGGTCATCCCGGGCGTGGGCGCGTTTTACGACGCGGTCGCCTTTATGCGCGAGGGCGGCGAGGCGGACGCGGTGCTCGACGCCGTTGCCGCCGGAACTCCGTTGCTCGGCATCTGCCTGGGCCTTCAGCTGTTTTTTGAGCGCGGCAACGAGGGCGTGCCTGCGGACGAGGGCGCGGTCGCCGACGGCAACGCCTCCGAGCGGGCTGGCGGTCCTTGGGTCGATGGCCTGGGTATTATGCGCGGCTCGTGCACGCGCCTGGAGTCGAGCCGCCTGAAGGTGCCGCACGTGGGTTGGGACCAGGTGCACATGACGCCCGCCGGTGCGGCCGATCCGCTGCTCGCCGGTTTTGCCGAGGGCGCCAACATGTACTTCACCCACAGCTATGCGGTGGCCGACGATGCCGATGCCGCCGATGTGCTGGCGCGCACGCACTATACGCGGAGCTTCCCGTGCATCGTGCGCCATGGCAACGTGTGGGGCTGCCAGTTCCATCCCGAGAAATCCTCCGCGCTGGGTCAGCGCATCCTTAAGAACTTCGTCAACATCGTCGAGGAGGCCGGCCGATGATCCTGTTTCCCGCAATCGATCTGATCGGCGGCAAGGTCGTGCGCCTGGAGCGCGGCGACCGCAGCCGCTGCAAGGTATATTCCGACGACCCCGTGGCCGTTGCCCGCTCCTTTGCCGAGCAGGGCACGAGCTGGGTGCACGTCGTCGACCTGTCCGCTGCCTTTGGCGAGGACGAGGACGCGTGCGCTGCCAACTCGGCGGCGATAAAGGCTATCTGCGGCGTCGACGGTCTGTCCGTGGACGTGGGCGGCGGCGTTCGCTCGCTTGCACGCATCGACGAGCTTGCCGGCTATGGCGCGCGTCGCATCGCGCTGGGCACGGTGATCGTGACCGAGCCGGGATTTGCCGAGGTGGCGGCTCGCGGCTTTGGCGAGCTGCTGGTGGCAGATATCGCCGCACGCGACGGCCAGGTCAAGGTGAACGGCTGGCGCGACGGCGCGGGCGTGGCACTCGACGATGCCGTGGCGCAGCTTTCCGAGCTGGGCTTTAAGCATCTGGTGTATACCGACATCGCGCGCGATGGCATGCAGACGGGCATCGATGTGGCGGCGTATCGCCATGTGGCCGAGGTCGCGGGCTTTCCCGTCGTGGCTTCGGGCGGCATCTCGACGCTCGACGATATCCGCGCGCTTGCCGCGGTGGGTGAGGGCGCGATTGAAGGTGCCATCACCGGCCGTGCGCTCTACGAGAGCAACTTTACGCTGACCCAGGCACTGGTCGCCGCCCGAGGGGAGGAGTAGCCCATGCTTACCAAACGCGTGATTCCCTGTCTGGACGTCAAGGACGGCCGTGTGGTCAAGGGCGTCAACTTTGTGAGCCTGCGCGATGCGGGCGATCCGGTGGAGCTGGCGCGCGCCTACGACCGCGAGGGTGCGGACGAGGTGGTGTTTTTGGACATCACCGCGACAAGCGACAACCGCGCGACGACCATCGAGATGGCGGCGCATGCGGCCGAGGAGCTCGCCATTCCCTATACCGTGGGCGGCGGCTTCCGCGACCTGGCGGGCATGCGCACCATGGTTGCTGCCGGTGCCGACAAGGTGTCGCTCAACTCGGCGGCCGTGCGCGACCCGTCGTTGATTAGCCAGGCTGCCGCGGCGTTTGGCAGCCAGGCCGTGGTCGTGGCGATCGATGCCAAGCGCGTCGGTTTGCCCGGCGCATCCGGTGCCGACAAGTGGGAAGTCTTTACCGCAGGAGGCCGCAACGCCACGGGTATCGACGCGGTGGCGTGGGCCGAGGAGGCGGCCCGTCGCGGCGCCGGCGAGATCCTGCTGACCAGCATGGATCGCGACGGCACCAAGTCCGGCTTTGACCTGGCGCTCACCCGCGCCGTGGCGCGCGCGGTGCCGATTCCGGTGATCGCAAGCGGCGGCGTGGGCACGCTCGAGCATTTTGCCGAGGGTGTGATCGAGGGAGAGGCCGACGCCGTACTGGCGGCGAGCGTCTTTCACTTTGGGACGTTCAGCATTCGCGAAGTCAAAGAGTATATGGCCTCTCAAGGTATTCCTGTGAGGTTGGACTTCTAATGCTGCGGGCTTCGCTGCGGCTTGTCCAGGCACCGCATCTTGCCGTTCAAACCGTCGCTCGCGTACCAAAGTACGCGTCGCTCCTCTTTCGCGGCAACCTGCGGCACCTGGGCAAGCCTCGCCGACCTGCGATGTTCACGGTAATTACTTGGGAGGAATGATGACTGAGGTGGTAAATGCTACCGAGCTGAAATACGACGCCCGTGGGTTGATTCCTTGTGTGGTTCAGCAGTATGACACCGGCGAGGTGCTTATGGTTGCTTGGATGAACGAGGAATCGGTGGGGCTGACGCTCAAGACCGGGACCACGTGGTTTTGGAGCCGCAGCCGCCAGGAGCTCTGGAACAAGGGCGCGACAAGCGGCAACATGCAGGAGGTCAAGGAGCTCTGGGCCGACTGCGATAGCGATACGCTGCTGGTCAAGGTCGACTCGCCGGGTCCGGCCTGCCACACCGGCAACCGTACCTGCTTCTTTAAGAAACTCGCGTAGGGCGGGCGCTCGATTAGACGCTCGGCCACCAGAAAGGATTGAACTATGGGTGTGCGCACCGCAAACATTCAGGATGGAAATATCGGTGAGACGCTGACAGGTCTGGCCGAGGTGATTCACGGTCGTCGTGATGCATCGCCGCAGGAGAGCTATACCGCGCGTCTGCTGACCGACGTCGAGGATGAGCTGCTCAAGAAGCTTGCCGAGGAGTCGAGCGAGGTGATCATGGCCTGCAAGGATAACGATCACGATCACATCCGCTACGAGGCCGGCGACCTGGTCTACCACCTGCTCGTAACCCTTGAGCGCTACGGTATCACCCTCGACGAGCTTGCCGGCGAACTCAACGCCCGCCGCCACTAGTCGTTTGGGACAGTCTTTGTTGGTGTGACGGGGTCATGGAAGTTGCGGTGAAATAGGGACTGTTTAAGCGCTTCATCAAGCAAAACAATCCCTATTTCACCGCAACTTATGAAGAGATGGCTAGGCGAGGGGCGTGGATTCCCATTCGCCGGTGGCGTGGGGGATGTCGAAGGTTCGATAACCGCAGTCGTAGGCGTGCGCCTGGGCCTCGCGGATGTTCCAGCAGATATCGCAGGCGCGGTGCGCGTCCGAGCCAAAGGTGATCGGCACTTCGGCATGGGCAAAGCAGCGCAAAAGACCGGTTGCGGGGTAGTAGTCGCCCAAGCCCTTGCGCGGTGCGGCCGTCGAGACCTCAACACGGCGGCCCGTATCGTGCGCGCACTCTGCCATCTGCTGCCAAAACGGTGCGGGGTCAAAATCGGGCGCAAAGCCTTCCTTCGAAAAGCGCATGACCAGGTCGGGGTGAGCCATCACATCAAAGTTGAGCGGGCTCTCGCAGGCGCGGCACCAGTCATCGACATAGCGCTCCCACACGCCGCGTACCCCCAGGTTTTCCCAAACGTGCAGGTTGGTGTCATCGTCGATCCAGCCGCAGCGCGAATCGGGCGTATCGGGACGAGCGACGTCCTCCGTTCCCGCCGTACCCGCGGCACCGGCCATGATATCGCCTGGGTTGCCAATCCAGTGCACACTGCCCAGGCGCACGACGGCGCCCTGGGACCAGCGCTCAACCAAAGGCTCGCAGCCCTCGTACCAATCGCATTCGAAACCGTAGATAAAGGTGAGTTCTGGCGCAATCTGAGCGGCAAGATTGCGAGCGTCCTCAAAAGCCAGACGATGCGCCGGGAGGTCGCCCTCAGTAACCTGCACCTCGCAGTTAGCATCCATGCTGGCGGGCAGGGTGAGATGGTCGGTCGAGACCATGACGCGGCAACCGGCCGCAGCAGCGGCACGGACGTTGTCCTCAAACGAGGCATGCCCGTCCGAAAACGAGGTGTGGGTATGGCAATCGACCAGCGGGCACATGGGCATAGCGGCTCCTTTGCGTCAAGCGAATCCGCTTCATTGTAATGGCGCAGCTCTCAACACGCCGGGCACGCCGGGGATCGAAATCGATTGGAAAGGTTGCGCGGCGCGTGGTGCGGCCTCGCTTGCTCTCAAAACGTGTACGTCAGCCTCCAAAACCGACAAATAATGACATGTTTGGAGGCTGACGTACACGTTTGGATGGGGGCGAGGGCGGCGACGGACGAAAGTCACGCTTGTGCCACGTCCGATGTGCTAGCGTTTGGATGAACAAAACGAGCCCGCGCGGAAAGGAGCCGGACCGTATGCCATGCGATAGCACATCCCCGCTGTCCCGCGAGACCGATGCGCCCGAAACCATCGTCAAGCTGGAATGCGACATCGACGACGCGTCGCCTGAGGTACTCGCCTACGCCGCCGACCGCCTGCGCGAGGCGGGTGCGCGCGAGGTGCACTGGCTGCCCCTCTATTGTAAGAAAGGCCGCCCCGGCTGGCAGCTGCAGGTAATCTGCACCTACGAGGATATCGAGCGCCTGCAGACGATCATCTTCTTGGAAACCACGACCAACGGCATTCGTCGCCAGGTTATGGAGCGCGTTTGCCTACCACGCCGCTTTGAGCGCGTAACGACGCCATGGGGCGAGGTGTTCGTCAAGGTGGCCACCCTGCCCGACGGCAGCGAGCGTGCAGCGCCCGAGTACGAGGACTGCGCCCGCCTTGCCCGCGAGCACGGCGTGCCGCTCCAGCGCGTGATGCAGGCGGCCCAGAGCGCGGCACTGCGATTTGAATAGCGCGGCCGGCGACATCCCGTGCCCAGCCGCATTAACCCCATCCCGAAAGGATCCCCCATGAAATACCTCATCGCCTCCGACATCCACGGCTCTGCATATTGGGCCGAGCGCCTGGTCGCCGCCATCGAGTCCGAGCAGCCCGACCGCATCGTCCTGCTGGGCGACCTGCTCTACCACGGTCCGCGCAACGACCTGCCGCGCGATTACGCCCCCAAGCGCGTAATCCCGCTGCTCAACGCCCTGGCCGACCGCATCATCGCGGTACGCGGCAACTGCGATGCCGAGGTCGACCAGATGGTGCTCGACTTCCCCGTCATGGCCGACTACGCCACGCTGTTCGACGAGACCGGCCGTGAGCTGTTCCTGACGCACGGCCATGTCTTTGGCGCCGGCATGCACAACAGCGTCGACCACGCGCCCGCGCTGCCCGAGGGCTCCGCGCTCGTCTACGGTCACACGCACGTCAAGGTCAACGAGGAGAGCGCCGCGCACCCGGGCCTGTGGCTCTTCAACCCCGGCAGCGTGAGCATCCCCAAGGACGGCACGCACAGCTACGGCATCTACGAGGGTGGAGCGTTCCGTCATGTGATCCTGGAGGAGGACTAACCATGGCGCAGCATATGGCTCAGCAAAATGCCGAGGGCTCGCGCGATCTGTCCACGCTGATAGACGCGTCGGCCGAGCTGCAGCATCTGGTGCAGACCATCTGGCGTTTGCGTCAGCCCGATGGCTGCCCGTGGGACCGCGAGCAGACGCACCGCAGCATCGGCAAGAACATGATCGAGGAGGCCTACGAGGCGCTCGACTGCATCGAGGCGGACGACGCGGTTCACCTGCGCGAGGAGCTGGGTGACGTGCTCATGCAGGTCGTGCTGCATGCGCAGATTGCGGCGGATGCCGGCGAGTTTACGCTGGCCGACGTGGCGCGCGATATCGACGCCAAGCTCATTCGCCGTCATCCGCACGTGTTTGGCGATGCGGATGCCGACAGCTCCGATGAGGTGCTCAAGATTTGGGACGAGGTTAAGCTTGCCGAGAAGGCTGCCAAGGACAAGGCCGTGGCGGCAGGCGAGGCTGCGCCCGAGGGCCTGCTCGACGGCGTGCCCACGCATCTGCCGGCGCTGATGCAGGCCCAGAAGGTGTCGCGCAAGGCGGCTGCCGTGGGCTTTGAGTGGGAGACGGTCCAGGATGTGTGGGACGAGGTCGCCGAGGAGCGTGCCGAGTTTGAGGCCGAGGCCCCTGGCTCGCCCGAGCGCGAAATGGAGTTCGGCGACCTGCTCTTTGCCTTGGTCAACGTCGCGCGCAAGGAGGGCATTGACGCCGAGAGCGCCCTTCGTGCCAGCACGGCAAAGTTTCGTCGCCGTTGGGCTGCAATGGAGCGGATGGCGGCTGACGCCAACGTGGGTCTGGCCGAGCTTTCGACCCACGGTCTCAACGACCTGTGGGATGCCGCAAAGGCGGAGGAGTAAGACTGCGGGAACGACGGGCTGACACGCCTCATCGTTCCCGCTAAATTTTTCGAAAATCAAGTGTATCCCTCGGCTAACTTAGGGCATAATGCAAAAAGTGCGACATGGCTAACTTGCAAACCAAAGCGCCACATTGGCGCAATGCCGTGTCGCCAAGCATTCAACCCGTTTCCAAGTGAGAGGGAGACAACATGAGTGACATTTTGGACGTCTACGGTCGTGAGGTGCTCGACAGCCGCGGCAACCCCACCGTCGAGGTCGAGGTCGTGCTCGAGGACGGCAGCTTCGGCCGCGCGATGGTGCCTTCGGGCGCTTCGACCGGTGCTTTCGAAGCTTGCGAACTGCGCGATGGCGACAAGGGTCGCTACCTGGGCAAGGGCGTCTCGCAGGCCGTCGAGCACGTCAACAATGAGTGCGCTAACGCCGTCGTGGGCCTCGATGCCTTCGACCAGCGCGCCGTCGATGCTGCGCTGATTGCCGCGGACGGTACCCCCAACAAGACCAAGCTCGGTGCCAACGCCATCCTGGGCGTGTCGCTGGCTGTTGCCCGCGCCGCTGCCGAGTCGGCGGGCCTGTCGCTGTACCAGTACCTGGGCGGTGTCAACGCCCACCTGCTGCCCACGCCCATGATGAACATCCTCAACGGCGGCGTGCATGCCGACAACAACGTTGACTTCCAGGAGTTCATGATCATGCCGGTGGGCGCTCCGAGCTTTGCAGAGGGCCTGCGTTGGTGCGCCGAGGTCTACCACACCCTCAAGGGCGTGCTGCACGAGGCCGGCCTGGGCGGCGGCGTGGGCGACGAGGGCGGCTTTGCCCCCAACCTCAAGACCAATGCCGAGCCGTTCGAGTACATCACCAAGGCCGTGGAGAAGGCCGGCTTTAAGCCCGGCGTCGACTTCATGTACGCCATGGATCCGGCGTCCACCGAGTTCTACAACGCCGAGAGCGGTATGTACGAGCTCAAGGGCGAGGGCGTGGAGTACACGAGCGCCCAGATGGTTGATTACTGGGAGAAACTCGTCGACACCTATCCCATCATTTCCATCGAGGACGGCATGGCCGAGGAGGACTGGGACGGTTGGGTCGAGCTTACCCGTCGCATTGGCAACAAGGTGCAGCTGGTGGGCGACGACCTGTTCGTCACCAACACCGAGCGCCTCAAGAAGGGCATCGAGCTGGGTGCCGCCAACGCGATCCTGGTCAAGGTCAACCAGATCGGCACACTCACCGAGTCGCTCGAGGCCATCGAGACTGCCAAGGAGGCCGGTTATGCTTGCATCGTGAGCCACCGCTCCGGCGAGACCGAGGACTCCACGATCGCCGACCTGGTCGTGGGCGTCAACGCCGGCCAGATCAAGTCGGGCGCCCCGTGCCGCAGCGACCGTATCGCCAAGTACAACCAGCTCATCCGTATCGAGGACGAGCTTGAGGGCAGCGCGCGCTACGCCGGCAAAGCAGCGTTCTACAACATTCGCTAAACAAGTGGTGCGCGCGGGGGGCGGGGTTGACTCGGCTCCGTTCCACTTCTGATGGCCGTCATTGGGCGCTGGGCCATATGGCTCAGCGCCTTTTTTATGTCGAGCAAAGGCTGTCGAAGGTGGTGCGCGCGCTCGTGCTATAACTAGAATACTTAGCGCAAACAAACCTCAACCGCACAAGGCGCACATGGATCAGATTTACGACAACAGGTACTATTCCGCCGGTTCGCGTGAGCCGTCGCCTCGCCGTGCGCGCACGGTGCAGCTCGGTGGGTCCGCCTACGCCGGCGCCGACCGCTCCATGCAGCGCCCGACAAGTACCTCGCGCCCCAATGCTCAAGTGAATACTTCGGCAGATGGACCGGTGCGCCCGGCGCGTTCGACACATGCTCAGCGCTCGTCGGCTCAAACGCACGATAGGTCGAGCAGGCCCTCGAACCGTTTTTCGGGCTCGGACTTTATGCACTACGCCAACGACAACGCGGTGGTCAAGGCGATCTACGACTTTACCCACGGTCCTCAGCGAGGGCTATTCATCGGCATCGTCGTTGCCCTGGTGCTCGTGAGCCTGTATTTCCCCGTGCGCGACCTGTACGTGGCAAAGCGTTCGAGCGATATCTTGGCCAAGCAGGTCGAGATTCGCCAGCAATACAATGATGGGCTGCAAAAAAGTGTCGACAAGCTGCTCTCGGAGGAGGGTATCAAGGATGCGGCATCCGAGGACCTGGGCTTGGTGATGCCCGGCGAGAAGAGGATTGAAGTGCAGGGCCTGGACGGCGATTCGGATGCCTCGTCGAGCCAGAAGTCGTCGAACGCCAAGAAGGCCAGCGAAGTTGCCAAGGAAATCGAAGAAGTCGGTAAGGACGCGCCGTGGTACATCCAAGCGCTCGACATGCTGTTTGGGTTTAACGGCGTCGAGGGCCAGACGGTCGTGTCCAACGGCAAATAGCGCCCGGAGGGGAGCCCGCAATGACAAATTGCAAACGCTATAAGGTGGCCGCGATCGACCTGGGAACGGTGTCGTCGCGACTGGTGTTGGCCCAGGTCGAGGGCGGGGCGATTGTGGAATCGTCCAAGCATACCGAGATTACCGACCTGGGCGAGGGCGTGGACGCGACGGGTCGCTTTTGCGAGGCGGCTGTCGAGCGTGTACTCGCTGCGTGCCGTATGTTTGTGGACGAGGCGCGTACCTTTGGCGCCGCGTGCATCTGCACCACGTGCACGAGCGCCGCGCGCGATGCGTCCAACGCCGCCCTGCTGCTGGACGGCCTGCACGAGCTGGGGCTTGAGCCGCAGGTGATTCCGGGCGAGGTCGAGGCGCGCCTGACGTTTTTTGGCGTGGCGCACGACTTTGCCGGTGAACGCATTATCGTCGCCGATTCGGGCGGCGGCTCCACGGAGCTCGCGACGGGCGTGTATGCGCCGGAGCACGGGGTCTTTGCGCTGGAGGGAACGCGCTCGCTGGACATCGGTTGCCGGCGCGTGACCGAGCGGTTTTTCTCTGCGCTGCCGCCGTCGACGAACGAGCTTGCGGCTGCCGCCGCGTGGGCGGGCGAGCAGTTCGGGGCTTACTTTGAGGGCCTGCCTGTCGACTTTGAGCGCGCCGAGCGCCTCGTCGCGGTGGGCGGTACCGTCACCACACTCGTGGCGCTGGTCCACGAACTGGAGCCGTACGACTCGAGCTTTGTGCACCTGCGCGAGCTTTCGATGGAGCAGATCTCGGCCGCCATCGATCGTATATCTACGCTGGATGTGGAGGGTATCGCTGCGCTGCCGGGCGTGCAGCCCAAGCGCGCGGGCGTGATTCTGGCCGGCGCCGTGGTGATTCGCGAACTCATGCGTGCCGGCGGCTACAAGACGCTCACCGTAAGCGAGAACAGCCTGCTCGCCGGTATGGCCGCCACCATCAACGAGACCCTCGACGGCGCGACCCCCACCATCGGCTGGACCCCCAGCCTCAGCGCCCTCTAAATAAGTTGCGGTGAAATACGGACTAAAATCGCCCTTTCGGGCACCAAACAGTCCCTATTCCACCGCAACTCAACAGCCGGCACCTGGGGATGTTCCTTTTCTGCCGGCACCTGGGGACAGTCCTTGCGGGGCGTCCCCACAGCGCCTATGCCAGCTTGTCGATCTGCCCAATCTCCCAAAGCGGAATATTGATGAGCATGCCCTCGTCTCTATATGCCGCCAGGGAGCTCCTCACGCAACGCTCGAGTTTGAATTTTTCGCAGGCTACTTTCAGGCTCTTCGCTTTAAGGTTCTCTGCCGCCTTGACCTCAAGCGGAAGCACGGTTCCCGCATGGTCGATGGCAAAGTCGGTTTCGGCATTGCCGGAGGTAGAGGACCAATACGCAGGAGTTTTGTCCTGGAGCAAAAGCTCCTGCGCGACGTATTGTTCGGTCAGCGAACCTTTGAACTCGGTAAAAACAGCGGATCCGTTAAGAACGATGGCCGGAGAGAGACCGGAGAGCGCTCCGAGGATGCCGGTGTCGATGCAGAACAGTTTGAAGCCCGAGAGGTCTTCGTAGCTCGAGAGCGGCGCCTTTAGAGCGGAAACACGTGGCACTTTATGAACGATTCCGTAGTCCGTGAGCCACTGGAGGCTTTCCTCGAAATCGCGTGCGCGCGCTCCGGGACGAAGGGCGCCATAGACAAACTTCTTGTTCTCCTTTGCAAGCTGGCCGGGAAGGGATTTCCAAACCAACCTCATGCGCTCGACGATGCGGGCGGGTGCATGTTTGCCAAAATCGGATTCGTAAGCCTCGATGATTTGCTGTTGAAGCCTTCGGGCTTCGATGAAGTCGCGTGTCTCGGCGAAAGTGGAGACAACTTCGGGCATACCGCCGACAACAAGGTATTCCTTGAGCAAGTGCTCGAGCTTTTCGGTAACGTTTGCTAGAAGGTTCATGTCTGCGGCAAGGATGGCGTCGGCGAGCGGGTTGCCGTCGACGGCACGAACGAACTCAGCAAACCCCATGGGACGCATGGTGAGCTGGTCGATTTTGCCGACGGGAAATGACTCGTTTTCGCGTCGGAGCGCGAGGCCCATATAGGAACCGGCTGCTACGATGTGGTATTCGGGTGCAAGCTCGTTGAAGTACTTGAGCGAGGTGATCCCGCGTGGCGCCTCTTGGATCTCGTCGAAGATGATGAGCGTGTCTTCCGGCGTTACGGTTTGGCCACGTAGGAGTTCTATCTGGGAGATGATGCGCTTGGGGTCGAGGTTCCCATCGAACAGCGAGCGTGTGCTCGGCTCGAGCATAAAGTCAAAACGAATGACGTTTCGATACTGCTGGCTTGCGAATTCGTTAAGAAGCCAAGTCTTTCCTGTCTGGCGGGCTCCCTTAAGCAAGAGAGGTTTGCGATTCGCCCTTGATTTCCAAGCGATAAGTTCACTCATAAGCTGTCGCTGCATATTGCCTCCCAACCCTCTCGGCTAGTATAAGGCCATATGCGCATTTCCCTTGAAAAATGTGCGAGACAACCACGTCTTTCCATCGAAAAATGTGTAAGACAACCACGTTTTTCCATCGAAAAATGTGGAAGTACCAACTTAGAGCCCCACCGGCGTCCAAAAGAAACGAGCCCGCATCCCCGGGGGACACGAGCTCGTAAAAGCTAAATGGTAGGGGCGGTGGGACTCGAACCCACAATCCTTGCGGCGAGGGATTTTAAGTCCCCTGCGTATGCCAATTCCGCCACGCCCCCGTGAGACTAGAAGTCTAGCACAAGCCGTCCGCTACGCGTTGACGGCCATCGAGTGTTGGCCCGACTTCTCAAGGAACTCTTGGAACTTTGCCTCGTCGCCCTTGTTTTGATACTGCAGGGCCAGCAGGTACTCCAGGCGGCAGCGCTTGACCGGGTCGTCGCCGACATCCTCGAGCATGCGCTCCAGCTCGGGAATGTCGTTGTGGCGCTTGAGGATCATCGTGTCGTACATCAGCTGGCATTCGTGTGCGACTGCCTCGGCCTGACCGCCCTCAAAGCCCTTGATTTCGTGCAGCAACTCCTTGGACTTTTTGCGGTCCTCCTGGCCAACGTAGTAGTTAAAGGCCTTAATGACCAGGTCGACGCGCTGCATCTTGGGCAGGTTGAGTCCCAGCAGCAGGTCGAACATCTCGCTGGCGCGCTCGTGGTCCTCGCGCAGCAGATAGGAGTTCAGGCGCAGGTAGTCGCGGTTGTAGCGTGGGTACAGCATGCTGGTGAGTTTGCCGTCGAGCAAACGATCGAACTCGTCCCACTGCTTGGCGGCCATCAATTGCTGCAGGCGTTTAAACGTGGTGCGTTTTTTGACGCTAAAGAACACCGACACGGCGATGCAGATGATAACGACGGCGGTCCAGAGTGTGCGGGAATCGGGCATATTAGGGTCCTTAGTCGCTCATAAAGCGAGCGGTATGACAACAAGTACTAGATGTATTATACGCAGCGCGCAAGCAAACTGGCATAAAAGCTCATCGAGGCCGAGTGCCATCGCTCGCTGCGGTACACTTACCTAAAGTAAACCATGAAGGGAGACATTACCTATGAAGAAGATCGTTTTGGCTTGCGGTGCTGGCGCTGCTACTTCCACGCTCGTTGCCCAGAAGGTCGCTACTCTGCTCGACGCCAACGGTTATGCCGACAAGTACGAGATCGTGCAGTGCGCCATCTCCGAGGCCAAGGATTACTGCGACGAGGGCGCTGACCTGCTGATCGCCACCACCGTTGCCCCCGAGGGCCTCACCTGCCCGTACGTGAGTGGCGTGCCCTTCATGACCGGCATGAACCGCGTTGCCGCCGAGAAGGCCGTTCTCGACGTCATGGCTCAGTAGGCGCTGACTGCATGAGTGAGCAGAACGCCAACCCGGTAGAGCTCTTTGGTATGCGCGTTGCCCATGTGGGCATTAACGCCACCGACCCGGCAGACGCCCTGGAGATCGCGGAGCTGTTCTCGACGATGATGGGCCTGCCCGTCATCGAGACCCCGGTTTCGTACTTCAACGATTCGCTGGTCGAGATCATGAAGCAGAACGGTCGTGGCACCAAGGGCCACATCGGCTTTGCCGTTAACGACATCGATGCAGCTGAGAAGTGGTTTGCCGAGCGCGGGCTCGAGGTCAACGAAGAGTCGCGCGCGCTGCTGCCCGACGGTGGTACCAAGCTCGTGTACTTTAAGCGCGAGTTCGCCGGTTTCGCCGTGCACCTGTGCCGCGAGTAGCGCACAAGCTGCCATAGCTGGCATAAAGGGATAGGGCCGCGTGGCCCTATCCCTTTATTTATGCCGAGGGGCTTCCTATCGTGGCAGGCGAATCGTAAAGCGGCTGCCGACCCCTTCGACCGAGGTCACACCGATGACGCCGCCGTGGCTGTCGACGATCCACTTGGCGATCGCAAGCCCCAGACCCGAACCCTGTGCGCCGGCATCGCGCGCGTTGTCGGCACGGTAGAACCGCTCGAACGCGTGAGCTGCGGATTCCTGGTTCATGCCGATGCCCTCGTCCTCAACACTTATGTCGATCGTACCCGCGCCCGCATCCGGCGTTATGCCAAATGTGACGGTCGTTCCCGCATCCGAGTACTTGGCGGCGTTTTGCACGATCACGCGCAGAGCCTGCTTCACGAGCGCCACGTCGACGGGCGCGTCGCAGCGCGGGTCGCTGGCAAGCGCAGCGTCAGAAGCCAGCCGATACGTGTGCTCGGTATCGATCATCTGCGATTCTTCGCATACCTCGCTGACCAGTGCAGCCAAGTTGGTATGCGCGCGCCGCAGGACCGTGCGCCCGGCATCGCCGCGCGCCAAAAACAGCAGCTGCTCCACAAGCTCTTGCATGTGCTCGCTTTCGGCCTTGAGGGACGCGATGGATTCTGCCAGCACGTCCGGGTCGTCTTTGCCCCAGCGATCGAGCATGTTTACGTAACCCTGAATCACCGCGATGGGCGTGCGCAGCTCGTGGCTCGCATCGTTGACAAAGCGCATCTGTTGCAGTTTGGCCTCTTGCATCTGGCGCAGTAGGCGGTTGAGTGCAACCTCGATGCTTGCCAGGTCGGCGTCGCCGGTGGTGACGCTCGGCGAGTCGACGCTTGCGCGCTCGATGGCCTGCTCCAGTGTTTCCATTTTGCCGCCGGCGAGTTGCATGCGGCCGAGTTCGTCCACGCGCAGGGCCAGATCGTTGAGAGGCGCCATGGTGCGGCGTACGCGCCTCGCGCCGCCGAGCATGTTGAGTACGCTGATGACCTGCCAACCCACAACGACAAGGTAGAGAGGCCATAACGTGACGAGGTCCTGTGCGAGGGGGAAAGTCTTGGTGGTACGCGCAAACTCGACGGTATAAGTGCTGTCTCTTATACACATCTCCGAGCCCACGAGACAGGCAGAAAT
>CABSMQ010000036.1:0-21191 GCA_902478965.1 uncultured Collinsella sp. | reverse complement strand
GTCGGCAGCGTCAGATGTGTATAAGAGACAGCCCACCATGCGCTCGCCGTGCGCCATAGATGCCGCCGGCGAGTTGCCGGGCGTCGCCCACAGGTCCTGAGAGTCATCGGCTTCCCACATCACGCATCCATTCCGAGTCGCTTAAGCGCCGCGCCGAGCAGATCCTCGACACGCATATTTTGCCCATCATACCCGCTCAGGGCAACATCGGTCTCCTGCGGGCTAAAGCCCATGGAAAGGAGCGCCGCACGGGCATCATCGATGGCCGAGGGAGCAGCAGCGGGCACGGGCATCGCAACCTGGCCGGGAATCACATCGACCGGCACAAAGCCCTTGTCCTTGGCAAAGGTGCTCTTGAGCTCCAGGATCAGACGCTGAGCTGTCTTTTTGCCCACACCGGGTACCTTGGCCATGCCCTTGTCGTCCTCGGCCATCACCAGCGAGTACAGCTGCCCCACGGTATAGGTGGAAAGCACGGCAAGCGCCAGGCGCGGGCCAACGCCCGAAACGGACACGAGCCGGTCGAACATCGTGCGCTCATCCTTTGAGGAAAAACCGAAAAGTGTCATGGCGTCCTCGCGCACCTGCATACGCGCGTAGAGGCGGACCTCGCCGCCGGGCGTCGGCAACGTGGCCGCAGTGCTGCCCGAGATGCCGAGCTCAAAGCCAACGCCCGACACATCGACGACAGCAGAGCTCATCGTGGCCTCGACAAGCGTTCCGTGGAGCTGGGAAATCATCAGTATCCGGTTCCTCTCTGTTGATAGAACTCGCCACCGGTGAGGGCGCGGGTGCGGCTGAGGTTTACGTGGCAGATGGCGCAGGCCAGGGCATCGGCGGCATGGTCGGGATGCGGGTCGTGATCGAGCTGTGTGAGCGTGCGTACCATGTAGGCGACCTGCCGCTTGTCCGCGGCGCCGGTGCCCACCACAGCCTGTTTGATCTGCATGGGCGTGTACTCGCCAATCTCGAGCGCGCATTCCGAAAGTGCGACGAGTGCAGCACCGCGGGCATGCGCCGTGGGGATGGCGGAACGAACGTTGGCGCCAAAGTAGATGCTCTCGACAGCAGCCGTGTCGGGTCGATAACGCTCAACGACATCCTTAAGGTCATGGGCGATATGCGACAGGCGCACCGCGAGCGGACTTCCGGCACTGGTCTCGATGCAGCCATAGGCACGGCAGCGAACCTCGCCACGCCGCTCCTCGATAATCCCCCAACCCGTATGAGCCAAACCGGGGTCGATGCCCAAGATAACCAAGCCAACCTCCCCTCGCCACAAGCACAGCGCAAGACAAGGCCCCGCGCATCATTCACGAACGTCTGTTCTAGAATAACACAACGCTAGCCCTATAAGTCAGCCGAGATCGAATTGTAGGTTGAGTATACGCAAGCGAGCGCCTGCCAGAGCGAGCAAGGTGCCTTGGAAGAGGAGGGCATTGACCTGGCGGTCATGTCCGACGATTGAAAGGCAGATTGCCGCTCTGGCGGGCGCGCAGCGACCTAGTTCTGAGAGAAGAACGGGAATTGTCGGGGATCAACCGGCGGATGCGGCATCGGGCCACCCTGGGGACTACCTTGCGAGCCGCCCTGACCGCCCATCATCTTATCGATGGCGTCCTGAACCTCGCCCTCGAACTTTTTCATTCCCTCGTGCAAACGACGCTGACCGTCCTCAGAGCGCAGCTCCTCCATTTGCTCGGGCGAAATACCCAGTAGCTCGCCCAGCACGCCCATCATCTCGTTTCGCACGCGCTCGCTCGTATCCTCGTCAGCAAAACGGCGCACCTCGGCGCGCGCCAGCGAATCGACCGTCATACGCTCCTTGCCGTTAAGCCCCAGGTCGGACCACGCGAGCATATACGGCCAGGCACGCTCGGCAAACGAACGGGCCGAGACGATCGGCGCCATCGGCAACATGCGGCGGGCAGCCTCACCCTGTCGAACGAGCATCAGCAGCAGCGAGCAGGCCTCAGGCTTGCCAGCGGCCATCGGGATGTCGTCGAAAGATCGATTGCGGTCCACGTGCGCCTCGAGCGCGCCATCGACCTCACCCGGCTCAAGCCCGCCGAGCAGCTGTGCCGCACGGTCGAGCATATCGACCGGACCGTCGAGCGTCGAGAGCGCCTGCGCCAGCACGCGCTCCATACAATCTTCCACTGCGTTGAGCGTCACGAGCTCTTGGGGCACCACGGCAGACGTGCGGTTGCGCACACGCGCCACAAACTCAAGCGTCGACAGGTACACATCGCCAAAGGGCGCAAAGTCGCCCTGGTAGCCGCCGCAAAGCGCCGGCGCCGTCAGCGCGTACTCGGTTTTGGACAGCGGGCTCAGCGCCATCGCACCCAGCTCGAGCGCCGTATCCTCCAGCATCAGGCCCAGCGTGCGCGAGCGCAGGCGCTCGGCATCGCCCGCCGACACGTCGCGATCGAGCACGCGCGCCGCATCCGGTGCATCGCGCTCGACGGTACGAATGTGCAGACGCTCGGCGATGGCGCGGACGGCGGCACAGCGGGCAGCCTCGGCTTCTTCCTGCGCCGGCGTAAAGATACGGTTGCGCCCCAGCACCAGGCCAATCACATTGCGCGGGCCCAGAGCGTCGACGGCCAGCGCCGCCAGCAGGGACGACGGCAAGTCACCCTCGAGTGCCACCACAGTACGCGACGCACCGTGGGCTCGGGCGTTGTCGCGCACGGCGAGCACCAGCGCCTGCCACAGCCACTCCTCGGAACGGAACTCGGGCAGTTCGTGATCCTCCAGGGCATCGAGCATCACGCCGCGCTGAATCTCCTGAACCAGCAGGCTCTCCTCAAAGCACGGCGCCTGGGCCACCACGCGACCGCAGTCGTCGAGCACAAACGAACCGCCGGTATACACCGACTCGTCAAAGGCACCGACCGGCGCCATGCAGGCAAACCACACGCTGCGCTTGGATGCGATCTTGCGGTAGGCGCCGCTGCGAACGGCGGCAATGGCGGCAGTCTCACGGTCGGTCATGTCAAACGCGTTGAATTGGAAATACGCAATGAGGTCAACACCGGTCGGCAACATCTCGAGTTCGCGGTCCAAGTCAAAAATCACGGCGATGCGCACGCCGTCCACGTCGAACACCGGCGGCGCCCAACGTGTGTCGTTGTTCTCGCCACGCTGCAGGGCAATGCTCGAACGCGCCGGCACCACATGACCGTCCTTGAGCATCATGTAGTCGAGCAGCGGCTGGCCCTCAAACGAAACCGCCGCGGGCACGATGCAGATCATGTCAAGCTCCTGGATACGCTCGGCGACACCAGTCAAACCGGCAAGCTCGTCGTGCTCAAAGTCGGCAGTGCCCACCAGGCCACCGGGCATGGCGCCCATAAAGAGCGGAGCCGGAACGCACAGCACGCGCGCCCCGCGCTCGTGGGCCAGACGAGCCTGGTCCTCGATGCGGCCGCAAATGCCCTCAATATCACCCAGGCGCATATCGATTTGTGCAAGCGCGAGTTTCATGGCCCAGCCCTTTCCGTCGTAAACCATCGAAATCGTAGTAAAAGCGCCGGCCGCATAATGCAGCCGGCGCTTGCATGTGCATATGCTAGTTATGATACCCCGAGCGGGGGCGCGCTCCTAGAATGTCGCGGACCACAGCCCGTGCAGGTTGCAGTAGGCATAGACGGTACCGGTCTTGGAGCCGCCCGCGAAAAACGTCGCGGGTTTCATGCCGGGCTCAAGGTAATGGACCTCTAAGCGGCCCTCGGCCTCAAGGGCGATCCACTCAATGTAGTGCTCGGGCAGGCTGGGGTGCTCGACCGAGCCAACGCGTGCGCGAATCACGTGACCGTCACGCTCGGTCTCGACAACAGGCACGTGCTTCTCGTGCGCTGCGTCCTCAGTGTTTGCAGTCAGTTCCGTGCAACCGGCAGGGGTCGCAACGTCGTCGCCAAGGGCGGCGATGAGCTTGCCGTCGGGGTCCTTAAAGAATTTCGCCATGATGTTCTCCTTTGCTGATGTGCCAATGTTCTTGATGGTTCTTATGCCCAAAGGCAGACAAACCATCCACGGCATTGCAAATGAACACATAACGAGCGGGGACGATGGGACAGCGCGGGCTATCCGCCCTGGCGGCCTCACCCGAGCGGGTTAACGCCCGTCGCCGCCGAGCAGCGCCAGAACATCCTCGCGGGTAAACAGCGCCGACGAGATGCCGTCGCCGCCGAGCACGCTGTTGACCAAGTCGCGCTTGGACTCCTGCATCTGCATAATGCGTTCCTCGATCGTGTCCTTGGCGATGAGCTTGTACACGGTCACGGTATGTTGCTGGCCAATACGATGCGCACGGTCGGTCGCTTGGTCCTGCGCCGCCACGTTCCACCACGGGTCGTAGTGAATGACCACGTCGGCCGCCGTCAGGTTCAGGCCCACGCCGCCCGCCTTGAGCGAAATCAAAAAGATCGGAACCTCGCCCGCTTGGAACTGCGCGACCATCTTGGCGCGGCTCTCCTTAGACGAAGCGCCCGTGAGCTTAAGGAAGGCGATGTCCTCCTTGGCCAAGCGCTTACCGATGATATCGAGCATACCCGTAAACTGGCTGAACAGCAGGATGCGATGCCCGCCGTCGAGTGCGCCGTGCACGAGCTCCATGCACGTATCGAGTTTGGCGCTCCCCGCCTTGTAATCCTCGTAGTGCAGACGCGGGTCGCAGCAGATCTGGCGCAGCTTGGTGAGCTCGGCGAGCACCTTGAGCTTGTCTTTCTTAAACTCGGATGCCTCGCGGTGCTGCACTTGCTGGGCAATGCGGTCCTGGTTTGCCAGGTAGAGCTTGCGCTGCTCGCCGGTGAGCTGAGCCACGACAGTGTCCTCGATCTTCTCGGGCAGGTCTGCCACCACGTCTTCCTTGACACGGCGCAGCACAAACGGCGACACGAGCGCTTGCAGGCGAGCGGCACTGTCGCCCTCGGCATGCTCGACCGGGCTTTCGAAGCGTCTGGCAAACGACTCGCGAGTGCCAAGCAGGCCCGGCATCAAAAAGTCGAAGATGCTCCAGAGCTCGGACAGGCGGTTTTCGATGGGCGTGCCCGTCAGGGCAAAGCGCACGCCGGCAGGCAGGCGCTTTGCGGCGCGCGCCACCTGGGTGAGCGGGTTTTTAATGTACTGGGCCTCATCGAGCACCACGCGGGCAAAGTCCTGCTCGACGTACTCGTCGATATCGCGCCGCATAAGGTCATACGACGTCACGACCACGTTATGCTCGGCCACGCCGGCGATCTGCACGCGGCGCTGCGCCTTGGCGCCCACAATGGCGCACACATCGAGCGACGGGGCGAAGCGCTCCAGCTCGGCGGTCCAGTTGTACACAAGCGACGCGGGACACACCACAAGCGTGGGTTTAGTGTCCCCCGCCTCCACGCGCGCCAGGATATGCGCGATCATCTGGAGCGTTTTGCCCAGGCCCATATCGTCGGCCAAGATGCCGCCAAGGCCCAGGTGTTCGAGCGAGCCAAGCCACTGGTAGCCGTCGACCTGGTAGCCGCGCATCGTTGCCTTGAGCGAGACCGGCACCGTAAAGTCCATCTTGCCGAGCGTGTCCAGACGCTCGACGGTACGGCGGAACGCAGCGTCGCGATCGGCCTCGAGCGCGGGCGTGCGCGCGAGCATGCTATCGACGAACAGGGTGCTCGATGCGGAAAGCGACACGCCGTCGAGCAGGTCGACGGCATCGACGCCCAGGTCCTCGGCGAGGCCAAACGCGGCTCGAGCGCCCTCGTCCAGGCGAATGATGTCGCCGGACGTAAGGCGCGCAAACGTTTGATGGCGCTTGTACGAATCGAGATAGACGGCAAGGTCCGCGGCCGAAAGCCCGCTCGCGCCCAGCTCGACATCGAGCAGATTGCTCTTGACGGTCGCACGAACCGAGAGCTTGGGCGCGGGGCGGACCGAAATCTGGCGCAGACGGTCGCTGAGCATGACCTCACCAAGCTCGGACAGGGCGGATAGGCCCTCGGTCAGCAGGCAGAACAAGCTCTCGTCATCGCGTTCCTCAAACGCCAGACCGCCCTCGTAAAAGTCGAAATATAGGGCCGCCGTGTCCATAACGCGAAACTCTGCCACCTCGTCGCGGGGCGGCACGCCGGGGCGTTGCTCTTCGAAGAGACTGCCCGGAGCGCCCAGGCTAAAGAGATCTGCCGACCAGTCGCCGTAGGTAACCGTAATTTTGCAGGTCACAAGCCCATCGTCGACGCCGATCGCCATAGCAAAGCTCGGCTCGGGCGCCACGGTATCGAGCGCGGCGGGCGCGGTAAGGTCGGTGTAGTCGCGCAAAATGGGCAGCGCCATACGACAGAACTCCCCCACCTGGTCGACAGCGATATGGATCGGCGTGCGACAGGGCAGTAAGCGCGATAGGAACGGCGCCGCATGCTGGGCAAACGCTACATCAGCGCGGCGCGCACGGCGGGTGTCGACCAGATAGGCAACGTCGCCCGAAGCAAAGCAGTATGCATCGGCCGGCAGGCGTAGATCGTAGCTGCCACCAGCCGCCGGCGCGATTTTGGCGGCAAGGAGCGGTGGGCGCTCAGACAGCGCCTCGTCCTCCCCTTCCGGAGGCATCTCAACCGCCACGTCATAGGTGCGATGCGTCGTCGTCCCCCGCGACCAGGCGGGCTCAAAAGAGATGGTCTGGCCGCGCAACAGGTCCAGCACATATACGATGCTATGCTCGGACAGCGGCAACTGACGCTCGGCGACAAAACCACTGCGGGCAAAGTCGTACGACGCCGAACGCGAGCTTGTGATGTCATCGAGATAGGCAACTGTCGTCACGACAAGGTTGAGCAGCTTTGTCGACACGTCTTCGAAGGCTTCGGGCGTATGGACAAACGTGAGCTTCTTGCCGTACGAGAAGGTGCCGCCGCGCACGTAGGCATCGGCCATACCGTCGATGTCCTTGACCACGTAGGACACCGATCCACAGCGAATGCGAAGCTCGAGCGCCCAGCTAAAGCGGTCGGCAAACAGTGGATTGTAGTACGGCACCAGCGAGGGCTCCAACACCGCCTTGGGGGCATCGGGATCCACACTGCTGGCGAGCTTGCGGCGCATGCTCGCCAGCTCATCCATGCGCGCGTCCGAAAGATCGGAGAGCGCCGCCATGAGGCTGGGACTCGTGGGGACGGGCGCCGGAAAGGGAAAGTTGGGATTGACGGCCGGCGCTTTGAGCGCGGTGCGCACGGGCTGTTTCGGCTGCGCCGTAAACGTGCGGACCGGCGTGCGCAAACCTTCGACGGGCTCGGCGCCGCTGGCATCCAAATACGCCAGAGCCGTGGCAATAGCGTGCTTGCACATACCGGGGTAACGATAGGCGGCGGGGCAATCGCAGTCGTAGTCGATCACCTCGTGCTCGTCCATGTCGAGCGCCACGTGCGTCTTGTACAGGTCGCCGCGCGAACCGCGCACCGAGCCCTCAACCGTCACGTTTTTGGAGAAGCGCGAGCCGCTGTCCTCGATCGACAGCACGGCGCCGTTGAGCATGAGCGAACGCCCCTTCATAAAGGTGCCGCTCAACGCCGCCTCTTTACGAAGCGCCTGCACAAACGTCCCCTGCGCCATCACTTCCTCCAATCTCACCCGGGGTAGCTTAGATAACCGTCACGCGGCCTTGGTTGCCGACGATGGCCTTTGCCTCTGCCAGCAGCGGAATCGAGCGCGCGTTGACCTTGGCAGGCACCTCGGCGCGCAGCACGCGCCCGTCCACCTGCTCGATAAAGATCTCCACGCGGTCGCCGCCCGGGTTAGCGGTGAGCACCGTGGCCAGGCGCGCCATATTGCCCTGGCTAAAGCGGCTGTTGGGCACCATGACCTCAAACACCTTGGGCTTGTTGTTCTCCTCGTTGAGCTCAAGCGGCACGATCTCCTGCGCGATGATCTGGTCGCCGCGGTCCGAGCGCTCGAGTTTGCCCTTGATGCGCACAAAGGCGTCGGACAGCTGCGCACCGGTCTCGGGATCGACCTCGCCGTACAGGTACCCCTCGGCCTCCTTGTAGGTCTTGGGGAACACGACGACGGTGGCCTCGCCTTCCATGTCCTCGAGCTGCACGATGCCCATGGGGTCGCCGTTTTTGGTCACGCGCTTGGACACGCTCGAGACCATGCCGGCCCACCACAGCGCTTTGCCCTCGGGAATCTCCTGGTTGATGGTGCCGCCCGTAGGATTCTGAACTTCGTAGCCGGTGTCGATCTGCGAGAACGAGAAGTCGCGCGCTTTGCTGAGCGCATACTCAAACGGGCGCAGCGGGTGGTCCGAGACATAGATGCCCAGAACCTCCTTCTCCTGGCTCAGCTTAAGGTGGCGGTCCCATTCCTGGCCGTCCGGATCGGGCACGCTGACCTCGAAACCCGAGCCCTCAACATCACCAAACATGTCGAAGAACGAGGTCTGGCCGCTCGCGCGGTCCTTCTGGCGCTTTATCGCGGCGTCGATGATGTTCTCGGGGTTGTTCTTGTCCACAAAGTGCATCATCTGGCGGCGCGGATAGCCCGTGGAGTCGAAGGCACCTGCCTTGATCAGCGACTCGATCACGCGACGGTTGGCCTGGCTCGAATCCACGCGCTCGACAAAGTCGTGCAGCGTCTTAAACGGGCCGCCCGCCTCGCGCTCGGCGATAATCGCCTGCGCCACGCCGGTACCCACGCCGCGGATGCCGGCCAGACCAAAGCGCACGCCTTCCTTGGTAGCCGTGAACTCGGTGCCGGACTCGTTGACATCTGGCGACAGCACGGGGATGCCGTCGTGACGGCATGCCGAGACGTAGTGCACGATCTTGTCGGTCTTGCCCGTGTAGGACGTCAGAACGGCTGCCATGTACTCGTGCGGATAGTGCGCCTTGAGCCACGCCGTCTGCATAACCAGAATGGCGTAGCCGGCGGAGTGCGACTTGTTGAAGGCGTAGGACGCGAACTCGAGAACATCGTCCCAAATCTTCTGGGCAACCTCGCGCGTGTAGTTGTTCTTGATGGCGCCGTTCATCCAGTGGTCGTAGGTGGTCTCGTCCGAGCCATCCTCCCAGTGGAGCACCGTCGACGTGAGCAGCTTGATCTTCTTCTTAGCCACGGGTTTACGGATACGCGAGTCCGATTCGCCCTTGGAGAAGCCGCACATCTCGACGGAGATGAGCATAACCTGCTCCTGGTAGACCATGGTGCCGTAGGTTTCGCCCAGGATGTCGTCCAGACGGTCGTCGTAGGAGACGGCCGGCTCCTTGCCGTTCATACGGTTGATGTAGGACGAAACCATGCCGGCGCCCAGCGGGCCCGGGCGGTACAGAGCGATCAATGCCACGACGTGCTTGTACTCGGTGGGCTTCATGTTCTTGATCGTGGCCGTCATGCCGGCGGACTCGACCTGGAAGACACCGGCGGTGTGGCCGGAGCCCATGAGCTTAAAGATCTCGGGATCGTCAAAGGGAATCTCTTCCTCTTTGATGTCGATGCCAAAGTTCTTTTTGATGTTTGCCTTGGCCTTGGAGATAACCGTCAGCGTGCGCAAGCCCAAGAAGTCCATCTTGAGCAGGCCCATGTCGGCGACGGTATGGCCCTCGTACTGGGTAATCTCGACGCCGCCCTTGGTGTCGAGCTTGGTGGGCACATGCTCGTTGACGGGGTCGCGGCAGATCAGAACGGCGCACGCGTGCACGCCCTCGCCACGGGTGAGGCCCTCGATCGAGAGCGCCGTGTCGATGATGCGGCGGGCGTCGTCGTCCTTTTTATAGGCCTCGGCAAAATCGGGGTTAAACAGATCCTCTTTGCCGGGCTGTTTGTCGAGTACCTGCTTGAGCTTGACCTTGGGGTCGCTCGAGACCATCTTGGACAGGCGCTGGCCCATGTAGACCGGGTAGTCCAAAACGCGCGCGGCATCGTTGATGGCCTGCTTGGCCTTAATGGTCGAGTAGGTGATGACGTGGGTGACCTTCTCGGGACCGTAGAGCTGGCGAACGTGCTCCACGACCTCGAGGCGCCGCTCATCGTCGAAGTCCATATCGATATCGGGCATCTCGGTACGCTGCGGAGACAGGAACCTCTCGAACATCAGGCCGTTCTCGAGCGGGTCGAACGCGGTGATGTTCATGGCGTAGGCGACGATAGCGCCGGCGGCAGAGCCACGGCCGGGGCCGACGCCGATGCCGTTGTCCTTGGCCCATTGCACGTACTCGGCAACGATCAAGAAGTAGGCGGCAAAGCCCTTGTCGCAGATGACCTTGTATTCGTACTCAAAGCGCTCTTTGATGTTGACTCCGCCGATCTCGCGCGTGGCCCAGTCGTCACCGTAGTGCTGGCGCAGGCCCTTCTCGCACTCGCGGCGGAACTGGCTCTCGTGCGTCTCGCCGGGATCGAGCAACGGGAAGCGCGGCAGGATGATGGAGTCCCAGTCGAGCTCCACGTAGCACTTGTCGGCGATCTCGAGCGTGTTGTCGCAGGCCTCGGGGCAATACGGGAACATCGCCCGCATCTCCTCCTCGGTCTTCATGTAAAACTCCGAGCCGGTCATGCGCATGCGGTTGGGGTCGTCGACCTTGGCGTTCATGCCAATACACATGATGACGTCCTGCACGGGCGCGTCCTCGCGGCGCAGGTAGTGGAAGTCGTTGGTGGCGATGACCTTGACGCCCACCTGTTTGGCGATGTCGATGAGCGTGCGGTCCATCTGCTCGTCGGTCAGGCCGTTATCGGTGGTAATGCCGTGTTCCTGGATCTCGATGTAGAAGTCGCCGGGGTCGAAGGTGTCGCGGAAGGTCTCGGCCCACTTGATGGCGCCTTCCATGTCGCCGCGGTCGATATATTTGGGGATGATGCCCGCGATACAGGCACTCGTGCAGATCATGCCCTTGGCGTGGCGGCGCAGGTTGTCGAGCGTCACGCGGGGCTTGTAGTAAAAGCCCTGTACGGCGGCCTCAGAGACCGTCTGCATCAGGTTAACGTAGCCCTCCTGGTCCTTGGCCAGAAGGATCATGTGGTAGAGCTCGGGCTTGTGGTCGCGGGCAAGGGTCTCGTCCGGCGTAAAGTAGACCTCGCAGCCAAAGATGGGTTTGATGACCAGGGGCGGCTTGAGCTCGTCGATGTTGCCCTTCTCGTCCCACATGGCCATGTCCTTCACATACTGGGCATGCTCGCGCGGGTTTTCCTCGGGATCGGGCTCCACCAGCTCGTCGCGGCGGTCCTTTTCCAAGAAGGCCTTGTCGTGGCTCCAGGTTTTGTACTCGGGCGTGTTGTGATTGACGGCGTCGCAGGCCAGCGCCAGGTCGGGCACGCCATACATGTAGCCGTGGTCGGTAATGGCGACGGCGGGCATGCCAAGCTCAACGGCACGGTTGACCATATCCTGGATACGGGTTGCGCCGTCGAGCATGGAGAAGACAGTGTGGTTGTGCAGATGGACGAATGCCATGTGATGAGCTCCGATGCGGGTTCGTGTTCTGACTGAACGATTTTACCCCACGGCACGGACAGCACCCGAACCTAGCCAAACCCACACGGGTAGCTAATTTGGTACCTTCAAAAAGGGGAATGAGGGCATCCAGATACATCGAGTATTACTGGAACCCCGGCGATGCGCGAAATGATTTGTGACGAATAGTCATGTCCATCAAGAAGGCTCGACGCTTCGGATAGCTCGTCAATCGATATATCAATTCTTGGAGACCTGCATTCCTACCATTTTCAATGAAACAACGGCGGTAATTGCTATCGCGATTGTACCAATAATACCGAGCGCTATCTGAATGGGATATAACCCCAACACATGTCCAAATATGGAGAAAAACATTGCGGAAAAGAGAGCCCTTACCAGAGACGCGACGGAAAGGATCGTCGCGCGGAGATCGTCCGCTATCGCGTCTTGGATTAAGTTTTCCGAAGTGATGTACACCACTTCTGGGAGAAAACAAAGCACCATGCTAAGGCCAAACAAACACAGCGGATTTGAAGCGAACCACGGAAGAATCATGAAAAGGCCAGCCTCAATTAGCATCGAGCCGCGCATGGTATTTCTTTTCCCGAAACGCGATGAGAAGAAATCTGCTGCAATGTAGGCCATCGCATTTACTGCATAGGATGCACCGAAAAAGATTCCTATTATGGAGACGGGAGCATCAAATGCGTCGAATACCAACTGATTCAAGTTGTAATAACTCCCGTAGAATCCGTCGAGCATGCTTGTGCCGATTAGGAGAAGCAATACCGCAAAAGCGGATTCTCCAACGCGCCAGGTCTCGCGCCTGAACATCTTGGCTGCGTCAAACCTCCCCTTTTCTGATCTTTCAGAACGGGTCGTTTCCGTCCTCTCAATGGGATACAGAAGGAAAAGCTGCAGGAGATAGAAAACGGAGACACATACGTAGAGGGCACTCCAAGATACTTGGGCAATGAAAGATCCGAGCACAATTGCCATTCCCGTAGCGATTGATTGCGCGGCAAGCAGCCGAGCGTTGATGGTGAGGAAGCGCTCTCCTTGACCGGCATTTCGGGCAATTTCATATAAAAGTGCTTGTTCGGATCCCGATTGAAGGGAGTAGGCGAGTGCCTCAACAAGGGAAAGCACGACAAGAAAGGGGCCTGAGAGCAACAGCATGCCGGCGGTATGGAAGAAAAGCAGCAGCACGCCCACTTGAATCGAAAACTTCTTTCCAAAGAAATCGCCTATCAGCCCTGTTGGCAGCTCGAGGACGACCGTTGCTATGTTGAACAGGGCTTGATAAAGCGCGATTTCCGTTACAGACATTCCTTTCTCCGCAAGGAAAAGTAGAAACACTCCCCGATTTAAAACAAATCCCGTGAGAACGAAAAAGGCGGAATAGACGTGCAGTTGCGTAATGGCATTCTTATTCATTTGGCACTACCAACAACTATTTTTGTCGGGCCGCTCGCTACTGATTCGAAGCCTGAAGTGTTCACAGTTGATGTGAAGAGCGGTAAAGCTTTTGAACAGGGTATCAATGGAATACATCCGAAGCGTTTTCGGCAGTATCATCGGCGAAGGCGGGATTAGCCTTTACGCGGCGCTCACCCTCGATGTATTTGACGATTTGATCAATCGTCTGGTTGGCGTGGCTCTTGAGCTTGCGCTCATAGAAGAAGAGGCCGAGCTTGCCGCGCGTGCCAGACGTGTTGCCACCCACGCCCTGAAAATCCTCGGTATAGGTGAGCTCGCAGGCACCATCGCCAGCAGGTGCAGCCTCATAGCGCATGGTATTGATGCCCGCCGCATACTGAAATCGGACCTCATAGAAGCACGGGTAGTCAAAGTGCTTGATCTTAACCTTAATCGCCGTGCCCTTAGCCTTGCCTTTTGCAGACTGGGCACGCTTCTCGTACTTATAGCCGTTGAGCTTGTTGCGGCTGGGACGCTTGCCCGTGGCGTTCTCGATATCCTGCATGATGGACCCCGCCAGAGCGTCAAAAAGCTCCTCCGGCGTCACCTTAAGCGTTTTGGTGAGCTGCATGATGGCTCCTTATTCGTTTGAACCGTTCGAGTCATTGTACCGCCCCAGGCTCTCCCATGCGTTGCGGTGCCATTTGGACGATTGAGGGCTTTACGGCCCCAAAACTAACCAAATAGCACCGTAAAGCCTGAGGTGGCTAGAGGTTGTAGGTGACTACTTGAGGTTCGGCGGGTTCGACGAAGATGGTTGGATCCGGCTGCTCCACGCGGACGAACTTGACGGTCACGGCCTCAAAGCCCGCCTTGTGCAGAACATCAGCGTAAACGCGCGCCTGCAGGGCGTGCTTCTCGAGCAGCTGGTCGGGCGTCTCATCCGGCGTGCCGCCCGTCTTGTAGTCGATGACCAGTGCGCACGACGGATCGGCCGGGTCGGTAGCCAGTGCATCGATGGCGCCCTCGGCATAAGCACCGTAGCGAGCGATGTCCTTGTCCTCGCAGCCCAGTGAAAAGAACGGCACCTCGGCGCGAACGCACGGCCACGCGAGCAGGTCGGCACGAACAGCCGACTTGAGCCAGCGGTCCAGGGCAACGTCGAAGCGTTCGCGCTGTTCCGGCGTCAGGTGCCACAGGCGAGCCAGGGCCTCGGCACGCTCAGCGGGCAGCGCATCGGCACCCATCTCGATGAGCCACTGGCAGGCAGCGTGGAAGGCCGAGCCCAGCGCCATGGGGTTGCCAACGGGCTCGACGGCGGCCACGTCTGCATCCGTCATCTCGGAACCATCCGACTCCGCATCATCGCCGGACTCGTCCATGGGCACGTGTGCCTCGGCGGCACGATCTTCCGTCTCGGCATGGAGCGCCGCGGCGATTGACGAGTAGCTATACGAATCACGCATCGGATACGGACAGATGCCCATGCGCACGCCCACTGCCTGGGGATACACAAGCTCAAACGAATCGGGCTTGGGGTCGGCAGGACCGGGCACGGTTGAGCGCGCAGCATTATCGGCGGCATCGGCATCGCCGCGAACAAGCCTGCCCTCGACATCCAGCGAAGCGTTGGCCTCAAACGCCTGCTCGCCAAACGTAAAGTCCGCCAGCGAGATAAGCTCGTAGTCGCCCGGCTTGGAGTTGTCGAACACCAAACGGTCGCTATCGAGCTGCGGCATGTCCAGACTGTCGGCCGGCAGGATGCGGCGCAGCACATCGTAGGTCAGATCGGTCTCGACATCGAAGGTCGGCGCCGTCACCTTGCCGCGGCTCACGCCGGCATCCATCGCCAGAATGACCAGCTCACGCGCTCGCGTCATGGCGACATAGAGCAGACGAGCCCGCTCCTCGAGCGAAAGCTGCAGGTCGTCGTTGCGCAGGCGAGCAAATGCCTCGGCGGGAGAACCCGTCGCACAGACGTCCTCCATGAGCTCCGGCGGCAGCCACAGCGACGTGCCCTTGCCCTTAAACGCATGCTCAAACTGCTTTTTGACGTCATCGCCCTTCACAAAGGTCCCATCGGCAAGCTTAACGCCATCAAAACGAGCTGGCAGTGCCACGACCTGCGCTCCGCCCTCGACACGCCCCATCTGAGCCGCACCGGACGGCTTGCGCACGCCAAAACACTCGGCAACCGCTACGACCGGATACTCCAGACCCTTGGACGCATGCACGGTCATGATGCGCACCGCGCCGTCGCCCTCCTCGTTGAGGGCACCCGGGGCCTCCTTGCCCGCCAAGAAGCGGTCGAAGGCCAGCGCGATGGAACGCGGCGAGTTGCCGAACTCGGCCTCCTCCTCGGCCACGGCGTCGAGCGCCTTGAGCACGTTGGCGGCGATGGCCTTGCCCTCGGGGCCGCGCTGCGCCAGGCGCACGAACCAGCCGGAGGCATTGACCGCGTCGCGCGCGATGGCGGCGAACGAATCACGCCCCACGCGACGCAGTGCGTAGCGCAGCACCTCGCGGGCACGCGTCACAAGCGGCAAGCCCTGCAAGCCCGGCACATCGGAA
This sequence comes from uncultured Collinsella sp., assembly GCA_902478965.1. Classification (GTDB taxonomy): domain Bacteria; phylum Actinomycetota; class Coriobacteriia; order Coriobacteriales; family Coriobacteriaceae; genus Collinsella. Next base: position 5,782 of record CABSMQ010000036.1, on the reverse strand, counting down.
TCGCTCATGATGCCCATGTCGATATTCCGGCGCGAGGTCTCCCCCGTCTCGCCATCGAGCTTGGTCGCCAGCGCCAGGAACTCCTGGGCGCCGAGCGCAAACATCGGCGAGGCGAGCAGCGGCATAAGGCCCTGCGCCGTATCGGCCGGATTGGCGAGCGCGCAGACCAGGGCACGCACCGTCTGCACCTCGGCTGCCTGGGCAAAGACCGAGCCGCCTGCGATGACGCAGTCGAGCCCCTGATCGCGGAAGGCCTGGGCGTAGACATCGGCGTTGGTCATGCGGCCCAGCAGCAGTACCATGCCGCCCTGGGGCTGGCCGGCATCGGCAAGCGCGCGGAAGCGCTCGGCGATCGCGCGGGCCTTGGCCTGTGTGCGCTCCTGCATACTGCCGCCGGCAACAAAGAGGGCCTGGCGGCGCGAGGCGTCCGCCACCAGCGTGTCCTTGCGGCCGTCGCTCGCCTCAAGATCCAAAAAGCCCTGCATCAGGCCGCCGTCATCGCCGTCGAAGACGCGTGCCACGTAACGCAGCACCTCGTCATGGCTGCGGAAGTTGCGCACGAGTTTGACGAGTTCGCCGGCAGGGGCATCGGCCACGGCAGTCGCCTCGGGCGCGGCAGACGAGCCCACCTTGCGCTCCTGACGACGGAACACCTCGACCTCGGCGCCACGGAAGCGATAGATGGACTGCTGCGCATCGCCCACGGTGCACAGCGCGCGCTCCCCCGCACCCGTCAGGTAGCGTATCAGATCGACCTGCATCTGGTCGGTATCCTGAAACTCATCGATCATGACCATCTTAAAGCGGCCCTCGTACGCAGCACGGATGGCAGGGTAATCGCGCAGGGCCTCGTAGGCCATACGCAGCAGGTCGTTATTATCGAGGGCGGACTGGGCAGCCTTCAGCGCGCGATACTCAGCCTCCACGGAACGGGCCAGGCCCACCAGCGCATCGAGCGCCGGGCCACCGCAGGCAAGCACGATATTGATAAACGCATCGGCGGCCTCGGCCTTGAGCAGCTCGACCTGCTCCTTAGGGAATGCCTTGCTCGCGCGCGGCATGGTGCACGACATCATGAGTCGCGCCGCATCCTCCATGGTTTTGCCACTCGCCTCGAACGCGTCAATGGCGTCGAGTGCCATCTGCGCCTTCTCGGTCGCGGCCTTGCTTGCGCCCAGCGCCGCGCGATAGGCATCGGCGAGTGCCGAGGTATCGGCCTGCCCGCGCGCCACGCACACGTCGTCCATACCGCCCGGCAACTGGCTCGACAGCTCCAGCAGGTCGCGCACCAGGCCCTTGATGGTCGCGCCAGCGCCAAAGGAACCGCCCTCGCCCGCCATGGGATACCAGGCATAGAGGGCCTTGAGCGATGCCGCGAGCTCGGGGGCGGCATCGGGCGCCGTCGCGCGGGCCAACACATGCTCAACAGCCTGGTCCATAAGCTCGTCGGTATCGGTGAGCACCGTGAACTCGGGGTCGATACCCAGCTCCAGCGCATGCGCGCGCAGGATACGCGAGCACATGCCGTGAATGGTCGAGATCCACGCGTCGTCGACGGTCAGTGCTTCCTCGTCCATGCCCTCGTCGATAAGCGCACGGCGCACGCGGTCGCGAATCTCGGCCGCGGCATCTTTGGTAAAGGTAATGGCGAGCACCTGGTCCAGATGCTCAACGAACGGACCTGATTCGGGCGAGAGCGCGTAGACGATGCGGCGCGTGAGGGTAAAGGTCTTGCCCGAACCGGCGCCCGCCGAGACAAACAGCGGACGGTCGAGCGTTTTGACAATCTGCAGCTGTTGCGGCATCAAAGTCGAAAGATCCATGGTCTACACGTCCCTCCTTACAAACGTTCCTTCGTGGTTATACGAGCAGCGCGCATGCGCGGCCTGAGCCGACGTCGGGTCGACGGCGGCAACGTTGCCTGCCTCGAGCTCGCGCAGGCGCTCGGCGATGCCGGCCTCAACGCGATCGAGCAGGGCGTCGAAGTCCATGCTGCCACCCTCGCCGGGGAAACCTTTCTTAAGGCCCGGGATGCGACCGTCGCCGCGCTCTTCCTCGAGCAGCTCGGCGCTCGCAGCACCGCGCAACGCCGGCTTGCCGCCCTTGGTCGAAAAGTAGAGCGCCGCGCGGGTGTCCAAATCCAGCGCCCGGCGCATGGCCTGGGCGTAGATGAGCGTTTGGGTATGTGGTGGCAACCAGCGCGGATCGTCGATGGGCGCCGTGCCCGATTCCTCGTCGCGCACCGTAGGGTCGGCGAGCTTAAACTCCTCAACGCCCGTGCGATGCTTGTAGTCGATCACCACGGCACGATTCTCGGCGTCCACGTCCACGCGATCGATGCGCCCGCCAAGCGGCCAACCGGCATACTCGACCTTGAGCTCGTTGAAGGCGAACTCCAGGTAGCGCGGGGCAAAGGGGGCAAGTGCCTCGGACTCGTAGGCAAGCACACCCTCCAGCTGCGGCAAGATCTCGGCCACCTGGCGCTCCTCCACCGCAGAGAGCGGCACCAGCGGGCCCTCCGTGCCGCGCTTGCCGGCGTGCTCGGCCAACGTCTCGTCAAAGACCTCGTGCAGCAGCTCCTGTGCACGCGGCAGATTCTCGGGCGTCACGCGCTCCATGCCCTCTTGGGACAGACGGGCATGCAGATGCTCCAACACGTCGTGGACAAAGTTGCCCTTCTCCATGTTGCCAAAGCCCGCGTCGATAGACTGGGGCTTAACGCGATACGACACGAACCAGCACAGTGGGCAGGTAGAATAGGCCTCGATTTGCGAGGCGGACGTCAGACGCGGCACGAGCGGCGCGTCCTCGCCCTCGCCATCGCGACGGCGCAGGACCAGATACGGAATGGCTTCATCGCTCAGATGCTGAGGAGCTTCGCAGGTCACGCGCTCGCGCCTAAGACCTTCGCCTGCAGCGGGATCAAAGTCGGCGATGATATCGCCCTCGCCCACGCGCGTGGGCTTGGCAGCGCCAGCGGCCTCGGCATGTGCCCGCAGCTCGGTCCATACGGCTGCCGGGTAGCACTCGCGCGCCTGGCGATCGTGCGTCACGCGCGCAAGCGCAACCGGGCCGCGTGCCGCCCGCATCGCGTGGCCAAAGCGCACGCGCAGCAAGGCCGCGGGCTCAAGCGTCACGCCCTCGCGACCAAGGCTCGCCGTCAGCGTGGCCAGCGGCCCCTCCTCATGTGAGAGCGGATAGCTGTCCAGATCGACATCGGCAAACAGCACGGCATCGTAGCTGCCGGGGCGCAGAGCCGCCGCATCGGCAAGCGAAGCAAAACGAACCTGAGCACGCGGCGCGCGGTCAACCTCGTGGGTCTCGTAATCATAGGCGGTGCTACGCTTGTCCACCTTAGTGCGAATGCCATCGAGCACGGGAACGGTCGCGGCCTGCGACACGTCGAGCGCGCGGGCGCCGTTCATAAGGATGTCGATGGCGTGGCGCAGCAGGGCTACCTCCGCCTGGCGACGGGCCTGGCCATCCAAGCTGCCCAGCGAGCGATCGGGCAACGCCTCGGCAACGGCAAGCATGGCCTTGAGCGCCGTCACGGGCTTGTCACGCCACAGAGCCTGGAACACGTCCGAGACCACACACGGTACGTTCTTAAACCAGTTATCGTCGCTCGCCGCCTTGCGCGCGCCCCTCACCTGGCCTTGGACACTCTGCAGCAGGCTCTTAACGCCCGCGGTAGTCTTGCTGCGCGAGAGACGCATATTCTTATCGAAGGTACGGGCATTGACGGCATCAGCGCCCGAAAGCGGACTGTAGATCCAGTCGGTAAGCTCTGGAGCGGGCCACCACTCGGTCTTGGAAGCGGTGCCCTCGTCGGCGGCTTTCATACGCTCGATCAGGTTGGCGAGCGCCGTAAACTGCCTGCCCGCGATGGACTGGGAAAACGCCGTGAACTCAGCCGTCTCGGCCGCAATGTGACGCGCCGCCAGACGAGAGGCGAGTTCGCCGAACAGCTGGGGCGCCCGGGCGGAAACCACGAGCACGCGCGCGGGGTCGGCGGGCGTTGCAGCAGCTTTATCGGCTTTGGACTCCTTGCGCGCTTTCACCAACTTATCGATGGCGTCCGCATAGACATGAGCACGGGCATGGGGGCCGGCGACCTCAATAAAGGCAGGCTGAGCGGCGGCCCCGCAAACGACATCAGACGCGACGGCGTCCTCCCCCAGCGGCGCGATCTCAAACAGCACACCGCGGGCATCAAATGCCGTGGCAAGCTCCTCGCGCATCGCCGCCTGCTCGCGGGCAAGCAGCACGACGACCTCTCCCCCATTGTTCGCCACGGCAGACAGCAGCTCGAGCAGACCGTGCGCAAACGACGTGATACCGCGCACGCATACGGCGCGAGTGCACGCCGGCAGGCTATCGGCCAGGACACTGGTCATAATGTCAGCTGCCTCGCAGGGCTCGACCATATCTCGACGGTCCAAACCGCCCGCGTAGGCACGCAAAAGCTCGAACACACGAGCCTCGGCATCGCTTTTTGGCTCAGGCTGGCAGTTGTTGCCACGGCATCGCTCTGCCGTCGTCCCCGCCACGCCAGGCAACACATCGCGGGCCATACGCGCAAGCATGCGCACCGTGCCCTGACTGCGCGAAAGCGGCTGCAGGTCGGCATCGTCGAGACGCGTGACCATGTCCGAGAACAGCATCTGGCGCTGCAGGTTGTCGACGAAACCGCGCCCGTCGCCCAAAAGCTCCCAAAGCGAGCGAAGCCACGATGTAGGCGTCTTGTAGTCGATACCCAGCGAAACGCCGGCTTCCGCCGCATCATGACGGCACAGGTCGAGCTCGGCAAACGTTGGTGCCAGCAACACGGCACGCCCGTAACGGGCAATAAGGTCGGCAAGCAGCGCCGACTCGGCATCGCTCAAATCCGTGCCGGCATTGGTGGTATAGATTCGAACAGGCATGGTCCTCCGCTCAAACTGTTCGCAATAATCAATGCATCCATCCTACCCGCCCAAGCGGACAGATTTGCCCCACGCCAACAGATTTGATCCCTTGAGGACGGAGGAAAATGGATCACAGAGGGGGTCAGTCTAACCCGGTGATTCGTTTTCCTCCGTCCCCAAGGGATCAAAAAACCGCCCCCGGAGGGACGGTTCTTCGTAATTCAATGTTGTCGCTGGCCTACTCGCCATCCTCCAACTTAATGAGGATCTTGCGGTAGCCACCGTACTCGCCGTTCAGCGCCTTTGAAACGCGGCTCACCGTGGTGGACGAAGCGCCGGTACGGGCCTGAACCTCAACATAAGGCTCGCCCTCGTCCAAATAGCGCGCAACCTGCAAACGCTGAGAAAGGTCGCAAATCTCGCGCGGCGTGCAGATATCGGTCAAAAACGCTTGGATATCCTTCTCGTCGTCCAAAAGGCTAAATGCGTGGACCAGCTGCTTGACATCAGGCTTGTCAAACATGTTCTCGATATTCATCGATCACCGCCAAACCCGCCAAAAGGCATCGAAGTTGATACTGACATCGGGCATCGTTCACCCGTTCTATGCAATAGGGCAACGCCTGTGGCTTTTGCCCGTAGCAGTGTAGCACACCACCAAACTAAAGCGACAAGACTCTCTGCCAGCGGCGCGTTTTTCAGGACGAACGCCGTTTAGAAACCATATGCGCACGTAAGCTCCACGAATATTTGAGACAATGGGCGCCCAAACACCGCGGCGCGCCCGCGCAACCATCCAGGTCGCCGCCGTAAGCCGCTTCACGCGCTGTCTCTTATACACATCTGACGCTGCCGACGAAGCTAGAAGTGTAGAT
>CABSMQ010000035.1:0-21927 GCA_902478965.1 uncultured Collinsella sp. | reverse complement strand
GAGCGAGGGCATCGCTCACAACCTTCTCGTAACGAGGCTCATCGAAATTGAACATCCCTTACTCCTAACTCACTTAGATGAACCCTTCATTCATCCCATAACGTTATAATACTTTATATAACTAACTATGCAAGTATTATTTTGCTTCTGTTCTTTCCTCAAGCCCCTTAAAACAACAATCGGCGTTGTTGGACACAGCGCGCAAGTTCATTGAACGATTCAATGTGCATCGTCTCTGGTTAAATGACGTCTTATGCAAATACCTTTAATCCGCTTGAGGCCGACGAATCTTTTGACTGCCCGCAGAAGCTTTCCCGGAATTCCCTATGGATAGACGCACCGGCAATCGCTTCGTTATCTGGCTTATTGCGCATTGCCGGGGCGTCTGGGAGAAAGCACAATCTACCGCGTGGTCAACTAGCGTTTCATCGGAATCGACCGCATCCGCGCCAAATACTAAATCGCAATCGTTGAAACTCGTCCGATCATATGGCGGCAATTTCTCGCCATAAAAATGCGCACGAAATAAGGGGGCAGCTGTTTGCAACTTGCTTTATTCGTAAATGTTTTTACTGAAAAAACAATCACCAACCAAACAGCACTATTAACAGCACTATTAATTGTTTGGCTCTTTGCTGTACAGCCATCTTTCGTATACGTCTCTCGTCTATCTCTCATCTCACGGTTGGAGACGAAAGGTGTGCGGGAGTGGATAATTGGACGACATTTGGGCCTGCGACGGATTATTTCGTCCGAAAATCCACGCTCATTTGGCGGGACACGCGGGCCCATGCCAATCCGCCGGCATCGTCTTCAGTTCGCTGCAGTGCCGCGGTCCCATATGGGTATACTCTCGAGGATTCGACTCGATTCGCCCCCGCTGGGGCGTCAAAGGAGACTACATATGTCCACTACCTCAACCGACCCGCGCGCCGCTGCTGCCGCGCTGCTGGTGCCCGGCACCACCTGCCACGACTTTGCCGTCGAGCGCTGCGAGACCGTGCCCGAGCTCGACTCGGACGCCTACGTGCTGCGCCACACCGCATCGGGCGCTCGCCTGCTGTACCTGGCGTGCGACGACGAAAACAAGGCCTTTGCCATTGGCTTTAAGACGCCGCCGGCCGATTCCACCGGCGTGTTCCATATTCTTGAGCACTCGGTGCTGTGCGGATCGGCCAAGTTCCCCGTCAAGGAGCCGTTTGTCGACCTGATCAAGAGCTCCATGCAGACGTTCCTCAACGCCATGACCTACCCCGACAAGACCATCTACCCCGTTGCCACCACCAACGAGCAGGATCTGTACAACCTGATGGACGTGTACCTGGACGCGGTGTTCAACCCGGCCATCTATACCAAGCCCACCATTTTTGAGCAGGAGGGCTGGCACTACGAGCTGGACCTGCCGGAGGGCGCTGGCAGCGAAGGCAGCGCCGCCAGCCTGCGCGAGGGCACGTTGCGCTATAACGGCGTGGTGTTCAACGAGATGAAGGGTGCGCTGTCCGACCCCATGAGCGTGCTGGACGATGCCGTCAACGCCGCGCTCTATCCCGACACCGCCTATACGCACGAGAGCGGCGGCGACCCGCGCGCGATTCCTGCGCTCACCTACGAGCAGTTCCTGGACACGCACGCGCGCCATTACAATCCTTCCAACTCCTACATCACACTCTACGGCGACCTGGACGTGGACCGCGCGCTGGCCTTTTTGGACGAGCGCTATCTGTCGCAGCCGAGTGCCGCGAGCCGCCGCATGGACGCTGCCGTTGCCGCCGGCGAGGACCCGTCCGCGCTGGCGCCCAATCCGCTGGGCGTGCAGGCGCCCGTGACCTGCGAGTATAAGCGCGTCGAGATGGCCACCACGCCCGAGAACGCCCTGGTGGGCCTGGGTCTTGTGCTGGGCAGCGCACTCGACCGCAAGCGCACGATCGCGGCGGACATCCTGTTCGAGGCGCTGCTGGGTTCCAACGAGGCACCAGTTAAGAAGGCCATTCTGGCCGCCGGCCTGGGCGGCAACGTGGTGAGCTACACCGCGGCCGAGAGCCTGCAGCCCTACGAGCTCATCATGCTGCAAAACGCGCAGCCCGGCGTGGCGCACGAGCTGCGTCGCGTGTTCCAGGACGCCTGCCGCGACCTGTGCGAGCACGGCGTTCCGCGCGAGCGCCTGGAAGCCATCATCAGCAGCAACGAGTACGACCTGCGCCAGCGCGACTATGGCATCGCCGACGGCGTGGCCATTGCGTGCGACGCGCTGAGCACGTGGCTCTACGATGACGACGCCGCGACGCTGGCACTCAAGTACGGCCCGGTGTACGAGGAGCTGCGTGGCGAGCTGGACGGCAGCTACTTTGAGGACCTGCTGCGCGAGCTCGTGCTGGAGAACGACCACATGGCGTTGGTCGAGCTGGTGCCGGTGGACGCCGCCGAGGGCGCGGAGGACGCCGAAGCTGCCGAGCTGGCTGCCAAGCGCGACGCCATGACCGATGCCGAGCTGGCGGACGTGGTCGAGCGCACGGCCGTGCTGCGTGCCGCGCAGGAGGCCGAGGACACGCCCGAGGACAAGGCCACGCTACCGCGCCTGCGCGTGTCCGACATTGGCGAGGTGCGCCCCGAGCCGCCGCTCGTTGTGGACACGACTGCGCCCATCCCCTGCCTGCGCCACAACATTCCCACCAACCGTCTTGCCTACGCCATGCAGTATTTCGACCTGAGCTGCGTCGCATTTGAGGACCTGCCCTGTGTGACGCTGCTCTGCCGTCTGCTCAAGCAGCTGCCCACGCGCGAGCATTCGGCCGAGGAACTCGACAACCTGCTCGCCGGCAAGCTGGGCTTTTTGAGCTTTACGACCGAGGTCATGACGCAGCCCGACGTGGACGACGTGCGCCCCTACCTGCTGGTGAGCGCCGGAGCCCTGTCCGAGAAGATCGATGCGCTGGCGAGCTTGCCGCGCGAGGTGTGGTCGAGCACGCTGTTGCTCGATGCTGACGCCGACCGCGTTCGCGACGTGCTCACGCAGATTCGCATTGGGCTTGAGCAGGGCTTTATCAACAACGGCCACTCGGCGGCGCTCGGTCGCGCGATGAGCTACAGCTCGCCTTCGGCCGTGGTGCGCGAGCAGCTTTCGGGCGTGGATTTCTATCTGTTCCTGCGCAATCTGCTCGACCACTTTGACGAGCGCCTGGACGGCCTGCGCGCCAAGCTTGCCGAGCTGGCGGAGCGCATCTTTGTGGCCAATGGCTGCATGGCGAGCTTTACCGGCAGCGACGAGGACTTTGACGCGTACTGGGATGCCGCGGGCGACCTGGGGCTGGGCGCGGGCGACGGCGCTGGCAGCGGCACGCTCGTGGTACCGGAGCCGCGCGACCGTCACGAGGCTTTCGTCATCCCCAGCGACATCTGCTTTGCGGCAAGCGCGTGCGACCCGCGTCGCCTGGGCATTGACGTGACGGGTGCCTGGGCGGTTGCCGCCAACGCGCTCTCCTACGACTACCTGTGGAACGAAATCCGCGTGAAGGGCGGTGCGTACGGCTGCGGATTCCGCGCTGCTGGCGAACGTCAGACGGCGTTCTACACCTACCGCGACCCGGCTATCGACCCCTCGATTGAGCGCATGGCGCGCGCAGGCGCATGGCTCGGCAGCTTTGAGCCCGACGAGGCCGCCTTCGAGGGCTTTATCGTGAGCTGCGTGAGTGGCATGGACGCACCGGTGAAGCCGTACTCGCTCACCAAGCGCCGCAATACGACCTACCTGGCTGGGCTCGATCCGCACGCGCGCGAAGAGCGTCGCGCCCAGATGCTCGCGGCCACACCCGGTGAGCTGCGCTCGCTCGGCGCCGACGTGACGCGCATCGCAGCCGCGTCGCCCACCTGCATCTTTGGCGGCCGAGACGTCATCGCCAAGAGCAACGCCGGCTTTAACGTCGTCGAACTGATGGGCTAACGCACAGCAAAGGTAGATTTTTGGGACATGCCCGGAAATCTACCTTTTTCTGCGGCTTGGGCGAGGCGGCGCAGCCCACCGCGGCGGTTTGTCTCGATCTGTAACATCTAGACGGCAATATCGGCTCCAGATGTTACAGATCGAGACGTTCCCGAACGGCACCAGCTCTTTGTCTCAATCTGTAACATCTAAGTCCAATTTTGCCAAGTTACTGTTACAGATCGAGACAAACCGCCGCAGACATCCGCCCTTCAGCAAAAACCACCGCAAAGGGGACAGGTGTCTTTGTGTTGGTTCGAACACTTGTTCTATACGTACACATGTTCTATAGTATGAATGCTTGCATCGGACTTAAATTGCAACTAGGATATAGTTGCAGAATGTGAGGCGGGATGACGCGGACCGATAGACTCATCGCCCAACTGCTTAGCTGCCCTTCGACGTATCGGTATACCGATTTTTTAAAAGTTATGGCTTCATATGGCTTTGAAATGGACAACAAAGGCAAGACATCCGGATCGCTCATTCGCTTCTACAGGCCATCAGATGGCAGGATGTTCGTAATGCACGCGCCACATCCATCTGACGAATTGACAGCGGGGACCATTCGAAACATCGTTCGATTTCTGCAAGATGTCGGAGGTAGTCATGAGTAACGTTTTGGCATACAAGGGTTATTTCGCCCCAGTCGAGTTCGATGCCGAACAGCATGTGCTAACCGGAATGGTTGCCGGCATTAGGGACGCAATCGTATTTGAAGGCTCCACGGTTGAAGAAGGGGAACGGTGCTTTCACGACGCCGTCGACGATTACCTTGAGTTTTGCGCCGAGAAGGGCAAGGAACCCGAGCGGGCTTTTAAGGGGTCGTTCAACGTAAGAACGGGCTCTGAGCTCCACAAGCAAGCAGCGCTGGCAGCGGCAAAGAAGGGTGAGTCACTCAATAAGTTTGTGACTGAGGCGATCGCTGCGGCGTTATAGCATTAACGCATAGGCTCAAACCACCACAAAGGGCGCAGTTCACAGACATATTTGCGGTGACTTTACTGCCCATATCGCGTTTGCCCAGATAAAAACTGCCAAAATAAACCTGTCCCTTTTTGGAAGGTTTGGGAGATGAGGCTGGGATGGATAAGGCTGAGTTGCGGCGGGCGGTGATTGCCCGGCGCGATGCTCTTGATTTGGATGTGCGGGCGGCATAGTCTGCTGTTGTATGCGCGCGGCTTGTTGAGCTGATGGAGTCCAGCGGCACTGCGGGCCAACGCACCGTTGCCGTCTATGCCGCGATGGGTTCCGAAGTCGACCCCGCCGCGTTTGCCGCCGCGGCCGTCGCGCGTGGCTGGCGTGTAGCCTATCCGTGCATGCTCTCGGCAACAGACGCCATGGCTTATGGCCAGCGCATGTGCATGCGGGCAGTCTCTGCTTGCAAAGCGTCCGAGGCCCCGTTTATCGCCCACCCTACGCGGGCCTTCGCAGCCACGGACGTCGACAGCGACCACTTCCCCATCGTGCCCGCCGCCGAGCTCGACATGGTTGTCGTGCCACTCGTGGCTTTCGACCGCACCGACGCGCGCCTGGGCTACGGCGGAGGCTGCTACGACCGCTACCTGCCCACAGTTGCACCTAAATGCCTAATCGTCGGCATCGCCTTTGACGAACAACGCGTCGACCACGTTCCCACCGACGCCCACGATCTGCCGCTGCCCAACATCGTCAGCGCCTAGCCGCCGCTGTATCGCACCCGCAAGATGAGCGTGGAAAATCTCCCACTTTGAGCCCCCTTACGAGCCAAAAACGGGAGATTATCCACACTCATTCAACAAGCGTCCGAAAATCCACGCTCGTCCGTCCGATTTTCCACGCTTGTGCAGCCAAACGCCCTGCAACTGCCTCAGCACGCACGCGGCACGCCGGCGACCTTGAGCTTGCGATCGAGCTTTGTCGGATCCCTTAGATCATCCCAGCACAAGCGCACAATCTTGCAGTTATCAAGCAGCGAAAGTCTCGACTCGCGCTGGCGCTCATCGAACTGCGCCTTCGCGAGCTTGCCCTCCTCCGCCGCCTTCTCGCTTTTAACGAATCCGTCGAACTCCCCGATAATCAGCCGGTCGCCCACGCGCCACAAGTAGTCGACGCGATACGGTCGTCCCGGCTCAACCGGGTCGAACAGCTCAACTTGCAGCTCCGGCGTCTGCCAACCGCGCTCGATCATCAGGGCACGCGCCTTGGACTCGCCGCCACTTTCCGACAGCCCATCGGCACATCGTGCAACCCTGCGCGCCGTCACAACGCCGCGACGATTCAGACCAAGCTTGTCGACAGTCTCAACGAGATGCTCCTTCGACAAAAGTTGCTCATGGAGCGCCGAGTCCGCGATGATCAGTCCCTCGACAAACGATGCATCGACCAAGCAATCCGTAATCGTTTGATCGATATCGGTTACGGCGATATCCATCTGGGTGGCCCGTGTTTGACGAGCATAGCGATGACGAATGACCTGAGAGCCCGGCGTCGTCGATTGGGCTGGCATCGCGGCGATATGGATGTGCGTCAAATTGGCATGCGAAACCGAAAGGCCATAGATAACAGCCGCCGTATAGGAGCAAAATGTCCAGTCGGGGTGCTTTTGCGCAAGCGCCCGCACCCGATGCAGATAACGCTGCCGAAACTTGAGCTCGGACCAGTATTCCGGACGCGCATACAACCCCGGCATGACCGCTTCGAGACTTCCCGCCTCCGCCCGCCGCTCAATCTGCTTTGCCTCCGCCGCCGTGCGCGCGTACACGCAGCTCATCTGCTGTTCGCATGCTTTAATGTGACTTGCAAGCCTTTGATTCGCCGTCATGTTTCCCATGTCGCCTCCCAAATCTTGGAACGGCGCAAACGTACCAGACGGTTTCATGCGAAGTCTGACCAAATACCGTCCAGGCGCTGACCAAATGCTTGACGGTTTTGGACGTTTTAGGCTGATGGCTTATATCTGCAGGTAGGGCGGTTGTCGAGAGGTCCCTGTCTCCACATTTTGAGGACTTGGTCCATCGGATTATCAGAAAGAAAAACCCGTCGAGATTCAAGACTACGCCAAATGCGACTTTGTCTCTGCGCGCACCGTCGCTTAGCCGAGCCATCGGCATCTACATGCCTAAAAAATGAGCGTGGATAATCTCCCGTTTTGAGCCTAGTTTCAAGCCAATAGTGGGAGATTATCCACGCTCGATTTGTAAATGTCCGAAAATCCACGCTCGTCCGTCCGGATATCCACGCTCGTCACGCCGCCGGCACAGCAGCAGCCGTAGCCTAGTGCTCCTCGCCGGCGCGGGCCAGGTCGTAGGGCGTGGTCTGGTAGACGTAGTAGTTGAGCCAGTTAGTGTAGAACAGCTGAGCCTGGCTGCGCCAGACGTTGCGCGGCTCGGCAGTGGGGTCGTCACCTGGGAAGTAATGCGCCGGCACCTCCGGGTTGAGTCCGCGTTTCACGTCACGCTCGTACTCCAGACGCAGCGTGTCGGTATCGTACTCGGGATGGCCAAAGACAAAGAAGCGGCGGCTGTCGGTCGACTTGACGATGTACAGGCCCACCTCGTCAGACACGGCCACGACCTCTAGCTGCGGCTCGGCCTCCACGTCCTCGCGGCGCACATCGGTGTTGCGCGAATGCACGGCATAGAAGCGGTCGTCAAAGCCGCGAACCAGCGGGCTTTGCGGCTTCACCAGATAATGCTCGAACACGCCACTCGCCTTTGCCGGCAGGTCGTGCTTCTGAATACCGTAATGATGGTACAGGCCGGCCTGCGCACCCCAACAAATGTGCAGCGTAGAGTGCACATGCGTGGTGGACCAATCCATGATCTGGCAGAGCTCGGGCCAGTAGTCGACCTCTTCGAACGGCATCTGTTCCACCGGCGCGCCCGTGATGATCAGGCCGTCGTAGTGGATGTCGCGGATGTCGTCGAACGTGCGGTAGAACGTCTCCAGGTGGCCGGCGCTTACGTGCGTGGCCTCGTGCGTCTTGGTGCGCAGCAGGTCCACCTCCACCTGCAGCGGCGTGTTGGAGAGCTTGCGCATGATCTGCGTCTCGGTGGCGATCTTGGTGGGCATGAGGTTGAGGATGAGCACGCGCAGCGGGCGGATGTCCTGGTGCAGCGCGCGGTACTCGGTCATGACAAAGATGTTCTCGCTCTCGAGCTGCGCGGCGGCAGGGAGGGCGTCGGGGATGCGAATGGGCATGGATGCTCCTTACGAGTCAGTTGCAGCTATGGTACAACGAGCGGCCCCATCCGCGCGAGCACATCGCCCAGCGATGCCGTCAGCGGCCCAAATCACTCCAAAAGTAGAGATTAAGGCATGTCCTAAAAATCTACGGCGCTTTAGTCTAGCAAAGTGTCAGCTGGACGCTACAATGGTTCGACGCGAAAAACTCGGCCGAAAGGATACATATATGTACCAGACGCGTAAGATCGGTGTGGTCGGCCAGGGCCACGTAGGAGCACATGTCGCCAACAGCCTGCTTATGCAGGGCATTGCCGATGAGCTGTACCTGTGCGATATCAACGAGGCCAAGGTGACGTCCGAGGTCCAGGACCTGCGCGACTCCCTTTCGTTTGTCCCGTATAACACCAAGATCGTCAACTGCTACGACCACTACGAGGAGCTGGCCTGCTGCGACGTCATCGTCAACGCTGCCGGTAAGGTCGCACTGGCCGCCGGCAACCGCGACGGCGAGTTGTTCTTTACCACCGACGCCGCCCGCTCCTTTGCCAAGCGCATCGTCGACGCCGGCTTTGACGGCATCTTCGTGAGCATCTCCAATCCCTGCGACGTCGTGTGCACCGAGCTGTGGCACCTGACCGGCTACGATCCCAAGAAGATCATCGGCTCGGGCTGCGGTCTGGACTCCGCCCGCCTGCGCACCGAAATCTCCAAGAAGGTCGGCGTGAGCCCCAAGTCCATCGACGCCTACATGATCGGCGAGCATGGCTTTAGCCAGCTGGCAGCCTTTAAGGCCGCAACCATCGCCGGCAAGAGCCTCAACGAGCTCCAGGCCGAGAACCCCGACAAGTACGCCTTCGACCACATGGAGGTCGAGGAGCTTGCACGCAAGGGCGGCTACGTAACCTACCAGGGCAAGCAGTGCACCGAGTACGCCGTCGCCAACTCCGCCGCACGCGTCTGCGCCGCCGTGCTGCACAACGAGCACGCCGTACTTTCCGCCTCTACGCTTATGACCGGCCAGTATGGCGAGGAGGGCATCTTCACGTCCCTGCCGTGCGTGATCGGCGCCGAGGGCGTCGAGGAGGTCTACACGCTCGACCTGTCCGAGTACGAGCTCGAGGGCTTCCACAAGAGCTGCCAGCACATCCGCGACAACATCGCCCAACTCGACTGGTGGGACGCCGAGGCCTACGACGCAAAGTAGGCCGCTGGCTGCCGCAACCTTGCGAATCTAAGCGCGATACTAAGCGGGCCGCGCCGGAAATCCCCGGCGCGGCCCGCTTTTTTGACTCACGCAGTGCCCCTGCGAATCGAAGGTGAATACTTTTCCCGTTACTTAGTACTGCTCGATGCCCATGTAGCGACGAATCTCAGGGCTGTGGTCGAAGACCTTGCCGCGCGCGGCGCGCAGCTCGCAGCTCATGTTGTAGAAGAAGATCGGCTCCAGGAACGAACGAACGCTGGCAGGCACCTCGCCCACGCCGTACTCGAGCGCGTCGAGCACCATGACCGTATCGGTGTGCGTGTTGAGGAACGCAAGAGCGCGCTCCTCCATGGGGCGGCACTCGCCCGCGCCAAGCTGCACAAAGTAGAACACGCCGGGCTCGGTAGCCTCGAACGGGCCGTGGAAATACTCGCCGGAGTGGATGTAGCAGCAGTGCTGCCACTGCATCTCCATAAGCGAGCAAATCGCCATGGCGTAGGTCTGGCTAAAGTTGGGGCCGGAGCCCAGGATGTAGAAGAACTTGTGCTGCTGGCAGAGCTCGGCAAAGCGGGCGCCCAGCTCGGCGTTGACCTTCTCGCGGGCGGCGGGCAGCAGCGCATCCATCTGCTTGAGGCCCTCGTACATGTCGGCGAGTGCCTCGTAGCCTTCCCGCTGGTCGAGCAGCTCGGCGGCGATCAGAGCGCCGATGCCCTGAGGCACCTCGGCCTGCGACACGCCCTCGCCCCACGGATAGACCCAGGTGGTCCACTTGCCGTTATCGATCTTGGAGCCCTCGCAGTCGGTGAGGGCAACGACCTCGGCGCCGGCAGCCAACGCCATCTCGCAGCCATCGACGACCTCCTGCGTGTTGCCGCTGTGGCTGCAGGCAATAACGAGCGACTTCGGCCCTAGGCTCTTGGGGACCATCAGGCAAAACTCGCGTGCCGTGTAGACCGTCGAGGTAAACGTGGTGGCCTCGCGCTTGAGCAGCTCGTTGGCCGGCATCAGGTCGATCATCGAGCCGCCACAGGCGATCCAAAAGACGTTCTCAATCTTGCCCTTGCGCTCGATGATTTCCTGAATCAGATCGTGTGCGTTCATCCTGATGTTCCTCCTTGTGCGGCGGTTTTGAGCAACGGCAGCTCGTACCTGCTGTCGTTCTATGTTGTCCTATTTATAACACGTGCAACAACGCCCGTGAAGTCATCTTAGCAAATTTGTTCTATGTTGTTCTATCTGTGGACGTTAGATGTCGAATACGTAGCGCGAGCCCACGATCTTTTGGCGGCCGAGCAGCAAGGGGCGCTCGTCCTCATCGGTAAAGTACGCCTCCATATAGAAGAGCGGCTCACCGACCGACACCTCCAGCAGCGGGGCCGCCTGAGCATCGGCAAGCGCAATCTCCACGGTGCAGGGGTCGGACTTGAGCGGCGCGCGACCCGAATGCTCGGCAACGAGCGCAAAGATCGAGTTATCGGTGAGGTCCTCGTCGGCCAGCGTCTGCAGGTAGGGATGGTCGGCCAGCACAAAGGCGTTGTTCTCGAGCATGACGGGGATGCCATCGGCCGTGCGCACGCGCTCGACCACGATAAGCTCGCAGCCGGGCTCCACGCCAAAGAACGCCGCGTCCTCGCGCGTCGCCGCAACCACCGTGCGCGACACCAGACGCGCACCCGGCACCATGTCGTTGGCAGCACAACCCTCGGAAAAGCTCTGGACGTCACCCTTCTGGCGAATCTTGCGCTTGAGCTTGGGAGCGCACACAAAGGTACCCCTCCCCTGCTGGCGGTTGAGATACCCCGCGCGCGACAGCTCCTCGATGGCACGGCGCACGGTGATGCGCCCCACGCCGTAGGACTTCGCGAGCTCCATCTCGGCAGGGATGCGCGAGCCGGCTGGGTACACGCCGCGCGCGATCTCGCCCTTTAGGTCGTCCATGACCTGCTGGTACAGCGGCACGGCGGACACCTCGGCGCGCTCGGAACGTTCGGTCTTGCTATCGGCTACCATCGTTACGCTCCATCCCGCACATGCTCGGATTCAAACTCTTCAATCGCCGCCATAAACTGCTCGCCAAAGGCGTCGGCCTTTTTCTCGCCGATGCCGTTGACCTGGATCACCTCGTCGCGCGTCTGCGGGCGCAGGCGGCACAGGCCGCGCAGGGCCTTGTCGGAAAAGACCATATACGGCGCCATCTCCAGCTCCGTCGAGATTTCCTTGCGCAGGGCACGCAGGCGCTCGAACAGCTCGGCATCGTCGCCAACGCGCGGACGCTGATCCAGCTCGGCCTCCTCGCGCAGCAGATCGACGGCGCGGCGGGCGCGGGCCGAGGCCTTGCGCTTGGACGCGCGACGCTTAACGGTAAAGGCGAACGCCTCGTCCTCGACCTCGCCGGCACGCGGGCCCAGCCCCACGACCGGGTACTGCCCCTGCGAGGTGGCCAAATAGCCGCGTCCGCACAGCTGGCCGATGATGTCCTTGATGCACCCGACCGATTCGCTCGACAGCTCACCGTAGCCGCGGTCCTCGTCCAGATGCATCTGGCGAATGCGCTCGGTGTTGCCGCCGTGAAGCACATCGGCGATGAGCGACTTGCCAAAGCGCATGGGTCGCGTGGCCACATAGCGCACGGCAGCGCGGGCCATATCGGTGACATCCTCGACCTCGAACTGCGTGAGACAGTTGCTGCAGTTGCCACAGCCCTCGGCGTCGTCTGCCGTGCCGCCCGCGGCGGCTGCCGCATGCTCGGCCGCGGCCTCGTCGCCAAAGTAGCGCAGCATGTATTCGCGCAGGCAGCCGGTGGTATTGCAGTAGCCCTCCATCTGGCTGAGCAGGCGATAACGGTTCTGGAGCGCCCACGCGCGCTGCTCATCGTCGAGCGCCTCATCGGCAGCATCGCCGCGATCGATCAGAAAGCGGCGCATACGGAAATCGTTGCCGTTCCACAGCAAGTGACAGCTGGCCGGATCGCCGTCGCGGCCGGCGCGGCCCGCCTCTTGGTAGTATGCCTCGATGCTCTCGGGCACGTTGTTGTGAATCACGTAGCGCACGTTGGGCTTATCGATGCCCATTCCAAAGGCGTTGGTGGCGACCATCACCTGAATGTCGTCGTCGATAAAGGCACGCTGACTCTGGCGGCGGGCGTCGTTGCCCATACCGGCATGGTAGCGGCCCACGCGAATGCCGCTGGGGCCCAGTGCCTCGGCAAGCTCCGCGGCCAGCGCGTCGACCGTCTTGCGGGTCGAGCAATACACGATGCCGCTCTCGCTCGAATGCGCGATCACGTAGTCGCGCACCCAGGCGGTCTTGGCCTTGTCGCCCATCTCCTCGCAACCAAAGTAGAGGTTCTTGCGATCGAAGCCCGTCACCACGGTCGCCGGGTTTTGCAGGCCGAGCATTTGCTGGATATCGGCGCGCACGCGCTCGGTCGCCGTGGCGGTAAACGCCGCCACGATGGGGCGCCGCGGCAGCGAATCGATAAACTCACGAATCTGCAGGTAAGCGGGACGAAAATCCTGGCCCCACTGGCTCACGCAGTGGGCCTCGTCAATGGCCACGAGTGGAACGCCGATGCCGCCTTCGGCCGCGGCCTCCTGCGCAAAGGCCAGAAAACGCGGCTCGAGCAGGCGCTCGGGCGCCACATACATAAGCTGGTAGCGCCCCTCACGAGCACGCTTGAGCACGGTATTTTGCTGAGCCGGCGTAAGGCTGGAGTTGAGATAACTGGGGCGCGCACCCGCCGCGAGCAGTGCGCGGGTCTGGTCCTCCATAAGCGACAGCAACGGGCTCACCACAAAGGTGATGCCGGGCAGCATAAGCGCAGGCACCTGGTAGCAAATGGACTTGCCGGCGCCTGTGGGCATAACGCCGAGCGCATCGCGGCCGGCAAGGATCGCATCCACCATGCGATCCTGTCCCGGGCGAAACGAGGTGTAGCCAAAATAGGCGCCGAGCGTGTCGAGCGCCATCTGCTGCATGCTATCGGTCATGGTTTCCTAACGTCAGAATCATCTGCCGCCGATTATACGCCGCCACGCGGACCGGTGCCGCACGGCTGTCAGCCACGCTCATTCTGCAGGTAGTCATTGGTAGTCGTTGGGGACGTTCTTAAACGACTAGTCAAACAAGAACGTCCCCAACGACTAGTCATTCAAGAACGTCCCCAATGACTAATCTCTTGACAAACGCGGAAACGCCGCTGGTTGAGCATAAGTCAGCGAAAACGCCCCTAAGCGAGCAAGGTGACGTGAAAGAGGAGGGAAGCGTACTTCGGTACGCGACCGACGATTGAACGTCAGATTGCCGCTTAGGGGCGTTTGCAGCGTCGACTGGTCCGCCGTTCGTTAGAACGGCGGAACCAACCCTACATCACCATAACGTAGCGCGATCCCACGTAGTACTGCTTACCCATCAGGACCGGCTCTCCATTGGGACCGGTAAAGCTGGCACGCAGGTTGAGCAGCGGATCGTGCGGAGCAATGCCCAGCTCGGCCGCCTGCTCGGTATTGGCACGAACGGCCTCGACCGTGCGGTAGCCAACCGAGACAATCGGCGTTCCGCCAACACGCTCGACCTCGGCAAAAATCGACTTGTCCTCAAGATCGGCCGTCAACAGCTCACGGTAGGCGTCAAACGGCACAAAGATGTTCTCCTCAAAGATGGGCTCGCCGTCGGCTGTACGCACGCGCTTAATATGCAGCAGCAGCGCGTCCTTCTGCAGGCCAAAGAACTCCATCTCGTTTTGACGTGCCGGAACAATCTGGCGATCGACCACATGCGCACCGGCCTTCATGCCGTTGTTGGCACACAGCGCGGTAAACGTCTGCAGCGTCGAGGCGTGAAACTGACGGTTGATGTGCGGCGTGGAGACAAAGGTGCCACGGCCCTGCTGCTTAACCAGGTAGCCATCGGAGCACAGCTCCTCGACGGCGCGGCGCACCGTAATGCGGCTCACGTCGTACTGCTCGGCTAGCTCCAGCTCGGACGGAATACGCTCCTTGGGTGCATAAACACCTTTCTCGATCGCATCCTTGATTTCGTCGTAAATCTGCTGGTAAAGCGGTGCATTTTTGGGCGCAGGCATATCTAATCACTCTTATCGAAATATCGAAATAACTAATACGTATATAACGTCTAGTTTCATATTACCTCATAATGATAAAACGATACACCCTCCCTACCAAAAAGCGACAGCTTCATTTTGGTAGGTTTTATCTGGGCAAACGAGAGCCTCTCGAAAGCAACGGGGCTTTCGGGGGGCTCGTTCGGATGGGTTGCGCAGGACCGGCAAAATGCCAATACCCTACTTGCCGTCGTCCTGCTGCAGGCTGTCCTGTTCGCTGAGGCGCGCCTGCCTGCTGGCCATGCGTGCGGGCTTGTCGGGATCGGGAACGGCCGTGGGCATGGGCTCGTCGACATGACCACCCCACCAGCCGCCCACAAAGTTGAGCGTGTGGAACACGTTGATCACGGCGCCGGGATCAACGTCGCACACCAGCTTGATAATGTCCTGACTCTCGTAGGTCGAGACAACGGTGTTCAGCAGGTACATCTTTTCGCGGCTATATCCGCCGACGACCTCGGCGCAGCTAATGCCGTGCTGAAAATGGTTTACGTAGGCAGTCATGACCTCGTCTGCCTTACGCGTCGTGATCTGCAGCGTCACGCGATCGTAGCGACGATAGAAACTGTCGATGGTCTTGGTCGAAATAAACTGGAACACGATGGAATACGCCGCCTTGTCCCAGCCAAACATAAAGCCAAAGATCGCCAGGATAAAGCAGTTGAAACCAAAGATGACGCCCCAGATGGTCTTGCCCGTGTGGTTGGAGACCCACAGCGCGATAAAGTCGGTGCCGCCGGTGGATGCGCCGGATTTAAGTGCGATGGCAGCGCCCAGACCCGAGACCACGCCGCCAAAAATGATTAGCATGATCTTGTCGCCCAAAAATGGAGCGAAGTGAAAGACGTTGAGGAACAGCGACGAGAGCACGACCTGCATCATCGAGAAGATGACGAAGCGCTTGCTGATGCCGCTCCAGCATAGGAGCGCCACGGGGATGTTGAGCGCGAGCATACCGAGCGAGATGTCGATGTGAACGCCGCCCAGCGAGGTAACGCGATCGAGCAGGACCGCAACGCCGGTGAGGCCGCTCGGAAGCAAATCGGCGGGCTGAATGAACGCCTGGATCAGGAATGTCTGGAGAACGGCGGAAATCGTGACCGCCACGGCAGTAATAGCGCGGCGGACGATGGTGAGGCGGCCGAGTACGAGCACTCGGTCCGTGAGCTGATCGATGGCGTTCGCCACGCAGGCTCCTTTCGAAGGCAGATATAGTTGTGAGGCGTGCCCGCGATTGTAGCATGGACCACCACAAAGGGGACAGGCACCTTCGTGGTGGTTTTGCTGCTAGATGGCAGGTAGGATGTCGGTCAGGTTGTCGATGATGGTGTCGGCGGCGGACTGGTCCAGGTTGACGCCCTCGTGCGGACGCAGCGCCAGGACTCGGGCGCCGGAGCGCTTGCCAGCCTCGATGCCCAAAGGCGAGTCCTCGATAACCAGGCACTCGGCAGGCTCCACCCCCAGCGCCTCCATGGCACGCAGGTAGATCTCGGGGTCGGGCTTAAACGCGCTGCACTCGTGACCGCTGATGGTGTAGTCCAGCACGTCGGCGATACCGGCAATCTCCACCAGCTCGTCGATCAGCTCGCGATAGGACGAGCTCGCGATAGCGCACTTCACGCCACGCTCGTGCAGCTCGCGCATCACCGGCTCCGTCTGCTTGTTGAGCAGCTCGGCATACGGAACGGGATGGTCCGGGCTGTAGACCTGCTTATACTCCACGCGCAGGCGTTCGCGTAGCTCAACATCGTCGGGCACGAGAGACTTCCAAATGGCGGGCTCATTAGACCCCGAAAGATCGGGGATCTCGTCAAAGTGGAAGCCCTTCTCCTCCATAAACGCCACGCGGCGACGGTTGTAGAACCACTCGGTATCGACCAGCACGCCGTCCATGTCAAACAGCACTGCCTTGATCATACGCATCTCCTCCCCACCTGCCAAAAAGGGACAGGTTTATTTTGGTAGGTTTTATCTGGGGCTTTGCGACGCGACAGACACGCTCTCCCCAGAGCAAAAAGGGGACGGGGCGCAAACCCCATCCCCTCTCAATCAACCCGTAAGGTCTACTTACTTGTGATTAGTAGGAAAGCTTCCACATGTAGCGACGCATGGTCAGCGGGTGCTGACGGGCCTCGGCGATCTGGTTGCCGTACTCACGCATAACGGCAAGGTGCAGCAGCGGGTTGAAGTAGGTGACGACGCTCGCGGGCACGACGTCAGCCAGGCCGTAGTCCTTGGAGTCGATCAGAGCGACCTTGGCGCCCATGCGCTTAAGGAAGGTGAGGGCGCGGGCGTCCATCGGACGGGTGGCGCCATCGGACATGAAGAAGACGTAGGGCTTACCCTCGGTGGAAACCTCGAACGGGCCGTGGAAGTACTCGCCGGTGTTGTAGGCGGCGGCGTCGATCCACTGCATCTCGGTGAACAGGAAGGCGGCGTGAGAATAAGCCATCTTCTCGGAGGCACCGGAAGCCATGAAGTAAATCATCTTGTCGTCCTTGAAGTCCTCGGCGAACTTCTTGGCGAGCTTCTTGCAGTGCTGAGCGGCGTTCTCGCAGAGATCGAAGACGTTGGTGAGGCCGGTGATCATGTCCTCGTAGTGGTCATAGCCCTCGGTCTGCTGAAGGATCTCGACAGCAAGAGCGATGGCATAGCCGGGCTTCTCGCACTTGGCAGCGTAGTTGGCGTGGAAGCCGTGAACGATGACATGGTCGGCGTCGACGGTCAGAGCGGAGCCAGCCTTGTTGGTGAGGGAGACGACCGGGCAGTTGTGCTTCTTGGCGGTCTTGTTGGCCTCGACGGTCTCGGGCGTGGAGCCACCGAGGGAGCAGGTGATCACGAAGGTGTGCTCGTTGACCCAGGAAGGCGTGTCGTAGTTGAACTCGTTAGCGGTGAAGATCTGAACGTTCAGCTTGTCCGTGTTGTTGGCCAGGAAGTACTTGGCGGGGTAAAGGTCGGACATGGAAGCGCCGCAGCCGACGAAGGCGACGCTGTGGATCTCGTGGTTGGACAGGACGTCAGCGACGATCTGCTTAGGGAGGTTAAGGTCGATCTCGTACATCTGACACATTCCTTTCGATTTTTGCGGCGCCACATTGCCGGGCGCTCGCAGGGTTACCGTGGTTTGGACCGAGTCGCCGGCCCGTTGAGGATGCGACAAGGGGACTGTCCCATTGTTGCATTTTGGGAATGGAAGCCTGCCTGGGGTATGGGATGCCAGGCAGGCCCCCCGGGGAAAGCGGTTAGACGCTTGGTCGCGACTAGGCCAGGATGCCGGCCGCGGAGAGGGCGATGCCGCCCACGATGGCGATCACGAGAAGCCAACCGGTGTTGACGTTCTTCTTGATGAGCCAGTACATAAGGCCAGTGAGGCCAAGGGAGATCATCTGGGGCATCATGCCGTCCAGGATGTCCTGGATCACGACAGTGCCCTCAGCGAACTGCAGCGGGGTGGTGGCGCCGATCAGCGTAGCGATCATGCCGCCCACGGACATAAGGCCCACGATGCCGCAGACATACATGAGCTTCTCCATGAGGTCGCCGCCCTGAAGCTTGCTCAGGTACTCATGACCGCCCTGATAGCCCATCTTGGCTGCGAACCAAGTGATCAGCACAGAGGGGACGATGGAGATGAGTATGGCCAGGATCGGGCCCATGATGGAGCCCTGCTGAGCCAGCTGAACGCCCAGACCAAAGGCGATAACGCGGATGGTGCCCTGGAAGAAGGAGTCACCGATGCCGGAAAGCGGACCCATGAGGGAGGTCTTGACCGCGTTGATCGAATCGGGATCGAAGTTCTCGGGATCCTTGGCGTACTCCTCCTCCATGGAGGCGGCGAGGCCCAGGATGAAAGCGCTCGTCTGCGGGGTGCAGTTGTAGAACGCCATGTGACGGTGGTAAGCCTCTTTCTTAGCAGCGAGCTGCTTGGGGTCGGACTCATCCGGATAGAGGCGATCGAGCGTGGGAACCATGCCGTAGAGGAAGCCCATGTTCATCTGACGCTCGTAGTTCCAAGAGGCCTGGATGGCCCAGGAGCGCCAGAAGAACTGGCTGACCTTCTTGTTCAGGGACACGTCCTTGGTTGCGGTTGCCATAGTGTGTTCCTCCTTAGTCTTCGTCGTCTTCGAGCGGATCGTAGTCGGAATCGACACCGGCGGCTGCATGGGAACCGTTGAACTTGAAGCCCATGAAGACGACAGCCAGGCACACACCGATCAGAGCGACCGCGATGACGGACAGGTTGAGGTAAGCGGCGAGCAGGAAACCGATGAACAGGAACGGAGTCATACCCTTCTTGATCATCATGGTGAGCAGCAGGGCCAAGCCGTAGGCGGTCATGATCTTGGTCGAAACGTTAAGACCAGTGGACAGCCACTCGGGAACCATGTTGACGATGGCCTGAACCAGGTCGGTGCCAACAAAGACGGCGAGGAAGATCGGCAGGAAGTACATGACGGCGTACAGACCGGAGCCGGCGCAGATGTGCATGCGGTAGGCGGTCTTGAACTTTCCGTTATCGATCGCGCTATCTGCCACATGGGTGAGGGCGGCGATGATGGAACGGAACACGATGCCGAGGAGCTGACCCAGGACGGCGACCGGGATGGCGATCGTCATGGCGGTCTCGGCGGAAGCATCGGTCAGGCACGCAAAGGCAGCGGCCACGATGCCGCCCAGGACCATATCGGGCGGAACGGCAGCGCCGACCTGCACCAGGCCCATGGACACGAGCTCGACGGCGGCACCGACGGCAAGGCCGGTGGGCACATCGCCCAGCAGCAGACCGACGAGCGTAGCGCCAACGAGGGGCTGCTCGAAGTTAAGACGACCGAGCAGGCGGGAGTCCCACATGCAGAACACGCCGACGAGGCCGACGAGCACCGCACTGATGAACGTATTCATACCCTTCTCCTTTCAGTCAGGCAAAAGCCTGGTTGATTACAGCTTGGCGTCGATGTCGACGCTCTGATACGTAGGGGTCTGCTGGACGTAGAGCTTGATGCCCATGTCGAGCAGCTGGTTGACGTCTGCCTTCTGGGTGGCGTCGAGGAAGACGGAGCTGTCCTTGCCGCCGACCTGATCGGCACCGTCGTGGTTGGCGGTGGCGCCCAGGTTGATGGCGTCGAGCTTGTAGCCCTGGCAGAACTGCAGCATCTCGGCAGTGTTGCCAAAGACGAACATGACGCGCTCGCCGAGGGTGTTGAGCTTGTCCATCTTGGCGAGGGCACGCTCGACGGTGAAGACGTTCAGGCGAACGCCCTGGGGCTTGGCCAGCTTAAGAGCGCCCTTCTTGATGTCATCGTTGGCGGCAGCGTTGTCGACGACGATGATGCGCTCGGCCTGAACCTTGGTAGTCCAGGTAAAGACGACCTGGCCGTGCAGCAGACGGTAGTCAAGACGTGCGAGGACGATCTTGGCGGGACCGGAGCTGTGACGGGGCGCCTTGGCCTTCTTGGCGGGAGCCGCGGCAGCCTCGACCGGTGCGTTGGGGTTGGTCAGGCCGGTGCGGGCCTCGTTGATGAGGGCCGCGAGCTCGGCGCCCTTGACGGGGACGGGGCTCATAGCGAGCGTCAGTGCCAGCGGAATGTTGAAACCGCTGACAACCGTGAACTTCGTGCCGTTCTTGGAAAGCTCGACCATGTTGTTGTTGACCGAGCTGCCGAGCATATCGGTCAGCACATAGACGGTGTCGTCCGTGTTGAACGTGGCGATCATGGCGTCCACCTTATTGGTGATGGGCTCCTTGTCGTCACGAGCAAGCGACACGACGTGGACGTTCGACACGTCGCCGAGAACCATCTCGAGCGTGTCTTTGGCGCCTGCGGCCAGGCCGCCATGAGATGCGAGAATGATCTGATTCATCTTGCCTCCTCCTTTTCGTTATGGTCATTATAACGTCTTATACGTTGCGGATATTGCTAATTAGTATAAAGACCGTTCGCGGGTGAAAATCGACCGTTGACGGGTTTAACGTACTCGAAACGTTGGGGCCGGGTAGGCTGGCGCTGGCTGGATAACCCGAGTTCAGACCCTGCGCGCAATCCTCTATCGCACGAAGTACCAGGGGCTTTCCTGTACGGTGGGTTCCAGCGCAATGCCGGTGCGCTCCTTAAACAGATCCATGTCCTGCGATTTCTCCGTCCACCACGCGTTGGGCTTAAAGGTCATGCTCTCAACAACATGACCGACAAACACACTGTTGCGCAGCTTGGAGAAGTCGGTGTTCATAATCAGGATGGACGCGAGCACCAGCACGATGCCCAGGACTTTGATCACGCCGGCGGGCTCGGCATAGACACCAATGCCCACCAGTACGGTAACGACCGTCTCGAAAGACATTACGACGGGAACTTTCGATGTCTCGAGCCCCATGGACAGACCCTGCATATATAAGATGTAAGCCACGGCTGTGGGGATGAGTCCAAAGCCAAGGAACAGCAGCAGCAGCTGTGGCGACATTGCCGCGGCGACATCCGGCCACGGAGCCGCGATAGCCGCCATAACCGCACCGCCAAAAACAAAGCCCCAAAACGTGACAGCCAGCGGGTGGACCGTCTTGGTTGCTATCCGGCTAAACACCGCGAGCGACGCACCACAAAGGCCTGCAATCACGCCCGACGTGACGCCCCAAACCGAAAAATGAAAACCGGAAAGGTCGCCATTGGTCACCGCAAGCACGCAGCCAACGATGTTAAAGACAATGGCAACGAGCTTGTTGGGGGTCACGTCCTCGCGATAAAGCACGCGGCCGAGCATGACGCCAAACACCGGCGAGGTGTAGAGCAGCACCGAGGCCGTAGACATACCCACCTCGCGCATGCACTCGTAATAGCAGGTGTTGGCGGCGGCTAAACCGACGATACCGACAAGCGCGCAGGGGACGAGCTCTTTGGGGCTTGCCTTGAATAGCGCCAGGGGACCCTGAGCCACGGTAGACCCCTCACCCGGACGGCAGCCCATAAACATCAGGACCGGCGCCAAGATAAGCGCTCCGACCAACAAGCGAAAGGCAGCCATGCTCTGGGACGAGACGCCCATGGCCGAGATGCCGTTTACAAAGATTCCGATACTGCCCCACATAAGCGCGGCGATCAGCACCAGCACATAGCCCAGATTGCTTTTCTTCAACGCAGCCTCCTCGGTATTGTTTCCAATATGTTTCACACTACGTTATAGTCGTTATATACATTTTTCAAGACACAAATCGGCGAGCGGGAAAATCCGATCGCCCACACACTCATTGGGTACTCATTGGGGACGTACTTAAATGAGTAGTCGTTGGGGACGTTCTTGGATGACTAGTCATTTAAGAACGTCCCCAACGACTAGGACTGTCCCCAACTGCCGGCAGAAAAGGAACGTTCCCAACGTCTAAGGCGCCGCTGGTTGAGCATAAGTCAGACACTATGACCCAATCCGAGGGCACGGAAACGACAGGAGCCCCCGCTCGTGACCGCG
>CABSMQ010000034.1:0-22355 GCA_902478965.1 uncultured Collinsella sp. | reverse complement strand
TGGTAGCCCGTACCAGATTCGAACTGGTGATCTCCGCCTTGAGAGGGCGGCGTCCTAAACCGCTAGACGAACGGGCCACATGACATCTGCACTGCCGTGCTGCGAGGAATTATATTACGGGACAAAAA
Source organism: uncultured Collinsella sp. (assembly GCA_902478965.1). Lineage (GTDB taxonomy): Bacteria > Actinomycetota > Coriobacteriia > Coriobacteriales > Coriobacteriaceae > Collinsella. The sequence goes on along the minus strand of CABSMQ010000034.1, from coordinate 22,227 downwards.
AAGTCAGCGCAAGAAGAAATTCCAAATTGCCGAAAAATTGTCGGCAGGTTATGGAACACGCAGGTAAACTAGGTAGCTAATTAAAGTTGAGATGGACCAAAAGAGCTTCGCGCTCGTTGGGAATGTTGTCTTCGATCACGGCGTCGAGGGCGAAGTTGAGAAGCTGACCCAGTTCCGGCCCGGGCTTGACTCCGGCACGGATCAGGTCGCCGCCGTTGATGGCAAGCATCCTGAGCGTATAGGGCTCCCCCGCCTCCAGTAGCTCGTGCGCCAGCGCGCGCATTTCCTCGATTGTCTCGACATAATAGAAGCACGATGGGGCCTTGCCAAGCGTGTCAGCACGCTTGAGGTCCATGAGCTCGTCAATCAGGCGGGCCGTGTCGACGCCCTCACCCGAAAGCGCGCGCATCATATTGAGCAGACAGGAGCGCTCGGGGCGCAGCGGCTTATCGTGATATTTGATGAGCAGGCACACGTCGTGCACCAGGTCGTGCGAGAGCGCCAGGCGATCCATAATGACGCGCGCTTTCTTGGCGCCGAGCTCGGGATGACCGTAGAAGTGTCCGCTGCCGGCGTGATCGACCGTAAAGCACTCGGGCTTGGACACATCGTGCAAAAACGCCGCCCACATAAGGCTCGACGAGGGCGCGACGCCGTCGCACAGCGCCAGCTCCCCTGCCACCGTCAGCACGCGGGCGATATGCTCGTAGACGTTAAACGCATGATAGACACTGCGTTGATCAAACCCGCGACCCGCTGCCAACTCGGGCACGGCGGCGCAGATGAGCTCGGGATAGCGAAGCATCGCGTCTCCCCCATGACCGGTCGAAAGAATGCCCTCGAGCTCAATACCCACACGCTCACGCGCCACGGCATCGAGCAACGGCGCGCACTCGGCAAGCGCACGCTTAGTCTCGGGCTCAATCATAAAGTCCAGACGGCAGGCAAAGCGCACCGCACGCAGCATGCGCAGGGCGTCCTCGTTAAAGCGACGCTTGGGATCACCGACAGCGCGAATCAGCTTGCGCTCCAGATCACCCTGGCCGTCGTAGCGGTCGACAAGCCCGCGCTCGGGATGCCAGGCCATGGCGTTGACGGTAAAGTCGCGGCGGGCCAGGTCGTCCTCGAGCGAGGCGGCACGCTCGACACTCTGAGGATGGCGCCCATCGGTGTAAAAGCCATCCAGGCGGTACGTGGTGACCTCGATACGCTCGCCATCGGAAATAGCCGTGATTCCGCCAAATTTAATGCCCGACTCCACGACCGCGATATCAGCGGCCTCGAGCGCCGCCTTGGACTCCTGCCACAGGCCGCTACAGCACATATCAACATCGTGGCTGGGGCATCCCATCAGGGCGTCGCGCACCCAACCGCCAACGTACCAAGCCTCAAGACCAGCCGCCTCAAGCGCGCGCAGGACGCGCAGGGAGGCATCGGACGGATGCGTACCGTTGAGCGAAACATTGCACATGCCTATGGCCTCCTGCACTTGTGAGCGTAAATCGATGGTTCTCAAGAAGTCTAACAAGAAACGAGAAAGCACGCACACGCAATCGCGTCGTCGATTAGATAAAACGAGACAGCAGACGCCGCATACGTTCAGCGCGCAAAAAACACCCGCCTCGGAGATCCAAAGCGGGTGTTCTGCAACGATTTTTCGGTGCGGCTAGCAGACCTGGCGAACCTCGATGTGCTTCTTATATTCGTCCACCTTGGCAAAATCACCCAGACCGGGGCACTCGACCACGTTGGCGCCAGTGGCCATCGAAAGGCGCAGGGCGTCCTCGACGCGCTCGGGGGCGTCGTGCCACACGGACAGGAAGGCAGCGAGCGAGGAATCGCCGGCGCACACCGTCGACAGCAGCTTGACGTCGAAGGTGCGGTTGGCAAACCAGATATGCTCGCCGTTGGAGAAGTACGCACCGGCGCCACCAAGGGTCAGCAGCACGTTCTTGGCGCCCTTGGCGTGCAGCTCGGCCATAGCGCCCTTGACGGACTCGTCGTCGCCACCGCTCACCTTGATGCCAAAGATGTCAAGCAGCTCGTCGTCATTGGGCTTGATCAGCAGTGGCTCCAGAGCAATGAGGTCTGCCAGCTGATGGCTCGAGATGTCGAGGACGAACTCGGCCCCCTTGGCCTTGACACGGCGCAGGACCTCGGCCAAGAAGCCCTCGGAAGTGTTGGGAGGCAGCGAGCCGCTGATGACCAGGCAGGTCATGTCATCGAGCGAATCGATAAGTTCAAACATCTCCTGCTCGTTGGCCTCATTGATGGCGGCACCGGCATTGACCATGTTGTACTCGGTGTCGGGACCGGCGTTGAGGAACACATTGACGCGCGTAATACCGTCGGTCCACACGGGCTTGACGGGCACGCCCAGGGCCTCGGCGCCCTTAACGATAAACTCACCCGAGAAGCCGGCGAAGAAACCCAGGATCGTGGTGTCGACACCATAGTGGTCAAGCGTAAACGAGACGTTGAGGCCTTTGCCGTTGGGCGTGTAGACGGCATTGCGGGTACGCGTGACGGTATTGGCAGTAAGGCCGTCGCAGGCGATGTTGTAATCAATGGCGGGATTAGCAGTGAGCGTGTAAATCATGAATGTTCCTTTCACGAAGCAACGTGTTAATGAAAGTATATTCCACGCATCGGTAAAAGGCTAGGACAACTCGGTGAACGGTGTGGAAGCGATGAAGTACGGCAGGACACCTCTCCCCCATGGCGGAACAAAAAAGGCGCCCCGGCCGAAACCGGGGCGCCGCATGCGCACGAATATGTCGCGTTTCGATTACTGACGATCGAGCTTGCGGACAGCAACGCGCTTGCTGTACTCGTCGACGTGACCGAAGTCACCAATGCCGACGGACTCGGCAACGTTGGCGCCGGTGGCCATAGCGAGCTTCATGGCCTCCTCGACGTTGTCGCGATCCCTGTACCACTTGTGCAGGAACGCAGCGAGGGTGCAGTCGCCGGCGCAGACGGAAGAGACCAGCTTGATGTTGAACTCACGCTTGGCGTACCAGATGTCCTCGCCGTTGGAGAAGTAAGCGTCGCCGCGGCTACCACGGGTGAGCAGCACGTTCTGAACGCCAGCGTCGTGAGCCATCTTCATGGCAACGCGAACCTCGTCGTCGGTGTCGACCGGCACGCCGAAGATGGCCTTCATCTCGTGATGGTTCGGCTTGATGAGCAGCGGCTTCTTGTGAGCGAGCTCCTTGAGCTTGTCGGAGGACAGGTCCAGGACGACGTCAGCGCCACGAGCCTGAGCGTGCTCCATGACCTGAGCCAGGAAGTCGGGCGTAGCTTTGGGAGGCACGGAGCCGGAGACGATCAGGCACTCGAGATCGCCCGCGGTGTCCAGGATGTTGTAGAGCTCCTCCTGGTGCTGCGGCGTGATCGGGGCGCCGGGGTTCAGGATGCCGTACTCGTGCTGGCCATCGTTGACGTAGGTGTTAATGCGCGTGATACCGTCGGTCCAGACCGGGCGGCAGAGGCAACCCAGGTTCATAACCTCCTCGACGATGAACTTGCCCGTGAAGCCGGCGAAGAAGCCGAGCGCGACGGTGTCGACGCCCATCTTCTTAAAGGCGAAGGACACGTCGAGGCCCTTGCCGTTAGCCGTGTAGCTGGCCGAGCCGGTGCGGACGTTCTCGTCGGGCTCGAGCGGAGAGCTCGAAACCGTCATGTCGACAGCCGGGTTAGCGGTTAGCGTGTAGAACATTTACAGTACCCCCTGTATATGTGAGGGCCGCGTGGCCGGCCCATTCCAACCACGCGGTTACCTCTGATACCAAATTAGCGAGCTGCGGACTCGAGCAGTGCCTTGACCTCGGCGGCGGTGTTGCAGGCGAGTGCCTTCTCGGCGAGCTCGTCGCACTCGGCCTTGGTCCACTGGCTGATGGTCTTGCGGGCGCGCAGGATCGACGGAGCGCTCATCGAGAACTCCTCCAGGCCCCAGCTGATCAGCAGCGGCTCGAGCAGCGGATCGGCAGCGGCCTCGCCGCACATACCGACCATGATGCCGGCCTTCACGCCGCTCTCGATGATGTTCTTGAGCGAGCGGAGCACGGCGGGATAGTAAACCTGGTACAGGTTGGAGATGGTGTCGTTACCACGGTCGGCGCACATGGTGTAGCCGATCAGGTCGTTGGTGCCGATGGAGAAGAAGTCGGCGACCTCGGCAAGACGGTCTGCGAGCAGCGAAGCGGCGGGCGTCTCGACCATGATGCCGACCTCGATGTTCTCGTTGAACTTGCGACCCTCTTCGGTCAGCTCGGCCTTGCACTGCTCGACGAGCTCCTTGACAGCCAAGACCTCCTCGACGCAGGTGACGAGCGGGATCATGATCTTGACGTCACCGAAGGCGCTAGCGCGCAGCAGAGCGCGGAGCTGCACCTTGTAATGGTCGGGATTGGCCAGGCAGTAACGCACGGCGCGGAAGCCCATGAAGGGGTTGTCTTCCTTGACCATATGCAGATACGGAATCTCCTTGTCGCCACCCACATCGAGCGTGCGGATGATGACCGGAGCACCCTTGAGCGCGCTGGCGACCTTACGGTAGGCGTTGAACTGCTCCTCCTCGGAAGGAAGCTCAGCGGAGTCCATGAACAGGAACTCGGAGCGGAACAGACCGATAGCCTCGGCGTCGTGATCGAGCGCGTTGGGCACGTCATCGGGGTTGCCGATGTTGCAGGCGATGATCTTCTTGATGCCATCGGCAGTCACGGACGGCTTGCCACGGAAGGCCTCGAGGGCTGCCTTCTCGGCAGCGAAGGCCTCGGCCTTGGCGGTGTAGGCAGCGAGCGTCTCCTCGTCGGGATCGGCCTCGACGATACCCTTGCCGCCGTCGACGACAACGGTCATGCCGTTGCGCAGTGCGGTGCAGCTGTTGGAGACCGAAAGGACAGCCGGGATCTCGAGGGCGCGCGCAATGATCGCGGAGTGCGACGTGCGGCCACCGGTCTCGGTGACGATACCGGCAACGTGGGCCTTATCGATCGTGGCGGTCATGGACGGCGTGAGGTCGTGCACGACAACGACAGTGTTCTCGGGCAGGACGGAGAGGTCGACGACCTCCTTGCCCAGCAGCTCGGCCAGAATACCGGTGCGGATGTCGGCGATGTCAGCCGCGCGAAGACGGAACATCTCGTCGTCCATGGACAGGAACATGTTCTCGAACATGGTCGAGGTGTCCATGAGCGCCTGCTCGGCGCAGGTACCGCCGTCAATGGCGGCGTTGATGGCGTCGGTCATACCCGGATCCTGAGCCAGAACAATGTGTCCGCTCATGATCTCGGCCTCGGCCTCGCCCACCGTCTCCTTCATGTGGTCGGCCTGAGCCTGGGTCTTCTCGCAGAAGACCGAAAGAGCGGACTGATAGCGCTCCTTCTCTGCTGCCGAATCAGCAACCTCGTGCGGCTCAAACGTCAAGTCGGGATCGACGGCGACCATGACGGTGCCGATACCGATGCCCTCGGAAGCGTTGACTCCCTGATACATTCCCATTCCTCTCTCCGTGTCATGTGATAAAGCGTTTTGCCATATCCATGACAAAAGAGCGCAGTTACCTTACAACAGGTCACTGCGCCCCCAAATATGAACTTAGTTGTTCAACATGCGACCCGTTTGAGTTCTACTCGCCAAGACCGCTCTTGATGAGCTCGATGGCAGCAGCCAGAGCCTCGGCCTCGTCGGCGCCGTCGCACTTGACCTCGACCTCAGTACCGCAGGGGATACCAGCAGCCATGAGGGCCATCGGGGACTTGCCGTTGACCTCCTTCTCGGGGGTGACGACCGTCACGTCACAGGCGTACTTGCCCATGGTGGAGGCGAACAGACCAGCCGGACGCATGTGCAGACCCTGAGGATTAACGAGGGTAGCCTTCTCAGAAACCATAATTGACTCCTTTTTGTGTTTAACCCCTGTCATGCATGTGGCAGGAGTCAGATTCACGACGTTGTTTATATTAACTCACATCAAACGGTTTTTCATTATGTTTCAGACGAATTATTGGACAGATGTGTTTGTCGTCCGCTTGCTCGCCCACAGGGGCCCGTGCGCGGCCTGTGAGATTTCCTGCTCTACAGTCCTGCTCGCACGAAGAGCACATTAAGTGCTCTTCGGCTCGTGCGGAACTCGCGATAAATCTCACAGGCCGCGCACGGGCCCCTGTGGGCGAGCAAGCTGCGGAAACACGGTCGGTCCAGAGTAATGTCGGCTGAAAGGTATTCTGGCTGATGGGATAACCGATGCGTTCTCTGATTCGAAAAAGGCGGAGGCCCTGGAGAGGGACTCCGCCTTATATACAGGGGGCGATGTTATTCGCGGGCTGGGGGATTAGACCAGGCGGGCGTTGATCGTCTTGGCGATCTCGGCGGCGTCGGTGGAACCCTTGACGGTGGCACGGAAGTCCTCGTCCATGAGCGCCTCGGCGACCTTGGACAGGATCTTAAGGTGCGTGGTGCCGGCCTGGGCACCCGGGATGAGCAGCGCGATGGCCACGTTGACGGGAGCGCCGTCCATGGTGTCCCAACCGGTCACACCGGACTCGTCCTTGACGACGATGACGGCAGCCTCGGTAATGGCGTCGGACTTGGCATGCGGGATGGCGAAGCCCTCCATCATGCCCGTGGTGCCCTCGGCCTCGCGGGCCAGGAAGGCGTTCATCACGGCGTCGGCGTCGCTGGCGATACCGGCCTTGACAGCCTGGTTGGAAACGAAGCTCAGAGCCTCGTCACGAGAAGCGAAGTCCTCGGCGACAAAGACATTCTCGACCTTCACGAAGTCGGCAGCCTCGGCCTTGGGGGCCTCGACGGCAGCGGCCTTGGGGGCCTCAACGGACTTGGCTACAGGAGCGGCCTTCTGATTCTTCTCGAAGTCGTACTTCTTGAAGGCCACGAACAGGATACCACCGACCACAGCGCCGATGAGGATCGCGAGGACCCACAGCGGACCGTTCTCGACAACGGGCAGGACCAGGAAGCCGCCGTGAGGCGCCGGATCGTGAACGTTGAAGAAGATGGTCAAAATGGAAGCGATGGAAGAACCGAGCATCATGATGGGCATGACGGGCCAGATGTTCTTGGTCATGAACGGAATGGCGCCCTCGGTGATGTGGGTGCAACCAAGGATGAGGTTGACGATACCGGCGTCATGATCCTCCTGGCTGAAGTACTTCTTGCCGACAACGACGGCGAAGGTGGTGATCAGCGGCGGAACGATGCAAGCGGCGGAGACGGCAGCCATGAAGTTGGTGCCGAAGTTGTAGGTCTCGGTGCCGACGCCAGCTTCGAGAGCGGTACCGAGCAGGAAGGTACCAGTAGCGTAAGCAGCCTTGTTGACCGGGCCGCCCATATCAAAGGCGCACATGCAGCCGATGGCCAGGCCAAGGATCACCGGACCGGAGTTACCGAGGCTCTGCAGGAAATCCATCATACCCTGGTTAATGGCAGCCATGGGGCCGGAAATACCGAGCATGACCAGGCCGACGATGGCGGTAGAGCACAGCGGATACAGGAAGATTGCCTTCAGGCCATTAAGGCTCGCGGGAATTTTAGAGAAAACCTTCTCGAGCAGCAGGATGACATAGCCGGCGAGGAAGCCGCCGACGATGCCGCCCAGGAAGCCGAAGCCCACGCCGGCGCCACCGGCGTCGATCATGCCGGTCTCGGCGTTAACAGGCAGGCCCTGGATGGCAATCATACCGGCAACGAAACCGGGGACGAGCGCCGGGCGCTTGCCGATGGATTCGGCGATGTAGGCGGAAAGCACCGGAACCATAAGGTTCATGGCGATGCCGCCGATGATCTTGAGCATCGCAGCAAAGCTGTTGTAGTCGGCAGCCGTCGAATCAAAGGACGTGATGCCCCACAGGAACGAAATGGCGGTCAGAACACCACCGGCAACGACGAAGACCAGCATGTGGCTGACGCCGTTCATGAGGTGCTTGTAGATGACGTGGCCGATGGACTCCTTCTCCTCGACCTCGTCCTCGACATCGGCGGCAGCGGCAACCGTGTCGTCGCCCTTGGCGGCGAGCGCGCGGTCGATCAGCTTACCAGCAGCCTCGACAGACAGGGCCTTGGAAACACCAACGGAAACCATGGGCTTACCGGCGAAACGCTCAGCCTGGACATCCTTATCGGCTGCGACAACGACGGCCTTGGCACCGGCGATCTCGCTCTTGGTGAGCTCGTTCTCGACGCCGACCTGGCCATGAGTCTCGACCTTAATGGTCAGACCTCGCTCGGCAGCAGCCTTCTCCAGCGCCTCCTTCGCCATGAAGGTGTGCGCAATGCCGGTCGGGCAACCGGTCGCGGCGATGATGTCAAACTTAGCCATGTGTCCCTCCTTCTTGAGTACAGCGCCCGCGGGCGCTCCCCTACACGCGCTTCGATGCGCGTTTTTCCACACTTGAAAGATACCAACCTACCGTCCGCGTGAGAAGAGACAAGGCGCAATTCTCCGGTGAAAGGTTCTTTCATAACCGTAAACGGCAAGTGAAAGTTTACCATCAACACTTGAAACGGCAAGGTGTATCTTGTAATTGAAAATGCCCGTATACTATGGCATTGCAAATCAAGCTAGATTTTCATGCCAACCAGGAGCCATCCATGACCGATAGTAGCAAAAGCGCACTTTCCCTCATTAGTACCCACCAGGGATACAGCGAGTCCGAGCAGCGCATTGTCGACTATATATTGGAGCACCAGTCCGAGGCGCCACGCCTCACGGCGGCTCAGCTCTCGCGCGCTGCCGCCACGTCCGAGGCGACCGTTTCGCGTTTCTGCCGCAAGCTGGGCTTTGGCAGCTTCCGCAGCTTTCAGTTTTCGTTGGCGCGCGACTTAGAGAGTCAGCGCAACGAGGGCCTGACCGACGAGGTCTCGCTCGACAACATGGAGCAGAGCCTTAAAAACATCCTCGCCGCCAAGGTGAGTGAGCTTAATGCGACCATCGACGGCATTGATCACGACACGTTGGCCGCAGTTGTACACGCGCTTAAGAACGCCGGCGTTATTGAGTTTGCGGCCGTAGGCAACACCAACGCCGTCGCGCTCGACGCGACGTTCAAGTTCTCGCAGCTGGGCCTGCGCTGCATGGCGAGCACCATTAGCGAGACATCAATCGGCTTTGCGCTCACGTTACGCCCGGGTGACGTCATCGTGCTAATCTCAAACTCTGGCAAATCGCGCCGACTGAATCGCATGGCAAAAGCGGCTCGCAACTGCGGCGCAACCGTAGTCGTCATCAGCAGCGATAGCAAGTCTCCACTTGCGCGCCTCGCCGACTACACCTTTAATACCGTCAATCACGAAGCGCTGCTGACAACGGGTGACTTCGCATTCTCCAAGATGAGCGCCACGATGATCATAGAGGTCATCTACAACTTCCTGCTGCCCGAAATCGAGGACGCCCGAGAGCATATCAGCTACTACGAAGAGCTCATCCAACCGGATAAGGTCGTGGAGTAAAACGCGAAGTGGGACAAAAAATTCAGTCTATTTTGTCCCACCAACACCGCTGATACGACCTAACCTCGAGCTTCTTCAAGCATCTGCTTGGCATGCGCCAAGCTCGCCTCCGATTGATCGCCGCTCAACATGCGGGCGATCTCGGCGGTACGCGCTTCGCCGGTTACCTCGTCCAAATGCGTCTGGGGAACATCGCCCGGTTCCTTACTGACAACATAATGTTTGTCGGCCATGACCGCAACCTGCGCAAGGTGCGTTACGACGATGACCTGATGAGTAGCGGCAAGATCGGCCAGCACACCAGCAAGAGCACGAGCCGTAGAGCCGCCGACACCGGCATCGACCTCGTCAAACACCAGCGTATCGACACCGTCCGCGTTACCGAGGACAACCTTACTTGCCAACATGACGCGGCTGAGCTCGCCGCCCGACGCAATGCGGCGCAGGGGACGTGGAGTCAAACCGGCACCGCTGCGGTATAGCAGCTCGTAGCTCGAAGGACCAACGGGCGTCCACTCAGCACGGGGAAGATCACGCGACTCCCAGACGAGCTCGGCGCCGCCCATCTCCAGGCGAGCCATCTGGCGGCAAACCTCGTGGCAGAAGCGCGGGGCCGCCATATTGCGAGCGCGCTTAAGTGCCTTGGCAGCGGCAAACAACTCGTGCTCGGCGCTCCCGAGTGCCTCACGCGCCTTTCTGATCTGTTCATCGCCATCATCGACCAGGGACAGCAGCTCTTGCGAGCGATCGCGCATGGCAAAAACATCGTCCATGGTAGGACCCCACTGACGCAGCAGGCCCTTGAGGTCGGAATACCGCTCACGCATGCGAGCGAGCTCGCGCGGATCGAAGGCGACGCCATCGCGATAGGCACGAAGTTCGTTCGCGCAATCCTCAAGGGAGATACAGGCATCCGAAAGCAAATCGGCAATGTCGCCAAGTTTGCGATCGACGGAAGCCATTCGGGAAAGTTCTGCCACGGCGCTGTTCACGGCATCGAGCGCTCCCCCTTCAGAGGCAAGCGATGCATGGGCATCATTAGCTGTGGCAACCAGCACCTCGGCATGTTCGGAGCGCGGCAGCAGTTCCTCGAGTTCCTCATACTCGCCCGGTTTGGGGTCGACCTCGCCGATGCGCTCGAGCGCAAAGCGCGCTTCCTCGACGCGGCTCCCCTGCGCACGCGAGGTCTCTTCGACACGTCGAACCTCCTTAGCGGCAGCGCGCGAAGCCTTAAAGCAGGCGCGGTAGTGCTCGAGCGCCTCGAGTGCAGGGCGCCCTGCCCAGGCATCGACCATCGCAACATGATGCGCCGGATCGAGCAAGCGCTGGTGCTCGTGTTGGCCGCACAGATCCATCATCACGCCAACGCGCTCCGAAAGCTCGCGCACACTGGCGATGCGTCCGTCAATCTTCACGCGGCTGCGGCCCTCGGCAGAAAGACTGCGCTGCACGATGAAGCCCTCCGTGTCGTGCGGGCCGTCAAACAGGCGCGCCTCGACGCTCGCCAGCGCCTCGCCCTCGCGCACCATAGACGAATCCGCGCGCTCACCCAAAATAAGCTTGAGGGCCGAGAGCAGCGCGGTCTTGCCGGCACCGGTCTCGCCGGTCAGGACAGTCAGGCCGGCACTCGGCAGCAGCGTCGCCTCGCGAATGAGCGCAATGTTAGAAACCTGCAGCTCATCGATCATGACGGACTCCGTAGAATACGCGGCTCACCGAGTTATAGAAGCTCTCGGGGCCGTAATCCAGCAGCAACACATCTCCGGGCCCGCGGCGCACCGCCACGCTCTCAACGGTGCCATCGCAGGTAATAAACTGTCCATCGATAGCAATCGCTGGAACGCTCGGACGATCATCAGACATAAAGATTTCGACGACATCACTCGGCGAAGTCAAGAAGGCACGGGCCTGAATGGTGTGCGGCGCAATGGGTACGCAGACCATGCCCGTATAGTCGGGGCTCACGATGGGGCCACCGGCACTGAGCGCGTAACCCGTAGAACCAGTCGCCGTGGACACGACCACGCCGTCGCCACGCAGGCGATCGATATGGTGGCCGGACACCGTGATGTCAAACTCGACCATATCGGACAGAGGGCCGCGCGTGAGCGCCATGTCATTGAGGGCGAACGTGCGCACGACATCCTTCGTGCCATCGTCACGCACGGACACGATATCCGCGGCGATGGTAGCGCGACGGCTCACATGCAGCTCGCCGGACAGGGCGTCGCTCACAACCTGCAAAATGTCGCGCTCCTCGGGACTCGCGGCCGTCAAAAAGCCCAGGTGACCATAGGAAAGACCGAGGATAGGAATCTCGCGATGGTTGAGGATGCGGGCAGCGCGCAGCAACGTACCGTCACCGCCGAGCGTAATGACCAGATCGGAGCCGTCAATATCAGGCGTGCTCTGAATCTTCGATCGCTGGTCGGCAGCCCATGCGACCTCATAGCCCTGGCGCGTCAGCCAAAGCTCGAGCATCAGGCCGCTCTCGACCGCCTCTTGCTTGTAGTAATTGGGAACCAGAAAGACCTTCATAGCGTTGCAGCTTTCTCGCTCAAAACCGATACCTGGGATTGCAGCACGTCTTGCGAGCGGTCGCCAGATTCAAATCTCGTGCCGTACAGGAAAAACTCAACGTTGCCCTTGGCACCATGAATGGGCGACACGCACACATCGACCGGGAACAGGCCCTTGGCAGCAAAGAGCTCAACCGCCGCCACGAGCGTATCGCGGCGCACGGCGGGATCGGTCACAATGCCGCCCTCGCCCACCAGCGCCGCCGGAGCTTCAAACTGCGGCTTTACGAGCGTGCAGAATGCACCCGTAGGCGCCAGGCACGCCAGTACCGCATCGATAATGTTCGCGATGCTGGTAAAAGAGACATCACACACAGCCAGGTCGATGGCGCCGGCATAGCCAAGCTCAGGCAGCTGCGTCACGTTTGTGCGCTCATGCAGCGTCACGCGATCGTCCTGACGCAACGACCAATCGAACTGGGCGCGACCCACGTCCACAGAGACAACAGTCGCAGCTCCGCGCTTGAGCAGGCAATCGGTAAAACCGCCGGTAGAGCAGCCCACATCCAAACAGGCAAGGCCCGTCGGATTGATGCCAAACGCATCAAGCGCGCCTTCGAGCTTAAGACCGCCGCGGCCAACATAGGGAATACGCCCCTTCACGTGCAGCGGCAGCCCCGGCATCACCTTAAGACCCGGCGAAGTCAAGCGCTCGCCGCCACTCGAGACCAAGCCGGCCATAAGAGTGCGAAGGGCATCCGCGCGATCGGCGCAGATGCCCTGTGAAATCAGTTCGTCATCAAGACGCACGCGTTTCATGAATGCCATCAACCATTCGTATCCGGAGATGCGGCCTAGCTATCCTGGGATTCGTTTGCCGCATCCTCATCGTATTCCTGTTCGAGCTTATCGGCCTCACGCGGCGTCAGCTCAAACTTGTCGACCATATCGACCGCGCGGGAGCCCAGCTCAATCGCCTCGTCAAACAGATCGAGCGAACGCTCCAAGGACGTATCCTTGGAGCGAACGGTAGCGATGATCTGGTCCAGGCGGTCCGAGATCTCGTCGAAGTTGCGGACGGAACCCTCTGGCATGGCTACTCCTCGACGGAGTCGGCCTCGACGGCCTCAGCAGCGTCCGCGTCCTCGGCAAGTACACCGGCGGCAGCCTGAGCGGCAGCGACCTTGGCGGCCGCCTCGGCAGCCTGCGCCTCCTCGCGAGCGCGATCCTCGGCCAGCAGTTCCTGGTACAGGTCCTCGCCCGGCAACTCCTCGCTGCGCGCGATCTTGCCCAGCACGCCGTTGACGAACGACGCGGACTGATCGGTGCCATAGGCCTTGGCAAGCTCGACAGCCTCATTGATCACGATGGCGTCCGAGACCTCCTCGTCGGTGAGGAAACGCATCTCGTAAACGGCGATACGCAGCAGATTGCGGTCGGCGCCGGGCATGCGCATAAGATCCCAGTTCTTGGCGACGGCGCGCAGGGCACAGTCTATACGATCGATATGCTCGTAGGCACCGCGGCACAGCTCCAGCGCATAGGGGTCGAGGGGACCCTTCGAGATCAGGAAATCACCCTCGAGGACGCGCTCAAGCGGGCTGTCCGTGGCCTCGGCCTGGAACAGCAGCTGCAGCGCCTGACTGCGGGCAAGCGTACGCCCGCGATAAACCTTAAGGCTCAAAGGTTACTCCTTGGGGAAAACGAGGCCGTCGATGCAAACGTCAACGCGCTCGACCTCGACGCCCACCTGGGCATCGATGGCGGCGACCACGGCGGCGCGAACGGCCTCGGCGAGTTTCTTGAACGGATAGCCAAAGAACACCACGACACGCACGGTGAGTGCGAGCTTGTCGCCGACGACCTCGGCCTCGACCGCCGGCTCGGAAGCCGGGGCCTTGGACGAGAGCATCATGGAGACAAGGTTGGTGGCAAGGTCCTTGACGCCAACGGAGGCGATGCCCTCGACATCGGACACGGCGCGCGAGACGATGGCGGTCAGAACATCGGGCGAAATGCCGATGCCGTCAATCTTGATTTCCTGGGGCATGAGTCCTCCTAGAAGATTTGGTTGCTAGACGCGGGAGACGAACTTGCCGTCGCGGGTGTCAACCTTGATGACCTCGCCCTCGTTGAGGTACATGGGGACCTGGATGACAGCGCCGGTGTCGATCGTGGCCGGCTTGGTGGAACCCTGGACGGTGTCGCCCTTAAAGCCCGGGTCGGTTTGGACGATGGTGGTCTCGATGAACATCGGCGGGGTCACGCCCATGAGCTCATCGTCGGCGAAGAGCAGCTGGCAGACGTCGTTCTCGCGCAGCCACTTGGAGTTCTCGCCCACCATGTCCTCGGGAACGGGAACCTGCTCATAGGACTCGTTGTCCATGAAGATATAGTCGGTGCCATCGTTGTAGAGGTACTGGAACTCACGGGTAGTGAGCATGACGCTCTCGAACTTGGTGCCGGCGTTGCAGGTGTTCTCGACGACGCGGCCGCTCTTGATGTCGCGGGTCTTGTAGCGCACAAACGCGCCGCCCTTGCCCGGCTTGACATGCTGGAACTCGACGATGGTGTAGACCTTGTCCTTGATGCGGAGACCGAGGCCGTTCTTGAAGTCGGCGGTAGAAATGGTAGGCATAGCGACCTTTCTTGTTATGGGCAGAACGCACAAGCGTCCAAATTACATACGACCGAAATTATACACTTGCAGACGGCGCCTGCAGCGAGCGCATAAAAAGAGAACGCGGGGCGTCCGAATTGCTCCGGACGCCCCGCCCCAAAAATCTATCGAAATGGGCTAGCAATCGATGACGTGCAGGTCGTGCGGGGTCTTGGTGAAAGGCTCATATCCGTTCTCGGTGACGACGCCGTAGTCCTCCAGGCGCACGCCGCCCACACCGGGCAGGTAGACGCCGGGCTCCATGGTAATAACCGAGCCGACCTCAATGATGTTCTTGCTACGGTTGAAGTTGGGCAGCTCGTGGATGTCGATGCCCACGCCGTGGCCCAGACCATGGTTGTAGTAATCGCCATAGCCGGCATCGCCGATGATCTTCTTGGAAAGCTTGAAAATGTCGTTGCCCTCGACGCCCGGATGGATGGCGGCGACGCACTCCTCGTGCGTACGGCGCACGAGCGCGTACAGGTCGAGCTGCTCCTGCGTGGGCTCGCCCATAACAACAGTGCGCGTCATGTCGGAGCGGTAATCGCAGTAGCCCGCGCCGTAATCCATGAGGACAAAGTCGCCCTTCTCGATCACGCGGTCGCTCGGCACGGCATGCGGGTTGGCGGTGTTGGGACCGCTCGCCACGATGGAGCCGAAGGCAAGGCTGTCGGCGCCGTTGGCGAACATAAAATTCTCGAGCTCGTTGCGAACCTGCTTCTCGGTCATACCAGGCTTAATAAACCCGAGCATGTGCTGGAAGGCGGCATCGGTGATCGACTGCGCATGGCGCATGAGATCGATCTCCTCGGCGTCCTTGATGGCGCGCATCTTGCGGATGTCGTCGTGCATCAGCGGCAGCATGCAGGCGACGGAGCGGTCCTCCAGACCACGCTGAATACCCTGGTAGAAATTGATCTGCATATCGTCTTCGACAGCGCAGACACGGCACTTGTTGACTGCGATCTTACCGGCGACCCAACCGGGGATGGTGCCCTCGTCCATGTCGTAGACCCAGGGGCTGCCAGCGGGCGTGTTCTCCTCAAAGCTGTTGAGGTAGCGCGAGTCGGTGTGGAACAGGCACTGGTCGGCCGTAATAAACGCAGCGTGCGGGAACTCGAAGGTGTAGTCGAAGACGCCCTTCACGCCCGTAAGCCAACGAAGGTTGGCCTCGTCGCGCACCAGGATGGCGTCGTAGCCGCGCTCGACCATCAGGGCACGGACACGTTCGATACGACCGGCAGGACCGGCAGCAAACTCAGACATGCAGATTCCTTTCTTATTGTCTCTATAAAGACGGGACGGGTCTCAACCGAACGTCGGAATCGCATGCGATCCGCAACCGATTGGAAACCCGTCCCTCAACATGATACGAAAGACGATGGATGTCAATAAATCTTAGAGAAGTTCTTTGCGAGAAGCCAAGTAGGCGTGAGCATGGCGCTCAAGAACCTCGTCCTCAACGCTCGTTAGACGAATGGCGCCGAGTGCCGCGGGCAGCGGCAACATGCTGCGGTTCGAGCGAGCGAACTGCTGCTTGCGGAACTCCTCGATATATACGGCAGGCTCCAGATCGAAGGCAAGTTCCTCGATACCAAAGTCCTCCAGGCAGTCATCGACCTCAAAAACGTAATCGATATCGAAGTCGCAGGCATCATGTGCTAGGCGCGCCTCAAAGCGCATGCCCTCGGACAACAGCTGGTAGGTAGGGACCTGCGAAGCGGCATCGCCCAAGCAGGCGCGCAGGGTACGCTCCCCCATCTTGCCAAAATCGAGCGCATGGCGGGCACTCGGGTTCGTGGCCATCAGTACGTCCTTGCGGGCAGTCTGAGACCACTGAACGGCATTGACGAGCGCGACTTCCTCGCCCGCGAGAATCTCAGGGACGGTCTCAGTAAACTGATTCCAGCGGGACTTGCTGCTCGAAAGCATGGTGGCAACAAGTACCACATAGCCGAGCTTGAGGTCCTCGGGGTCCGCCTCGCGAACAAGGTTGAGGTCACACACGACCAGGCCCGGCTCGGGACGGAACGCGATAGCGGGAAGCGCATTCGCCGACGAGGCGACGAGCGGCTTCATGGTCGTCGCGACCGTAAGCATGGCATCGAACGTCGTCGGTAGCAGGGCGCACTCGGTGCGACCGCACCACTGATTGGCACACCAGCAAACGACCGAGCAGGTCGCCGTATCGCCGACAGCGACAACGAGATCGTCGCAGGTAATGCCGTTAGCCGACAGGACGCCAAAGACGGCATCGGCATCGGCCAGCGTAGCACCGGCAGGCGAAACCTCAAGCGAAAGCTGCGACACGGCAAAACCAGCGTCGACCAGCGCATGCTCGACGACCTCACCAAAACGCTCGGATGTGGCGTCGTTCCAAACCACCATCGCGCGCTTAGGCTTGCCCACAGCCGAGGCAAACATGCGCGACAGTTCCTCAAACGCGCCAAGACCGACGCGAACATCGACACTGCGGTTTTGGAAATTGATGAGTTGACGGCGAATCATAGCAGTCCACGCTCCAAAAGCTTCTCGGCACAAAGGTAGGAAACGTCCTCGAAGGACTTGTTGCGAATATCAAGGGTAATATCGGCGGCCTGGCGATACAGCGGACGGCGATGCTCAAACAGGCGCGCAGCATGCTCGGGTGAGCGGAAATCGGGCCGGGTATCGGAGCGGCGAATCTGGCGCAACGAGTCCTCAAAGTCGCCTTCGAGGTACACACAGGTACCCATCTCGTGCATCAGTTCAATGTTCACCGGCGTCTCGACAATGCCACCCCCGCACGATACCAGCAGACTGCGCTCACTTTGTAGCGAACGGAGTGCCGAGGTCTCGAGTTCGCGAAAACGATCCTCGCCCTCGGTCTTAAATATCTCGGTCACCGACTTGCCGCAACGGCGCACGACCAGGCGGTCGGTATCGATAAAACGCCGCTTGAACATGGTGCCAACGTTGCGCGCGAGCGTCGATTTGCCCGCGCCCAAAAAGCCGATAAAGAAGATATGGTCGCAGCCGTGTTTGGTGTGCTGGGACATGACAAGACCTATTCCTCGCAGGGAAGGTCGCGCAGGGCCCGGCGCTCAAAGATACGGAAGATCTGCGTATACCACAGGTCCTGCGTCGCCTGCGGCTTAACCAAGATGGTATCGACGCCGGCGAAGTTGCCGCTCCACACGTCCGTGTAGAGCTGATCACCGATCAGCACCGCCTCGTCGGCCGTGGCGCCGAGGCGCTTAAGACCCGCCTTGAGGGCAAACGGCGCCGGCTTCATGGCGTGGCTGATGGCCTCGAGTCCCAGCTCGCGTGCAGAGCTCATGACCTGATCGCGATGCCAGTTGTTGGACACCATGCACAGCTTAAAGCCTTTGGCGCGGGCGGCATCGAGCCAGGCGGAAACCGCGGCGGGAACCTGCTCGGTGTCGCGCGGCACCAGGGTGTTATCGCGATCGAGCAGAATGGCGCGTTTGCCGTCGGCCCACAGGGTATCAAGGTCGATGCGATCGACCGAGGCAACGTATCGTTTGGGGCTAAAAATCCTCATGCTAATTCCAAGACTGTTGATGCTCTTCGTAGGTTTGCGAGAAGTACTCCTCGTCCTGCGTAATGTAGAAATACAGGTCATCGGAGTCGGTCGGCTCAAGCGTGGCCTTGAGTGCCTCGAGCGACGGAGAGCAGATGGGCGTGGGCGGTAGGCCCTCGTGCTTATAGGTGTTATACGGACTATCGCTCTGCAGGTCATCGGCGGTAACCTCGCCACCGGTGACATACATCATGGTCGCATCGCTGTTGAGATAGCGCAGACCATCGAGCTTGCCGGCAAGACGGTTGTAGAAGACCGAAGCCACGTGCGCGCGCTGGTCTGCGTTGAGGCCCTCGCGCTCAACGATAGAGGCCAAGTTGACGATGTCGTAGTCGGACATCTCCACACCGTAGCGTTCCTTGATCTTGGCTTCGCAGCTCGCAAAGTCAAGCGACTTGTACTCGGTCTTAAACTGATCGAGCATGGCGCGAATCACGCCATCGGCCGTCGGCGAATCACCCAACGAATAGGTCTTGGGGAACAAGAAACCCTCGAGCGAGTCGTTGGCGGCGCCCTTAAGGAAGCTATAGTCGTCCACGTAGTTGGAGGCCTTGGCCTGGTTGAGGAAGTCTTCCTTAGAGATGCTGTCGTAGGCCTGGGCCACACGGTCGGCGACTTGATCGACCGTCAGGCCCTCAGGGATAGTCAGCGCATTGGAGCCCGCGTTAGGGCCTTCCATGAGCTGCTGAACAACCTTGGTCGCATCCATAAGTGTGGTGAACGAATAATCACCAGGCTTGAGCGACATATCGGCGTTGAGCTTTTTCACCGCCGCATAGTAATCCTTGGGATTTTCGACGATATGGTTCTCGGAGAGAATCGAGGCGATCGTATCGCCCGAAGCACCATCGGGAATGGTCACCGTAACCTGCTGGCCTGCAACGACTTTCGCATCCTCACCGGCAAAGAAACCCTTGACGACCGGCACGACAAAGAAAGCGATCGCAGCAAGCGCAAGCACCGCCACCACAACGCCGATGATCATGAGAACCGGAGAACTCTTCTTTTGAGCACCGCGACGAGCATGCGTGTTGTAGCTCGAGCGGGTCGCCGGAGCAACGCCATGCGAACCGCGAGCGTGATGCGAATGCGATTGAGGGGCCTGAGTTCGCTGGGTAGGTGCCTGCTGCTTAAAGCGGGTACCGCCTGCAGGCTGGGCCGTACGAGCAGTGGGCTGCTGAGCCGCGTGAGAAGCCGAATGCTGAACCGAACGAGCAGAAGGCTGCTGACCCGTCCGTTGAACAGGTTGGGCCGAATGAGAGAAGGACTGCGCCGGGCGCGCGGCAGGCTGAGCTGCACGCTGCGTCGGCTGTGCCGGACGCTGGCCAGGCTGGGCAGGGCGCGACTCCGGCTGCCGTGTACGATTCTGCTGGCGCGGATCGGAAGCGTTAGGCATGCGAAACCTCCTCGTTTTTACGATCGAGCCACGTCTGCAAAAACAGGCTGGCGGCAATCATGTCGATCTTGCCCCTCATCTGCTTTTCGTTGAGTCCCTGCTCGCGCAGGATACGCTTGGCCTCTTGCGAGGACAGACGCTCGTCCTCAAACTCCAGCGGAAGATCGAGCTCGTCGGCAATCTTTTGCGCCACAGCGGAAACGCGCTCGGCCTGAGGGCCGGGCTCACCGGCCATGGTCAGGGGACGTCCGCTTACCAGGATGTCGGGCTCATAGTCCTCGACCAGGTAGCGGAACGTCTTGGCCATACCGGTGACCTCGGCAGCCGGAAGCACCTTGACGGGCATCGCCATCTTGCCATCACGGCTCGAGACGGCGATGCCAATCCTGGTCTCCCCTATGTCCAGCGCAAGCGCGACCACAGTGACTTCTTAGGTTCTTAGGCGCCGAGCGCGGTCTTGGCGGCCGCAAGGGCATCGGCGATACCGGCAGCGTTCTTGCCACCGGCCTGGGCCATGTTGGGACGGCCGCCACCGCGACCATCGACCAGGCCCGCGATCTGCTTGATCACGTTGCCGGCGTGGAAACCGGCCTTGACGGCGTCATCGGAGCCGGCAGCGAGCAGGGCCGGAGTGCCCTTCTCAGTCACGCTGGCGACGACACAAGCGACAGGGCCGGCGACCTTCTGATGCACGGTATCCCATACGTTGCGCAGGTCGGCAGCCTCAAGGCCCTGGAGCTCAGCGACAACGAGCTTGTAGCCATTCAGCTCGACAGCACCCTCGATGGCGCTGGAAATGGCGTCGGAGGAACCACCGGTCAGAGCCTTTTTGAGCTTGTTGGAAGTCTCGCGCAGCTCGGCCTGCAGGTTCTCCACACGGGCGGGAACCTCGTCGACGCGGCACTTGAGCGCAGCGGCGGCGGCATCAACGAGTGCCAGGCGGTCGGCCATATAGTCGAGAGCGCCCTTAGAGGTCACGGCCTCAATACGGCGGACGTTGGAGCCCGTGGAGGACTCGGAAATGATCTTGAACAGGCCGATCTCGGCGGTGTTGGCGGCATGCGTACCACCGCAGAGCTCGCGGGAGAACGGCTGGTCCTCAGCGCCCACGGAGACGACGCGGACGACATCGCCGTACTTCTCGCCAAAGAGGGCGACAGCGCCGGCGGCCTTGGCCTCGTCGATGCCCATGACGCGGGTCACGACCGGCTTGGAAGCGAAGATCTGCTGGTTGACCAGGTCCTCGACAGCCTTGAGCTGCTCGGAGGACAGGGCCTCGAAGTGCGTGAAGTCAAAGCGCAGGTGCTCGGGCGTCACCAGCGAGCCGGCCTGGGAGACGTGCTCGCCCAGGACCTGCTTAAGGGCGGCGTCGAGCAGGTGCGTGGCGGTGTGGTTGCGGCGCAGGAAGCCACGGCGCTCGGCGTCGAGCGCGGCGGTCACAGCGGCACCAACAGTAAGCGTGCCCTCGACAACGTGGGCGACGTGAGCGTACAGGCCATTGTGGTTCTTGGTATCGGAAACGGTCAGTGCAACGCCCTCGGCGGAAAGCTCGCCGGCATCGCCCTGCTGGCCACCCATCTCGGCATAGAACGGGGTGCGGTCGAGCACGACCTCGACGTCCTCGCACGCGGCGGCGGACTCGACGGACTCGCCGTTGCGCACGATGGCGACAACCTTGGCGCCATCGATCACATCGTTGTCATAACCGTCGAACTCAGTCGCGGCGACCTTGTCGGAAAGCTCGACCCACACGTCGTTGAAGCTGCCCCAGGCGTCGCCCTTGGCATTGGCGCGGGCGCGGGCCTTCTGGTCCTCCATGCAAGCGGTAAAGCCATCCATGTCGACGTCATGCCCAGTGGTACCGGCGATCTCGACGGTCAGGTCGATGGGGAAACCAAAGGTGTCGTGCAGCTTAAAGGCAACATCGCCCGGAAGCACAGCACCCTCGGCAAGCGCTGCCAGGGCCTCATCCAGGTAGACGTGACCGTTGTCGAGCGTCGTGGAGAAGCGCTCCTCCTCGGAGGCGACGATACCCTTGACGAGCGCGACGTTCTTGAGCAGCTCGGGATAGGCCTCGCCCATCTGAGCGTTGACCTCGTCGATAAACTTGGTCAGGAAGGCGCCCTCGATGCCCACCAGGCGACCGTGGAACACGGCGCGGCGGAGCAGGCGGCGAAGGACGTACTCGCGACCCTCGTTACCGGGCAGGATGCCGTCAGAGATCATGAAGTCGACGGCACGGGAGTGGTCGGCGATGATGCGAAGAGAACGGCTGGCGCCGGAGTAATCGTCGGCGTCATAGGTCTTGCCGCTGATCTCCTCGCCCAGCTTGATGAGATGCTGCATCAAGTCGCCGTCGTAATTGGCGGTCTTGTGCTGCATGATAGCGGCCATGCGCTCCAGGCCCATGCCCGTATCGAGGTTGCGGTGCGGCAGCTCCGGCATGGAACCGTCCTCCTGGCGGTCGTACTGGGTAAAGACGAGGTTCCAGAACTCCAGGAAGCGGTCGCAGTCGCAACCGGGCTTGCAGTCGGGGCTGCCGCAACCGACCTCCTCGCCCATATCAAAGTCTGTCTCTTATACACATCTGACGCTG
>CABSMQ010000033.1:0-23140 GCA_902478965.1 uncultured Collinsella sp. | reverse complement strand
CGCGGTCACGAGCGGGGGCTCCTGTCGTTTCCGTGCCCTCGGATTGGGTCATAGTTTCTGACGTTTGTTCGACCAGGAATTCTATTTATTCAATTTGCTGGCAAGGCAGCTATCATGGTGCCTGTGAATTCGTTGTCAGGGGTACTCGTGGTAAAGATGAAAGATGTGGCCGAGCTGGCGGGCGTTTCGAGCGCCGCCGTCTCGCGCTACCTCAACGGTGGATATATCTCGGCCGATAAGGCCAATCGCATTAAGCAGGCGATTGAGTTGACCGGATACGTGCGGTCCAGCCAGGCTCGCGCGCTGCGCACCGGCTCTACCAAGCTTATCGGCGTCATCGTGCCTAAGATCAACTCGGAATCCGTGAGCCGCATTACGGCGGGCATCGGGCAGGTGCTTGGCCGCCGCGGGTACCAGATGTTGCTTGCCAACACCGACAACGCGGCCGATTGTGAGCTCGAATACCTCGATTTATTCCAAAACCATCCGGTCGATGGCATTGTGCTGGTGGCAACTATGATTACCGATGAGCACCGTCGGGCGATTGAGTCGTGCCGCGTGCCCATCGTGCTGATCGGCCAGAATGTTGAGGGCACGGCTTGCGTCTATCACGACGATTACGAAGCTGCTTTTGAGCTGGGCCATGCGCTTGCAGCCCGCGTGGACGGCAAGATTGCCTACATTGGGGTTACCGAGGAGGACCGCGCGGCCGGTTATGACCGCCGTCGCGGTTTTGAGGCCGGCCTGCGCGCCGCGGGTAACCCGCTCGATGCCGCCTTGATTCGCCTGGGCTCGTTTACTCTCGACTCGGGCTATGGTGCGGCGCGTGAGCTGCTTTCCGTCGCTCCCGATGTTTCGTTTATCGCCTGCGCGACCGATACCATGGCGGCGGGCGCGCTGCGTGCCATCGATGAGGTTCGCGGCATGGGCGAGGGCATAAACCGCGTGAGCGGTTTTGGCGACAATGCGTTTTTGCGCGCGCTGACGGGCGGCATTCCCACTGTGCATTATGGCTACCTGACCAGTGGCGTCGAGGCGACCAATATGTTGCTCAACACGCTCGATGGCGTGGAGGGGGAGAGCGGTCTCAAGACGCTTAAGCTCGGCCATCAGCTTATGAATGTCTAGTCCTTGATCGTGCCTGCCTACCTTTGAGTCCCCCCGTTTTTGTCCCAAAACTACCATTCGCCGGCTTTTTCCTACCGTTCACCCTACTATGAAAACGATTACAGACATATGAAACTGAAAACGATTACAGTGTAAGTGTCAAAGATGGCCGGGTGCAAATGCGCCCGTTGGAGGAAAGGGAAGTCATGGACTACCGCAAATCAGCCCAAGAGGTGCTCGACAACATCGGTGGCGCCGACAACGTTGTTTCGGCCGCACACTGCGCCACGCGTCTGCGTCTGGTGATCGCCGATAACACCAAGGTTAACAAGGAGGCCATCGAGAACGTCGATGGCGCCAAGGGCGTCTTTGAGGCTCAGGGCCAGCTCCAGATTATTTTTGGCACCGGCACCGTCAACAAGGTCTACGAAGAGTTCATCGCGCTCAGTGGCGTCGAGGCTGCCACCAAGGCCGAGGTCAAGGAGGCCGCGGCGCAGCAGCAGAACATCTTTATGCGCGCCATTAAGGTACTCGGCGACGTCTTTGTCCCCATCATCCCCGCCATCGTGGCTTCGGGCCTGCTGCTGGGCATTATGAGCGCCCTCAACTTTATGGCCTCCAACGGCTTTATCGCGCTCGACACCAATAACTTTATCTACAAGATTGCCGACCTGGTCTCGGGCACGTCCTTTGGCATTCTGCAGATCCTGATCGGCTACTCCGCGGCTAAGGCCTTTGGCGCCAATCCGTACCTGGGTGCCGTCGTCGGCGGTGCGTTTATCAACTCCTCGCTGCAGAGCGCCTACACGGTTGCCTCCGAGGGCGTGCAGACCATGGTCACCGTTATTCCCGGTGTGTACAGCTTTGAGTGGGTCGGCTATCAGGGCCATGTGATCCCCATCGTTATCGCCTGCGCCATTCTGGCCTTCCTCGAGAAGCGCCTGCACAAGATCGTTCCCGAGATGTTCGACCTCTTTGTGACCCCGCTCGTCTCGGTGTTCGTGACCGTGCTCGTGACGCTCGTTGCCGTCGCCCCCATCTTCGTGTGGGCCGAGAACGCCATCCTCGGTCTGATTCAGGCCCTGCTGACCCTGCCCTTCGGTATCGGTTCCTTTATCGTCGGCCTGTTCTATGCCCCCACGGTCGTTACCGGTATCCACCAGATGTACACCGCCATCGACTTGGGTCAGCTCGCCCAGTACGGTGTGACCTACTGGCTGCCCATCGCCAGCGCTGCCAACATCGCCCAGGGTGGCGCTGCGCTCGCCGTTGCCTTTAAGACCCGCGATGCCAAGATCAAGGGCCTGGCGCTTCCTTCGGCTCTGTCCGCCTTTATGGGCATTACCGAGCCTGCCATCTTCGGCGTGAACCTGCGTTTCTTTAAGCCCTTCATCGCCGGCTGCATCGGCGGCGGTTGCGGTGCCCTGGTCTGCGCGCTCACCTCGCTTGCTGCTTCCGGCACCGGCGTTACCGGTATCTTCGGTATCCTGCTGTGCCTGGCCCAGCCCGTGCAGTACGCGATCATGTTTGCGGTCGCCGCGCTGGTTTCCTTTGGCGTCTCGTTTGTCCTGTACAAGGACGAGCCCAAGGCTTCCGAGCAGGCCTAAGAGCTTTTGATTGAGGGA
This sequence comes from uncultured Collinsella sp., assembly GCA_902478965.1. Lineage (GTDB taxonomy): Bacteria > Actinomycetota > Coriobacteriia > Coriobacteriales > Coriobacteriaceae > Collinsella. The sequence continues at coordinate 20,408 of CABSMQ010000033.1, read as the reverse complement.
ATGCCCGCGGGCTGTATGCTCGCGGGTGTTTCCCGAATCTGGTGCCGATCTCTGGCGCCTTGTAACTTTCGATCCGTTAGGACTTTGATATGTCTAATGCCCTTGGGCGCGATCTTGCACAGCTGGTCGCCGCTGTTGACGCCGCCGCCTCTGAGTGCGGTCATGGCGCGTATGGTCAGCACTTCCATATTATGCCGCCGGCGGGCTGGCTCAACGACCCCAACGGTCTTTGCCAGGCAGATGGCGTGTTCCATGCCTATTTTCAGTATGCGCCGTTTGATGTCGAGGGCGGCGTTAAGGTCTGGGGCCATGCGACGAGTCGCGATCTTATGACGTGGGATTACGTTGGCGCCCCACTGCTGCCCGACGAGCCGTTCGATTGCCATGGTGTGTATTCGGGCTCCGCGCTTGCCGAAGACGGTCGCATTCGCGTGCTCTATACGGGCAACGTTAAGCTTTCCGATGCTGACGGTACGTACGATTACGTCAATACCGGCCGCCGCGCCGATACCGTCTATGTGGAGAGCGTTGATGGCCTTGCCGGTCGGGAGTTCAACCAAAAGCGCGTGGTGCTGGCGTCCGAGGATTATCCCGAGGATTTGACCTGTCACGTGCGCGACCCCAAGGTGTGGCGTGACGCGGACGGGCGTTATCACATGGTGCTGGGCGCGCGTCGTCGCGTGGATGGTCCGCATGTCGAGAGCCGTTTTTGTGCCATGCACGGCGAGGGTGCCGGGCGCGATGTGGGCGAGATCCTGGTGTATGGCTCGGCCGATATGCTGAGTTGGGAGCTCGAGAGCCGCGTGTCTACGCCCGAGCGTTTTGGCTTTATGTGGGAGTGTCCGGGATACCTTGAGCTCGAGGCGAATGGCGGTGTACCGGCGAAGTGGCTGTCCTTCTCGCCCCAGGGTCTTGAGGGCGGTCGTTGGGACCGCGGCAATGTGTATGCCGCTGGCTACATGCCTGTAACGGGCGACATTACGGGTGGCAATGACGCTTATGAGCTGGGCGAGTTCCGCCTGTGGGACGCCGGTTTTGACTTCTATGCTCCGCAGGAGTTTACGTCCGAGGATGGTCGCCACATTCTGATCGGCTGGATGGGCATGCCCGATGAGCCGACCTATGGCAACGCACCCACCGAGGCGTGTGGCTGGCAACACTGTATGACGGTGCCGCGTGAGCTTACAGCCGGTGCTGGTGGCGTGGTGCTGCAGCAGCCGGCGCGCGAGATCGAGCGCCATTATGCCTCGGTGCGTGTGGGGGCGGGCTCGTTGGAGGTTGCCGGCGATACCTGCTTTGACGTTGTTGTCGACGGTGTCAACGGCGCGTTTGCCGCGACCGTTGATGGCGAGCTGAAACTGGCGTTTGTGCCCGCTGGGGATGAACTGCCCTCTCGCTTTGAGATTCGATTTACCGATGAGGGTCGCGTTTCTGCCGGCTGCGGTCGTACCGTGCGCTGGGAGCCCGTCGACGAGGTTCGTAACGTGCGCATTGTCGGCGATGTCTCGTCGGTCGAGGTGTTTGTGAACGATGGCGCGCTCGTGTTTTCGACGCGCATCTATCCCGAGGCCTATGGCGTGACCGTTGACGCTCCGGGTGCGAGCGTGAACTATCACACGCTCATCATCTAGGCGATTCGTCGCATATCGGCGCTATACTGCAGCCGTTGCCCACGATGCGGGGAACACCCGCATCGTGGGTTTTTGCTTATGAAGGGATGGTGCCGTGTGGGCGTACAGCAGCTAGAAGAGGCTTGGGCTTTGAGGACCGGCGCGCGTGAGGCGCGGTTGCTTGCGGCCCCGCATGTGCCGGCAGGGCTGTCGCAGCTGGGGATTGTGCGTCCTGGTGACCGCCTGGTGGCCTTTGCGGACGACTTTGTCGATGCGTTTGCGAGCGGCTTTGATTGCTGCGATGTCGCGCTGGTGGGCTCGCCGTCCGCCGAGGCGTTTGCCGCTGCGTCCGAGGGCTTTGATACTTCGTTTGATGCCGAGGGCCCGCACCTGTGGTGGTTCGTCAACTCCATCGGCGGGTTTGGTCTTCGCGTGCCCGATCTCCGCGCTCTGGGTCGCGCGGCTCGCGAGGCACGTACGCTGCTCGTGGTGGATAACACCGTGGCTTCCATCTTTGGCTGCGATCCGCTGCGTTTGGGTGCTGTGCTGTCCTTCGAAGCTCTCGACCGCGTGTGCGCCGGTGAGGCTCCGCGCAAGTTGGTTGCCGTATCGGTCGCGCGCTCGCAGCTCAAGCGCCATCGCGTGGATGCTGCTGCCGAGTGCGCGCATGCGTTGTTTGCGGGCTGCGGTGCTTTGGCGCTCGACCTTTCTACCGAGGAGGCCGACGTGCTGGAGCGTGGGCTTTCCTCGCTCGATACCCGCATGCAGGCGCATTTCGATCGCGCCCGTGCGCTGGCCGAGTATCTGGCCGCCAACGAGATGGTGCGCAACGTGCGCTATCCCGGGCTGAACTCGCATCCTGACCATGCTGTTGCAACGGGAATCCTCGAGCATGGTTTTGGCCCGGCAGTTGAGTTTGACCTTATCGAGCTTAGCGCAGGAGAGCTGTTCGACGCTTTGCCGGGGGAGTTTCGCACATCGCCCGCCGGCGGCGCAACGACGCGCCTTTCGGCCCCACGCGGCAAGCAGGGGAGCACCATCCGCCTCTTCGCCGGCACTGACAACCCACTGGTTGTAGCGTCAACCCTAGACAACGCCCTTCGCAACTAGCTAAATCATCCTCAACTCCATAAGTTGCGGTGAAATAGGGATTGATTTACGGCTTTATCGGCATAAACAGTCCCTATTTCACCGCAACTTATGAGAAGGGGTTGTGCAGCTAAAAAGCCCCGTCCCAAATTGGCTACTCTTTGATGCTGGCGATGAGATCGTTGGCCCCTGTTGCAATTACTTGGTTGATCTCGCCCTGCAACGTCTCGTAGACCGCGATGGCTCGCTCGCCGGCGGGGGTGAGGGTGGATCCGCGGGCGCCGTCGCGCTCGATGAGCTTGCAGCCTAGCTGGCCTTCGGCTTCGTTCACAATGCGCCAGGCCTTGGAATACGCCATGCCCATGCTCTTGGCGGCACGGTTGAGCGAGTGCTCGCGGGCGATACCTTGCAGCAGCAAGACGCAGCCGTGGCCGAAGACGCCCGGCAGATCCTTGTCGCACGCTTGAATGACCAACTTTGCCGTCGTCTTGTACTCCATACGCTCCACGTCTCCCCGCTAAAGTGTTTGCTGGGCAAACGCAAAGCCTGCGTCAAACCCTCGTGTGCTCTTCTTAAATCATGCATTGTAGCAGTCAAAGTGCGTTAAGATACTTCCCCAGTATTGGGCGCCCAAGGTTGGGCTGGGTCCCACGAGGCCTGCAGCCGACCGGTCGCATGGAAAAAGGAGAAACATGGCTACGTTCTTTCCCGGTGAGTCCCACACGTTTTCGGAGTATCTGCTGGTCCCTGGTTACTCGTCCTCGCAGTGCATCCCCAACAACGTCTCTCTTAAGACGCCGCTAACCCGCTTTAAGCGCGGTGAGAAGCCGGCAATCACCCTGAACATCCCCATGGTTTCCGCCATCATGCAGTCCGTCTCGGGCGTCGACATGGGTGTCGCGCTCGCTACCGAGGGTGGCCTGTCCTTCATTTACGGTTCCCAGAGCGCCGAGTCCGAGGCCGCTATGGTCAAGGCCGTCAAGGATCACAAGGCCGGCTTTGTTCAGTCCGATTCCACGCTGACCCCCGACATGACCATGGAGCAGGTCATCGAGCTCAAGGAGAAGACCGGTCATTCCACCATGCCGGTTACCGACGACGGCACTCCCAAGGGTAAGCTCCTGGGCATCGTCACCAGCCGTGACTATCGCCCCAGTCGTGATGACCACCAGACGAAGGTCTCCGAGTTCATGACCCCGCGTGAGCAGCTCATCGTGGGCGACAAGAACATCAGCCTCAAGGTTGCCAACGACGTCATCTGGGACAACAAGCTCAACGCCCTGCCCATCGTCGACGATAACGATCACCTCATGGGCATCGTCTTCCGCAAGGACTACGACAGCCACAAGACCAACCCCAACGAGCTGCTCGACGGCGACAAGCGCTACATGGTCGGCGCCGGTATCAACACCCGCGACTATGCCGAGCGCGTGCCGCTGCTCATCGAGGCCGGTGCCGATGTCTTGTGCATCGATTCTTCCGAGGGCTTCAGCGAGTGGCAGAAGCGCACCATCGAGTGGATCCGCGCCAACTACGGCGAGGACGTCAAGGTCGGTGCCGGTAACGTCGTCGACGCCGAGGGCTTCCGCTTTTTGGCCGACTGCGGTGCCGACTTCATCAAGGTCGGTATCGGCGGTGGGTCCATCTGCATTACCCGCGAGACCAAGGGTATCGGCCGTGGCCAGGCCACCGCGCTGATCGACGTCTGCCGAGCCCGTGACGAGTACTACGAGGAGACCGGTGTCTACGTGCCCGTGTGCTCCGACGGCGGCATCGTCTACGACTACCACATGACACTCGCCCTTGCCATGGGTGCCGACTTTATGATGCTGGGCCGCTACTTCGCCCGCTTCGACGAGAGCCCGACCGAGCGCGTCAACGTCAACGGTCAGTACATGAAGGAGTACTGGGGCGAGGGTTCTGCGCGTGCCCGCAACTGGCAGCGCTACGACCTGGGCGGCGCCGCGAAGCTCAGCTTCGTCGAGGGCGTCGACTCCTACGTTCCCTACGCCGGTTCCCTCAAGGACGGCGTGGGCGGCACGCTCTACAAGGTCAAGTCTACGATGTGCAACTGCGGTGCCCTCTCGATCCCCGAGCTCCAGGAAAAGGCACGCCTGACCCTGGTGAGCTCGACCTCCATCGTCGAAGGCGGCGCCCACGACGTTGTCGTTAAGGATTCGCAGCAGTCTGTGTCTTATCGATAGGATAAGAGCTGCACATAAAGGTTGAGTATCAACCACGTTATTTAGATAAAGCGAGATGCCCGCAAGTCGCAGGCATCTCGCTTGTTGTATTTGCTATTATCAGTCGAGTCAACCTTAGGGTCGGGCGGCTTAGCTTTGTTCGCTACAAGTTCCGCACGCAAAGAAGAGCACTAAATGTGCTCTTCGTCTTGCGCAGGACTGTCCGCAGTAGCGAATAAAGCTAAGCCGACCGACCCCAGCTAAGATTAAAGGAGCTGATATGTGCGATTGCACAGATCATAAGGACGAGATTCCTGCCTACGACGCGCAGGCCATTGAGTCCAAGTGGATGAAGGCCTGGGAGGACTCCAACCTCTTTGCCGTCGACACCGACGACAGCAAGCCTAAAAAGTATGTGCTCGAGATGTTCCCGTATCCGTCGGGCGACCTGCACATGGGCCACGCGCGCAACTATACCATCGGCGATGCCATGGCCCGTCAGGCCCGCATGCGCGGCTACGACGTGCTGCATCCCATCGGCTTTGACGCCTTTGGCCTGCCCGCCGAGAACGCCGCCATCAAGCACAACACGCAGGCTGCCGCCTGGACGTATAAGAACATGGACCAGGCGCTCGCCACGATGAAGCGCATGGGCTTCTCCTACGATCTGGATCGCATGGTCAAGACCTGCAGCCCCGACTATTACCGCTGGGGCCAGTGGATTTTTGAGAAGATGTGGGAAAAGGGCCTGGTCTACCGCAAGAAAAACCCGGTCAACTGGTGCCCCACCTGCAAGACCGTTCTGGCCAACGAGCAGGTTACCGATGGCAAGTGCTGGCGCTGTGGCACCGAGCCCGAGAAGCGCGACCTGGAGCAGTGGTACTACAAGATTACCGATTACTCTCAGGAGCTGCTCGACGACCTGGAGAAGCTCCCCGGCTGGCCCGAGCGCGTCAAGCAGATGCAGGCCAACTGGATCGGCCGCTCCGAGGGCGCCGAGGTCGACTTTACCCTGTGCGACCAGGATGGCGAGCCCATCGAGGGCGACGAGGGCAAGATCACCGTCTTCACCACGCGTGCCGATACGCTCTTTGGCGTCTCCTTCTTTGTCCTGGCTCCCGAGTACGCCCGTCTGCACGAGCTCGTCGAGGGCACGGAGTACGAGGAGACCGTGACCAAGATCGTCGAGGACTCCAAGCATATCTCCGCCGTCGAGCGTGCCCAGGGCACCCTCGAGAAGCACGGTGCCTTTACCGGCCGCTACGTGGTGAACCCCGTCAACGGCGAGAAGATCCCCGTGTGGGTTGCCGATTATGTCGTTGCCGACTACGGTACCGGCGCCGTCATGGCCGTTCCCTGCGGCGACCAGCGCGACTTTGAGTTTGCCCGCAAGTACGACCTGCCGATCGTGCCGATTATTCTGGACGACGACGACCGTGCTGCCGTCGAGGCCAGCGGTGAGACCATCGATACCTTCCATGCCGAGACCGTCGACTGGGATTGCGCTCACGCTGCCGAGGGCACGCTCGTCCAGTCCGGCAAGTACACCGGCATGCGCGGCGGCAAGCACTCCGAGGGCGAGGCTGCCATCGTGGCTGACCTCGAGGCCATGGGCTGCGGTCGTCGTAAGGTCGAGTTCCGTCTGCGCGACTGGCTCATCAGCCGCCAGCGCTATTGGGGCAACCCCATCCCGGCCATCCACTGCGAGCACTGCGGCATCGTGCCCGTGCCCGAGGATCAGCTCCCGGTGACGCTGCCCGAGAACCTGGACCTGGGCGCCGGCGAGACCCTCGCCGAGTGCAAGGACTTCTACGAGACCACCTGCCCGGTCTGCGGCCGCCCGGCCAAGCGCGAGACCGATACCATGGACACCTTCACCTGCTCCAGCTGGTATTACCTGCGCTATACCGATCCGCACAACACCGAGCTGCCCTTCTCCCGCGAGGCAGCCGACCGTTGGATGCCCGTCGATAACTACATCGGCGGCATCGAGCACGCCATTTTGCACCTGCTCTATAGCCGCTTCTTTACCAAGGCCCTGCGCGACCTGGGTCTGCTGAGCGTGGACGAGCCCTTCACCAACCTGCTGTGCCAGGGCATGGTCAAGGACGAGAACGGCGACACCATGTCCAAGTCCAAGGGCAACGTCGTGCCCCCGAGCTCGGTCATCGAGCCCTACGGCGCTGACACCATGCGTCTGGCGATCCTGTTTATCGCCCCGCCCGAGAAGGACTTCGACTGGGATCCCAAGGCCGTCGAGGGCGCTAACCGCTTCATTAAGCGCGCCTGGCGTATCGTGTGGCAGCTCGTTCAGTCCGGCGACGCCAGCGTGGCCTTTGACAAGTCCGCGCTCGACGAGACCGCGATGAAGCTCTATCGCGAGCGCCACCGCACCATCGCCAAGTGCACTGAGGACTTCGACCGCGGCCAGTTCAACACCGCGATCTCGGCCGTCATGGAGCTCGTCAATGCGGCGAGCGCCTACCTCAACGCTACTGAGGGTACCGCCCGCGACAAGGCGCTGTGCTACGGCGTGGCCAAGGACATCGTGAGCGTCCTTGCCCCCATCTGCCCGTTCTGGGCTGACGAGCTGTGGCATGAGGCACTCGGCTGCGAGGGCAATGCCTACACCGCCGCCTGGCCCGAGTTCGACCTGGCCGAGTCCGTTGAGGACACGGTGCAGATCGTGGTCCAGGTGCTCGGCAAGGTCCGCGGCCGCGTCGACGTTGCCCGCGATGCCTCCAATGAGGATATGCAGGCTGCCGCCGAGGCCGCCGTCGCCAAGTGGCTCGACGGCAAGACGGTCGTCAAGGCCATCTGCGTGCCCGGCAAGCTGGTCAACCTGGTGGTCAAGTAAGCATTGCGCGCAAAGCTGACATGCAATAAACGAGGGACGGCCCGGTTGGGTCGTCCCTCATCTTGCGTTATATGCCCTGCTTGGCTTATGTTCTATGTCACCCGCTATGGAATGTGTACCAGGTCCCTTAAGTAGACATTGCCCGTCTGTTCCTCGAACATCCAGATATTGAGGTAGATGTCGTTGAGGTCGCTGTTCACGTCAAAGTCTGGATCGTCGAAGGTGCCTACAAAGGTGAGCATCGCGGTCGCTTCTTCGCCTGCGGCGACGGGCTGGCGCATGCGCACGTCGCGGACGACACCGTTGACGTAGGCATAAGCATCAACATCGCCAAACACCATGTCGACATCGGTGTTGTTCGTTACCGCAAAGACCAACACGGCGTCGCCGTAGCCATCCGTGTCCTTGCCCACGCAGGTAACATGGACGTTCTCGTCTGCCTCTAGGTCGATGGGGAACTGTTCTTGAGGGTCGGGACTCAGGCCCTGGGGATCGCTTTCGTCTTCGTTGATTTTATCGAAGCTACCCTGTGGCGTCGTTTCCTCGGCAGCTTCGGTGCTTCCGGGATTCGGCTCAGATGGCCCGGTTTTGCCATCGATATTGCTGCATCCCATCAGGGCGAACGAGCAGACTGCGATGGCGAGCGCGGTCGTGCAGAGGGTGCCGAGACGTTTCATGGGTGCCTCCTTGCCGTAGGGTTTTGGAAGGTTGTGCGGCCAATGCACGCGGCCGGCCTTTTGCTGCAGAATGTCCCTAGCTGTAGTCTGGCCGATGTGCACCCAAGAGAGGAATGCCCATAGGGCCCGATTCGCTTGGCGGGTTGGGACGTTTGGCCCGTTTTGGGCCTTTTGGGGGAGCGCCATATGGGGGTTGTCGCCCAATTATCCGTTTCTTGTGGAGAACCTGTGCTTGCACTCATCTGCAGGTTTGCGTTGTGCTTGCGCGTTTCCGCAGCTATTGGTATAGTTTGCTTGCAAATGAAGTTGTAATTGAAAGAAGTGGGGTTTCGGCCCCGCTTCTTTTTTGTATGGATGGAGGTGCCGCAATGGTCAAGACCAAGACCGAGCAGGTGATCATCGACGCGCTCGAGGCCGTCGCTCCCCAGCACGATATCGACATCGTCGACGTTGAGCTCGTGGGCGCCACCAAGGCCCCCTGCGTGCGTGTGCGTATCGAGGGTGCCGAGGGTCAGAGCTTGTCGCTCAACGACGTCACGGCCAATACCAAGTGGGTCGGCGACGTAATCGAGGAGCTCGACCCGATTTCTTCGAGCTACACGCTCGAGGTGTCGAGCCCGGGTATGGCGCGCCCGCTGCGCCGCCCGCGCGACTTTGCCCGCTTTGTGGACGAGGACTGCGAGCTCACCTCCACCGCCACCGAGGGTCGTCGCAAGTACTCCGGCAAGATTGCCGCCGCGACCGAGACGAACGTGACCCTCGAGCTCGAGGACGGAGAGTCCGTCACCCTCGATTTCTCTGATGTTAAAAAGTGCAAGTTGAAGCCCACCTATGACTTCAAGCCCGCGAAGGAAGGAAAGTAAGATGGCAGCATCCGACATGATGTCCGCCCTGATGGAGCTTTGCCAGGAGAGGCACATCGACCAGCTCTACCTGATCGACCGCCTGGAGCAGTCGCTCGCCAAGAGCTACGCCGAGATCCTGCATCTTGAGTGGGGCGCCAAGGTGACCATCGACCGCACCACCGGCAAGATCTACGTCTACCGTCTGGAGCCGATCGACGATTCCATGGACGAGGAGGGCAACTTCACCGAGTTCGAGGAGATCGACGTTACCCCCAAGAACACGAGCCGCATCGCCGCTCAGCACGCCAAGGCCGAGATCAACGCCATCGTGCGCAACTCCGCCCGCGAGCAGATCTACGAGGAGTTCTCCGGCCGTATCGGTGACCTCATCAGCGGTACCGTGCTGCAGTCCACGCCCGACTTCACGATCGTCAAGATCCGCGATGGCGTCGAGGCCGAGCTGCCGCATTTTGACCAGCGTCGTTACGAGAACGAGCGCAACGAGCGTCCGATGGGCGAGCGCTATCTGCACAACCAGCACATCAAGGCCGTGATCATCGACGTTCGCGATCCCAACTCCAACCTGCAGCCGGTTCGCGGCGAGCACAGTCGTCCGCCGATTGTCATCTCCCGCACTCACCCCGAGCTCATGCGTCGTCTGTTTGAGCAGGAGGTGCCCGAGATCTATGAGGGCACCGTCCAGATCAAGTCGATCGCCCGCGAGCCCGGCCAGCGCTCCAAGGTCGCCGTCCACTCGCTCGACGATCGCCTGGATCCCGTTGGCGCCTGCGTCGGCCCCAAGGGCAGCCGTGTTCGCGCTGTCGTGGGCGAGCTCCGTGGCGAGCGCGTCGACGTCATCCTGTGGGATGCCGATCCGGCCGTCTACGTCGCCAACGCCCTGTCGCCCGCCAAGGTCACCCGCGTCCTCATCGACGAGGAGAAGGCCTACGCCGGCGTGATCGTGCCCGACGACCAGCTTTCGCTCGCCATCGGCAAGGAGGGTCAGAACGCCCGCCTCGCCGCTCGCCTGACCGGCTGGCACATCGACATCAAGTCCGAGACCCTTGCCGCCGACATCCTCAAGAACGTTCCCGTTCACGAGGAGCCCGCCGCCGACCTGATCGGTGACGAGGAGGACGACGACGTCCGTCGCTGCGAGTACGTGTCCGAGGACGGCATCCAGTGCCGCAACCAGGCCCGTCCGGACTCCCGTTTCTGCGGTGTTCACGACACCGACGCCTTCGATGATGCGGAGGACCTGATCTAGCGCGCGGTCGCGTCGGGCGGGTCCCGGCGCATCTCCCACGCTCGTTCAGTCTCTAGGCACCCAAGGTGCCAGAAAGGGTAGGTGAAGTCATATGGCAAAAGTCCGTGTGTCCACCCTGGCCAAAGAGTTCGGCATGACCTCCAAGGAACTGATGGGTCATCTCGCCGAAATGAAGATTCCCGCTAAGTCCGCTTCCTCCGCCCTGGAGGATGCCTACGTCGCCATGGTCCGCAAGCAGCTCGCCTCGGTGATCGAGGCCCGCGCCCAGGAAGTAGAGGCCGCCAAGCAGGCCGAGGAGGAGGCAGCCGCCGCCGAGGAGGCAGCGCGCGCTGCCGAGGCCGAGCGCGAGCGCATCGCCGCCGAGAAGGCACGCGAGGAGGAGCGCCGCCAGTTCGCCGCCGCCCAGGCTGCCGAGGAGGCCGCCCGTGCCGAGGCCGAGGCCAAGAAGAGGGCCGAGCAGGAGCGCCTTGCCCGCGAGAAGGAGGAGGCTGCCCGCGAGGCCCAGCGCCGCGCCGTCCCCGCTTCCGACTCCGGTTCGCGCTTCCGTTCGCTGCTCGACCAGATCGCCGCACAGGAGACCGTTCTCAAGGAGAAGAAGGACGCCGAGGCGAAGGCCAAGGCCGAGCGCGCCGCCGAGCGCGGCAACCGTCGTGGCGGCAACAACGACCGTCGCGGTGGCCGTCGTAACGACCGCAACGCCTCCGACAGCAACTCCGAGCGCAACGCCTCCGAGAGCCGTCCGCACAGCCATCGCACCAACGCCAGTAACAACGTCGCTGCCGGCATGGACTTCCCCAACCCCGACAAGCAGGGCAAGGGCAAGAAGCGCAAGGGCGGTCACGGCAACGATGAGGACCACTACAGCCGCATGGCGCGTGAGGCCGAGGAGTACAGCCGCGAGAAGGTGCTCGAGGAGGCCCGCGCCGCCGTCGAGGAGGCCTCTCGCGAGTCCACCGGTCGCCGCAAGAAGCGCAAGGAGAAGCGCGAGCGCGAGGCTGCTAAGGCTCAGGAGGAGCGCAAGATTGAGGAGGCGCTGGCCCAGGGCGTGAACCCCGAGGAGCTCGACGCCATCAAGGTCTCCCAGGGCGTTACCGTCCAGGAGCTCGCCGAGGCGCTCGACGTTCCGGCCAACGACATCATCAAGCGCCTGTTCCTGCTGGGCACGCCGCTCACGATGACGCAGTCCATGTCCGACGACCTCGTCGAGCTCGTCGCCGACGACCTGGGCCGTCAGATCAAGATCATCACCCCCGAGGAGGAGAACACCTTCTCGTTCTACGACGATCCCGCCGACCTCAAGCCGCGCGCCCCGGTCGTCACCGTCATGGGCCACGTCGACCACGGCAAGACGTCGCTGCTCGACGCCATCCGCCACACCGGCGTCGCTGCCGGCGAGGCGGGCGGCATTACGCAGGCCATCGGCGCTTCGCAGGTCATGATCAACGACCGCAAGATCACCTTCATCGATACCCCTGGTCACGCCACCTTTACGGCCATGCGTGCCCGCGGCGCCAAGGTGACCGACATCGTCATTCTGATCGTGGCTGCCGACGACGGCGTCATGCCCCAGACCATCGAGTCGATCAACCACGCCAAGGCCGCCGGCGTACCCATCGTCGTCGCCGTCAACAAGATCGATAAGCCGGGCGCCAACCCCGACCGCGTGCGCCAGGAGCTCACCGAGTACGGCATCATCCCCGAGGAGTGGGGCGGACAGAACATGTTCGTCAACATCTCGGCCAAGCAGAAGATCGGTATCGACGACCTGCTCGAGACCGTGCTGCTCCAGGCCGACGTGCTCGAGCTCAAGGCCAACCCCGATACGTTCGCATCGGGCAACGTCCTCGAGGCTAAGCTCGACAAGGGCCGCGGCTCGGTTGCCACCGTGCTCGTGACCCGCGGTACCCTGCACGTGGGCGACACGCTGGTCGCCGGCCTCACCTATGGCCGCGTCCGTGCCATGCTCGACCCCAAGGGCAACGCCGTCACCGAGGCCGGTCCCTCCGACGCCGTCGAGATCTTGGGCCTGCAGTCCGTCCCCAACGCCGGCGACGAGTTCCGCGTATTCGAGGACGAGCGCGAGGCTCGTGCGCTGGCTGACGAGCGTTCGCTCAAGGCCCGTATCGAGGAGCAGAGTCGCGTCAAGCACGTCACGCTCGAGAACCTCTTCGAGACCATCGCCGACGCCGAGGTCAAGGAGCTCAACCTGATCATCAAGGCCGACGTCCAGGGTTCCATCGAGGCCCTTCAGGACTCGCTCGACAAGATGGATCAGTCCGAGGTCCGCATCAACACGATCCACTCCGCCGTCGGTGCCATCAACGAGACCGACGTCGTCCTGGCCGACGCCTCCAACGCCATCATCATCGGCTTTGGCGTGCGTCCCGACGGCAAGGCCCGCTCCGCCGCCGAGCGCGAGGGCGTCGAGATCCGTTGCTACGACGTCATCTACAAGTGCCTCGAAGAGCTCGACGCTGCCCGTATCGGCATGCTCAAGCCCACCGAGGTCGAGGTCTCCACGGGTACCGCGACCGTCCTGGACACCTTCAAGGTGCCCAAAGTCGGCATCGCCGCCGGTGTCCGCGTCGAGGAGGGCGAGATCGCCGCGACCGATTCCGTGCGCCTGGTGCGCGACGGCATTGTGGTCTTCAACGGCAAGATCGCCTCGATGCGCCACTACAAGGACGAGGCCAAGAGTCTCAAGAGCGGTTCCGAGGGCGGCATTGGCCTGGAGAACTTCCAGGACATCAAGCCCGGCGATCAGATCGAGGGTTACCGCATCGACCAGGTTGCCCGTACCGAGTAGGGGGTAGCGCTATGAAGCAAACGCAGGCAACCCGCCGTCTGGGCGAGCAGCTTCGCGAGAAGCTCGGTTATATCCTGCTCTTTGAGGTTTCCGATCCGCGTCTCGACCTGGTCACCTTGACCGCGGTCGAGGTCGCGGTGGACCGTTCGTTCGCGCGCGTGTACGTGTCGTGCGACGCGAGCCGCTACGACGAGGTCATGGAGGCGCTCGCCAGCGCCAAGGGTCGCATCCGTAGCCTGTTGGCCCGCTCGCTCGATTGGCGCGTCACGCCCGAGCTCGATTTTCGCATCGATCGCTCGACCGATGAGGCCGAGCGCATCACGCGCGCGCTGGAAAACGTTCCCGCCACGCTTGCGATCGAAAAGGACGAGGACGGCTATCCCATAGCGGATGCCGCCCAGGAGGCAGCTTTAGATGAGTAATTCCGCCGACCTCGCATCGTGCGAGTCTGCAGATATTCAGCGACGCATCCTCGAGCTCATCGAGGATGCGTCCGACATTGCGATTTCGGGACATACGTCTCCCGATGGCGACGCCCTGGGCTCCGTGCTGGGTCTGGGCTTATCGCTTATGAAGTTTTTCCCCAACAAGGACATTGCCCTGCTGCTGGCAGACGATGACCCGGTTCCGCGCATCTACCGCTTTATGGAGGGTGCCGACCGTCTGGTGCCGGCATCTGCGTATACCGACAATCCGGACCTGTTCATCTCGGTGGACGTGCCGGTCGTCGAGCGTCTGAACAACTCAGCCGAGGTGCTCCGCCGCTCGTCGCATGTGGTGTGCTTCGATCACCATCCGGCGCGCGAGGAATTTGCCGAGCTGAGCCTGAGGTGCGTCGGCGCCGCAGCCTGCGCCATGATCATCGACCGCTTTTTGGACAATTGCGGCATTGTCGCACGTGATGGCGTTGCGACCTGCCTGCTGTGTGGCTTGGTTACCGATACCGGCCGTTTTCAGTATCAAAACGCCGATGCTGCTGCGTTCCATGCCGCCTCGCGCCTGGTCGCGCACGGTGCCGATCCGGCGCGTGTTGCGCTCGAGGTCTACCAGAGCATGCGCGTGGAGTTCTTGCATCTCAAGTCCATCGTTATGGGCCGCATCAAAACAGTGGCGCACGGTCGCGTGGCATATAGTTATGCGTACCAGAGCGACCTCGAGGCCTGCGGCGTCACTTCGGATGAGTGCGACGGCCTGGTCGATGTGGTGCGTTCGGTTATGGGCGTGGAGGTCTGCCTGTTTCTGAAGGGCATTGAGGGCGATACCAAGGTGCGCGGCAACCTGCGCTCCAAGGGTGACCTCGATGTGTCCGAGATCGCTGCCAACTTTGGCGGTGGCGGGCATCATGCCGCCGCCGGCTTTTCCAACAACGGAACGATTCGCGAGACGCTCGCCGTGGCACTTCCCATGCTGGCCGAGCTGGTAGGGGAGGATCCCGCTTCGGTGACCGTCGAGCTCTAACATTTTGGATGGTACATGGCTCGTCGTACGCCTTCTCAACTGAATATGCTGCTCGCCGTCGATAAGCCGGTGGGCTGCACGTCCCACGATGTGGTCTCGCAATGCCGACGCGCCCTCCATGAGCGGCGCGTCGGCCATGCCGGCACGCTCGACCCCATGGCATCCGGCGTCATGGTGGTGGGCGTGGGCCAGGCTACTCGTCTGCTGGGCATGCTAACCCTCGATACCAAAAGCTATGTCGCCGACATCTCGTTTGGTGCCGAGACCAATACCGATGATGCGGAGGGCGAGGCGGTTCGCACAGTGGCTGTTGCCAACGAGCTCCGCGATCCTGCCTATGCCCGTGAGCACTTGGCCGCTATGCTGGGCCCGCAGATGCAGGTGCCGCCGGCGTTTTCGGCTATCTCGGTCAATGGCGTTCGCGCCTACAAGTCTGCTCGCGAGGGCAATGCGGTGGACCTACCTCCGCGCCCCGTCGAGGTCTATGCCGCCGACCTGATTGCCGTGGGCGGCGAGGGTGATACATGCGTGTGGACCGTGGCGTTCTCGGTGAGCAAGGGCACCTATATCCGTGCGCTCGCTCGCGACCTGGGCCGTGCTTGTGATAGCGCCGCGCATATTTCCGCGCTTCGTCGCACCGCATCCGGTGCTGTTTCCATTGGCGCTTGTCATGCGGTGGAGGAGCTTTCTCCCGAGTCCGCGGCTAGCTTTGCCCTGAATCCCATTGCAGCCCTGGGCGCCACGCGTGTTGACTTGCCGGGCAATCTTGCCGACGACCTGCTCTGCGGCCGACGCATTCCCGTTGAGCGTGCGCTTGCCGATTTCGATGCCTCGAAGGCGCCGTTTGCGTTGGTGCTCGATGGGGGACTCAAGGCGCTCGCTCGCATTGAGAGTGGCCGCTTTGTTATGGAGCACGTGTTTCCGCAAGCAATCGGCGGTGTTCGATGATGCTTTCCGCTCGCGAGCTCGCGCGTATTTTTTTCGCGGGCGAGTCGGACGAGGCTCGCATCGTTACTGCCGATACGTTTGATGAGTGCGAGCACTTGGGTGCCGCATCGATTGCCATCGGCGTGTTCGATGGCGTTCACCGTGGACACCAGGAACTTATCGAAGCGCTTGTCCGTGATGCCCGTGCCCATGGCTGCAAGGCGGTCGTAGTTACCTTCGATCCCGACCCGGACGTCGTGGTGAGCCCTTCGCCCGCCCAAAAATTGATGACGACGGCCGACCGTCTGCATGCCCTGGCTCAAACCGGGGTCGATGCGGTGGTGGCCGTTCCCTTTACGCCTGAGGTTGCGGCGCTTGACCATGTTGATTTTCTCTCGCTGGTGTCGCGTCTGGTCGACATTCGATCGATTCGCGTTGGCAGTGACTTTAGGCTGGGTCGTGGTGGTGCTTCTGGTGTTGCCGAGATGCGCGCCTGGGGTTCCGAGCACGGCGTTGACGTGTATGGTCACGACCTGCTTTGCGAGGGCGGTGAGGCCATTTGCGCCACGCGCATTCGTCATGAGCTGGGACAGGGCCATGTGGAGCTTGCTGCTGAGTTACTCGGCCGACCGTATATGGTGCGTGGCGGTGTTATTCGCGGCCGTCACGAGGGTTCTGGCATGGGCTTTCCCACGGCAAACCTACAAGTTCCCGGTGGTATTCAGGTGCCTGCTGATGGCGTGTATGAGGGTCTGGTGCTGGTCGATGACACCGTGTGGCCCGCTGCCGTAAACGTCGGACTGCCGCCGACGTATGCCGACGATGCAGCATCTGCGCATCTCGAGGCTAATTTAATTGGTTATGCGGGCGACCTGTACGGCGCTTCCGTTTCGCTGGCGTTTACGCGCTGGCTGCGTCCGTCGCGCGTGTTCGATTCGCTGGATGAGTTGATTGCGACCGTCGAGGGTAATATCGAGGACATTCGTCACAACTTGGGTGAGCAGGGGGTGAGCATCCGTGATTAGCGATGAGGAAAAAGACCAGGTACGCGCTGCGTCCGACCTAGTCGCCATCGTGCAGGAAACGGTTGAGCTCAAGCCTCGCGGCCATGAGTTTTGGGGCTGCTGCCCCTTCCATGGCGAAAAGACCCCGTCGTTTCACATTATCCCCGCTACGCAGGTGTGGCACTGCTTTGGCTGTGGCGAAGGCGGCGACGTCTTCACCTACATCATGAAGCGCGAGAACCTGAGCTTTCCCGAGTCAATCCGTTATTTGGCCGATCGTGCGGGTATTGAGCTGCATGACACCGGAGATCGCCGCGAGCGCGGTACCAAGCGTGCCCGCATCTACGATCTGTGCGCCGAGACCGCCCAGTTCTACCACACCATGCTTATGCGCGGTAAGGACGGCCGTCCGCGCGAGTACTTTGCCAGTCGCGGCATGGGTGGCGACGTCTGCCGCCGCTACTGCCTGGGCTTCGCGCCGGGCCGCAACGCGCTGGTGTCGCACCTGTCCCAGGCGGGTTTTACCCCGCAGGAGATGATCGACGCCAACGTTGCCGTTAGCCGTGGACGCGGACAGCTTGCCGACCGCTTTTACGACCGCGTGATGTTCCCCATCTTTGACGAGCAGGGTCACAACATTGCCTTTGGCGGTCGCATTATGGGCGACGGCCAACCCAAGTACCTCAACACCGCCGAGACGAGCGTGTTTCATAAAAAGCTAAACCTCTACGGCTTTAATTGGGCCAAGGAGTTTATCGTCGCGCAGGATACCGCCATCGTGGTAGAGGGCTATACCGACTGCATCGCCTGTTGGGAAGCGGGGATTAAAAACGTTGTCGCCACGCTGGGCACCGCCCTCACGGAGCATCACGTCAAGACGCTTACTCGCTTTGCCAAGCGCATCGTGTATATGTTTGACGGCGATGCCGCCGGTCAAAAGGCCGCCCGTCGCGCGATTCAGTTTATCGAGCAGGATTCTATGGACCTGCGCTGCGTGGTGCTCCCCGACGGCAACGACCCCATGGAGTTCATCACCGCGCATGGTGGCGAGGCACTGCAGGCGCGTATCGACGCTGCCGAGCCGCTTATGGACTTTGTTTACCGTTCGCTGCAGGAGTCGAGCGACATCACCACGCCGGGCGGTCGCGCCAAGGCGCTCGAGGATGCGCTGACGCTTATCTATCCGTTGCGCAACAGCTATATGATCGACACGTACTTTATCCAGATTGCCGACCTGTTGGGTTTGGATCTGGAGACCGTGCGTGCGAGCTCAGGCCGTGTGTTTCGCGATGTCGCCAAGCGCGAGGATGCGGAACGACGTCGTGAGCAGAACTATGAGCGCCAGCGGGCACAGGCTGAGCGGTCCGGTAGCGCGGGCGGTCGGACGTCGGGTTCTCGCGATGCCGGTCGCGGTGCTTGGGCATCGGGCGCTACGCCGCCGGTGTCCGCGCCGGTCGAAGAAGAGCCGTACGACTACGTCCCGCTCGATGCCTACGGTGCCGCGCCCGTGGAGGTCGTCGACGATCTTCCGCCGATCGATGTGCCTGATGGTATGGGCGCTGTGCCTGTGCCTGATGGTTCGAACGCACCGGCTGCGGCGGCGCCGATGGTTCTTACCGATCTAGAGCGCAAGTCCTTGGCAGGGGAGCGCGAGCTGTTGACGATGCTTACGAGCTACCCCGACCTGTTCCGCACGTACGCCGACCGCATCTGCTCCATCGAGTGGGTCGACCCACGTCACGAGTCCATCGCATGGGCCGTTCTGGCAACGCCGCCGGGAACCGATCCTGCAGCCTGCATGGATGCGGCACGCTCGGTGTGTCCCGAGGCGGCAACGCTTGTGAGTGCCGGGCGCATCTCGGCGACGAGCAAGCACCCCACCGAGACGAACATCGTGTTTATGCTCGATACGCTCGAGCTCTACACCATCAAGCGCCGCATGCGTGCCGCACAGGCCAAGCTGCGACAGGACCGTTCGCTCGATGATGAGGCCCGTCGCGCGCTGACCGTGCAGGCCGCGCAGGATTCGCAGCGTCAACGCGAGCTGCAAAAGTCGATCGGCGGCGTGGCGGACCCGTTCCGTTTGATTGGTTTGGAGACCGCAGGAACCGAACAGGCCTAGATGTTGTGTTCAACCAGCGTATTCTCGCCTATATCCAGTCCTCTTTTTGGGTATAGACGTCAATGTGTGTGCTAAAGTATTGAGTCCTGTGGACTATGAAGGGAGAATCTGTGCCAAAAAAGACTGAGAGCACGGGTACTGGGCTGGAATCCTACGTTGCAAAGCTCATGGGCAACGGCTCAAACAGGACTTCGGTAACCGAGGACGAGATTCAGGTCGCCCTGAAGGATATCGATGTTTCTGACGAGCAGCTCACCGCGGTGTATTCCGCGCTGCGCAACAGTGGCATCCAGATTATCTCCGCGAGCGGTAACGACGACGCCCCCATGGACGTCGACGATGACGATAACGATACCGATACCGACGATTTCGATGACGACGACGAGCACGATTCCGGCTCGCTCGACGATCACGAGCTCAAGATGGCCCGCCAGGCCGACGCCGAGATGGGTTCTTCCAAGAGCAAGAAGAAGCGCACCGTGCGGACGTCCCGTTCGCGTTCGCGCGTGCGCGGCATCGACGCCTCCACGGTGATGCTGACCGGCGACCCGGTCCGTATGTACCTCAAGGAGATCGGCAAGGTCGACCTGCTGACCGCCTCCGAAGAGGTCGATCTGGCCATGAAGATCGAGGCCGGTCTCGAGGCCACCGAGAAGCTCGAGGCTGCCGATGCTGGTGAGCTCGAGCTCACGCGTGCCGAGATGCGTCGCCTTACGCGCATTGAGAACGTGGGCCTCGAAGCCAAGCAGGCACTCATCAGCGCAAACCTGCGTCTGGTCGTCTCCATCGCCAAGCGCTATGTCGGTCGCGGCATGCTTTTCCTGGACCTGATCCAGGAGGGCAACCTCGGTCTGATTCGCGCCGTCGAGAAGTTCGACTACCAGAAGGGCTTTAAGTTCTCCACGTACGCCACGTGGTGGATCCGTCAGGCCATTACACGCGCTATCGCCGACCAGGCCCGTACCATCCGTATTCCCGTGCACATGGTCGAGACCATCAACAAGCTCGTCCGCGTGCAGCGCCAGCTCCTTCAGGACCTGGGCCGCGACCCGACCCCCGAGGAGATCGGTGCCGAGATGGACATGAGCGCCGACCGCGTCCGCGAGATCCAGAAGATCTCGCAGGAGCCCGTGTCGCTCGAGACCCCCATCGGCGAGGAAGAGGATTCTCAGCTGGGCGACTTCATCGAGGACTCTCAGGCCATCGTTCCGCCCGATGCGGCCAGCTTCTCCATGCTGCAGGAGCAGCTCACCCAGGTGCTCGATTCGCTTGCCGATCGCGAGCGCAAGGTTATCGAGCTGCGCTTTGGCCTTGTCGACGGGCATCCCCGTACGCTCGAGGAAGTTGGCCGCGAGTTTGGCGTCACGCGCGAGCGCATCCGCCAGATCGAGTCCAAGACCCTGGCCAAGCTCCGCCACCCGAGTCGCAGCAGCAAGCTCAAAGACTATATCGAAAGCTAGGAGTTACGGCGTTTTACCAAACGCCGTAACTGGCCGACGCTGCGCGGGCACCAGAGCGACAACTTGTCATTCAAAGAGGACGGCATGACCAGAAGGTCTATGC
>CABSMQ010000032.1:0-23472 GCA_902478965.1 uncultured Collinsella sp. | reverse complement strand
CTGGACGCCGGCTGCCCAGGCGCGCTTGCACAGCTTGCCCAGCTCTATCATCTCGGCGGTCTCGGTGGCGTCGTTGGAGTCGTAGAGGCAGCCCGGGCGGCAGGAGTCGCCGAGCGAAATCGTCACGTCGTATTCGTGGCAAATCTCGAGCAGCTCGTCAAAGTACTCGTAGAAGGGGTTTTCGTTGCCGGTGACCTCCATCCAGCCAAACAGCAGCGAGCCGCCGCGGCTGACGATGTTCATCAGGCGACCGGTCTCCTTAAAGGTCTTGGTGACCGACTTGTTGATGCCGCAGTGAATGGTCATAAAGTCCACGCCGTCCTCGGCGTGCGCGCGCACGACCTCGAACAGGTCGTCCTTGGTGAGCTTGACCAGCGGCTTTTCCATGTAGCCGATGGCGTCGTACATGGGGACGGTGCCTACCATGAGCGGCGTCTCGTCGATGAGCTGCTGGCGGAACTGGCGCGTCTTGCCCGAGTTGGAGAGGTCCATGATGGCGTCGGCGCCAAAGTCCTCAGCGATCTTGACCTTCTTCCATTCCTCGGCGGCATCGGCCTTGTCGCCCGAGATGCCCAAGTTCACGTTGACCTTGGTGGACAGGCCCTCGCCGACACCAAAGGCGCGCATGCCCTTTTTGATGTGCACGATGTTGGCGGGAATGGCGATGCGGCCGTCGGCCACGCGCTCGCGGATGTACTCGGGGTCGCGATGCTCGCGCTCGGCGACTTCCTTCATCTGCGGCGTGATCTGTCCGGCGCGGGCGAAGTCGATTTGCGTGACAAGCTTGGACTCGGTCTGTGTGCTCATTGGCACGGCTCCCTTCGTTGGCATTACCCATATCAGGTTTGCGGGTCAGGGCGGGCGCGCCCAATCTCAGCCTGCCGTCTGGTCCTGCAAGCTCCCCGTTTATGTAGTGGGCTCAAGTATAGCCTGAATGGGTAAGATTGGCCTAACGAACGTGCCTGTGGGGAGGCGTACATGGAAGACAAGCATCTATATCGAGAGACGCAATGGGACATATCGGCCGAGGAGGGCCGTGCGCACCATGGGTTGGTCGCGATTGGCTTTGCGGTGCTTGCCGTGCTGGTGATTGCCTTTTGTATTTGGACGTTTGGCGGTCGCGGCGGCGCTGCCTGGGAGTTTGAGGCCGATGATAGCCTACCGATTATGGCGGTGAGGAGTACTGGCGGTAATGCCAATACGCTCGCCATTCCGGGCGATTATTGGTACCCGCGCGATGAGTTTGTGCAGTTGCAGCTGAGTGGTGGGTCCATTCCAGGCGAAGAAATCGAACGCGTGACGTTTGACGCGGCGCTCAAAACGCTGACGGTGAAGCTCAAAGATCAAGGAGATGTGCCCACGACCATGGATATCGCCCTGGCGGAATGGCGTCTGGAGCCTCCGTCGGGCGTCAAGGTGTCCGAGGTTGAGCATGTCAAGATTACCTATCAGGACGGCACGACAAATGAAATTGCCAAAGCCGACGGCTTGGCGGAATAGACGTCGTGCCTAGGCAGTACATTCAAGAGTAGCGGTGGTCCTACAAGGCCCGTTCGTTCAGGAAGACCAAAGTGTTTTTATTTGAAAGCTCGGGAAGGTGACGATAGCCAACGTCGAATGCGGTGAGCCCGCTTACATCCTCGACCTTGTTTTCCGCCATCCAGCGCACCATGGAGCCGCGTGCCTTTTTGCTGGCGGTCGACTGTTGGATGGGCTTCCCGTTGCGGATGCCCTCGCCAAAGAGGCATGTGACGGCTGTGGCGTCGCCCGCGAGGTGGGGCAGAACGGCTTTGGCATACTCTACGCTGGCGAGGTTGACGATCGTGGTGTTTGAGCCTGCCGGGGCGATAGCCCGCGCGAGCTTATCGCTCCAAAATGCGTAGAGGTCTCGGACACCGTCGACGACAAGCTTCGCGCCCATCTCCAGCCGATACGGTTCGACGGCGTGAAAGGGACGAACGCACCCGTAGAGGCCGGAGAGGATCCACAGATGGTCTTGCAGCCATGCGAGCTGTGCGGAATCCATCACCTCGGGTGCCATGCTCTGGTATTGAATGCCGTGATAGGACATGACGGCAGGGGAGAGGTGACGGGCGAGTGCGGGATTGTCGAGATCGCCGCTTTTCAGGATGGGCCCGAACTCATGCAGTGTGTTGAGGCAAGGTCCCAGCAGTTTGTCACTCACGTTCCACAGCGCCTGCAGGCCGCCGCTGCCTTCATTCCGCTCGATATCTAGCAGTGCGCGGTGGAGGCGAGCTGTCTCGCGCACAAAGGGTGGGATGCCCAGGACTTCAAAAGCATCTTGGGCCGCGCGCATCTGCTTGGCGGGCGAAATGATGACCTGCAGCATGGACTCTCCTCTGCCAAAAAAGTTGCGGTGGAATACGGTCTGTTTTGGCCGTTTATGGGCCAGTTTAGTCCGTATTTCACCGCAACTGACGAAGGGTTGGTTAGGCGCGCTCGAGGAAGGCTTTGTAGCCGCGGTAGGCCTCGTAGATATCGGCCTTGTTGGCGACCTCCCACAGGGCGTGCATGGACAGGACGGCAACGCCGGAGTCGATGACGTTCATGCCATACTTGGCCATGATGTAGGCAATGGTGCCGCCACCGCCCGCGTTGACGCGACCGAGCTCACAGGTCTGGAAGTCCACGCCGGCCTCGTCCATGATGTCGCGGACGAGGGCCACGTACTCGGCATCGGCGTCGTTGGAACCGCCCTTGCCGCGGCTGCCCGTGTACTTGTTAAAGCACAGGCCACGACCCATAAAGGCGGCGTTCTTCGTCTCGAACTTGCCGGCATAGCCCGGGTCGAAACCGGCGGACACGTCGGAGGAGAGCATGCGGCTGCGGGCGAGCGCGCGGCGCAGGGCCAGCGGGCTATCCTCGCCGGCGAGCGTCATGATCTCGGCGACGGTGTTCTCGAAGAAGCGGCTCGTCATACCGGTGGCACCCACGGAGCCGATCTCCTCCTTATCGACGATGAGCGTGATGCTCGTGCGCTCCACGTTGGCGACGTCGATCTGGGCGAGCATGGACGGATAGGCGCAGACACGATCGTCGTGGCCATAGCCCAAAATCATGGAGCGGTCGAGGCCCATGTCGCGGGCGGGACCGGCGGGCACGACCTCGATCTCGGCGGAGAGGAAGTCCTCCTCCTCGACGCCGTACTGCTCCTTGAGGATGTCCAGGAACATCTGCTTGACGGGCTCCTTGGGAGCGTCCTTGTCGTCCTCGTCAAACTTGACGGGACGGCCGCCCACGATCACGTCGAGGATCTCGGCGTCGACGGCGTCCTTGGCGGGCTTGGACATCTGCTCGCTCGAGAGGTGGATCAGCAGGTCGGAGATGGTAAAGACCGGATCGTCTGCCTTGTCGCCGATGTTGATGTCGACGGTGGTGCCGTCCTTTTTGCAGATGACGCCCACGAGTGCAAGCGGGGAGGCCACCCAGTGGTAGCTCTTGACGCCGCCGTAGTAGTGCGTGTCGAGGTAGGCCATGTCGCCGGCCTCGAAGGCGGGATTCTGCTTAAGGTCCAGGCGCGGCGAGTCCACGTGAGCACCCAGGATGTTAAAGCCCTGCTCGAGCGGGACGGTGCCCAGGTTGACGAGCATGAGGTCTTTGCCGTGATTGGCGGCGTACACCTTGTCGCCGGCCTTGAGCGTGCGGCCCTCGGCAATCACGGTCTCCAAGTCGACGTAGCCCGCCTCCTCGGCCATCTTGATGCCGGTCTTGACGCACAGGCGCTCGGTCTTATTCTCGCTCAAAAACTGCTTATAGCCGCGGCAAAGCTCCTCGAGTTCCTCGACTTGCTGTGGCGTGTACTTTTTCCATGCGCAGGGACGCTCCATGACGCAGGCTCCTTTCGGATCGATCGTGCTGGTTGATGTACCGTGAGCCATCGTATCACGCGCGGGCCCGCGGCGGCAGGGAAGCCTGATGTGCGGTGGCCGCGGGGCGGGGAGCGTGTAAACTGGTGTGAGCAAACCGTGCCCAGCCCAAAGCGAGGTATTCAATATGTCTGACAAGCGCCGCACCTTTGCCGTTATCGACGGCAACTCGCTCATGCACCGCGCCTTCCACGCCGTGCCGCCCACCATGAATGCGCCGGACGGGCGCCCCACCAACGCGATCTTTGGCTTTCTGAACATGTTTCTTAAGATGATCGATGCCTTTAACCCCGACGGTGTGGTCGTGGCGTTTGACAAGGGCAAACCGCGCGTGCGCATGGAGATGCTGCCGCAGTATAAGGCGCAACGCCCGCCCATGGACCCCGATCTGCATGCGCAGTTTCCGATGATCAAGGAGCTGCTCACCGCGCTCAACGTGCCGATTCTGCAGTCCGAGGGCTGGGAAGGCGACGATATCCTGGGAACCATGGCGCGCCTGGGTGAAGAGGCCGGCTGCGACATGCTGCTGGTGACCGGCGACCGCGACATGTATCAACTCGTGACCGAGCACGTCAACGTGGTCTCGACCCGCAAGGGCCTGTCCGACGTGGCGATCATGACGCCCGAGAGCGTGGACGACCTGTATCACGGCATTACGCCGGCGCTCGTGCCCGATTTTTACGGTCTAAAGGGCGATACGTCGGACAACATTCCCGGCGTACCGGGCATCGGCCCCAAAAAGGCGAGCGCGCTCATCGCACAGTACGGCAGCTTGGACGAGGTCATCGCGCATGCCGACGAGGTCAAGGGCAAGATGGGCGAGAACCTGCGTGCGCACATCGACGATGCGCTGCTGAGCCGCAAGGTCGCAACCATTCGCACCGATGCGCCCGTCGAGCTCGACTTTGACGAAACGTCCTTCCCGGCGTTTTCTGCCGACGAAGTGTCCGCGGCGCTGGGCACGCTTGGTATCACCGCCATGCAGAACCGTTTCTTGGCGCTGATCGGCGGCGAGGGCGGGGCTGCTGCTGCCTCCAGTGTGTTTGAGATACCTGCGATGGTTCGCGCAGCCGCCGGCGATGCCGACGCGCTTGGTGCCGTTGCGGCTGAGGTTTCCCGCGCGATTGATGCCGGCGAGTGGGTCGCCGCCGTGGTGGACGACGACAAGGAAGAGGGCGCGCTCTTTGGACTGACGCGCACGCTGTGGTTGGCGACGTCCAAGGGCCTGTTCGCGCTCGAGGAGGGCGACGGCGGTACCACTGCCGTAGTCGATGGCTTCAACTTCGCCCACGGCGTGATTGCCGGCGTGCTTGCGCGCCTGTTTGTGGAGGGCCGCGTGGCGAGCCCGGATATGAAGGCGTTGTTGCACGAGCTTTCGCCCATCGATTCTTCTGAACTCGAGCTCATGGATCCGCTCGCTACCGATTCCACGCGTATCTTCGATACCGTGGTCGCTGCCTATCTGCTGGATTCCGATCGCTCCGAGTTCGATGAGGCATATCTGGCCGATACGTATCTGCAGATGGCGCTGCCTGCGGCGCGCGGCGCAGAGGGTGCCGGCGAGGACGCTCCAGCGCCTGCCGCCCGTACTGCGGCTCTGACACTGGCGCTCGTGACGCCGTTGCGCGAGTGCATGGCCCGTGAGAATGCCGCCAACGTGTTCGATGGCATCGAGATGCCGCTCGTGCCGGTGCTTGCCAAGATGGAGCGCGCGGGCATGCTCGTGGATCCCGACCGCCTGCACAGTCTGTCCGAGGGTCTGGCGACCCAGATTACCGAGGTTGAGCGCAGTATTCGCGACCTGGCGGGTGACGAGACCTTTAACATCGGCAGTCCCATGCAGCTGTCGCATGTGCTCTTTGATGTGATGGGGCTTCCGACCAAGGGCCTCAAGAAGACTAAGCGCGGCTACTATTCGACCAACGCCAAGGTGTTGAGCGACCTTGCCCGCGACCACGAAATCGTGCGTCTGATCTTGGATTGGCGTGAAAAGTCCAAAATCAAGTCCACCTATCTGGATACGCTGGGCCCGCTGCGCCGTGGTGACGGTCGCGTGCACACCACGTACAACCAGACCATCACGGCAACGGGGCGTCTGTCCTCGAGCGACCCGAACCTGCAGAACATCCCGACGCGCTCGGAGCTGGGTCGTACCGTCAAGACGGCGTTTTCGGCAGGCGAAGGAAGCGTCTTTTTGGCGGTGGACTACTCGCAGATAGAGCTGCGTCTGCTGGCACATCTCTCGGGTGACGAGCACTTGGTGCGCGCCTTTAACGAGGGCGAGGACTTCCATGCCGAGACGGCGGCGCGCGTGTTTGGTGTGCCGGTGTCCGAGGTAACGCCCGACCTGCGCAGTCGCGCCAAGGCCGTGAACTTTGGCATCGTGTATGGTCAGCAGGCCTACGGCCTGTCGCAGTCGCTGCATATCTCGATGGTCGAGGCACGCGACATGATCGACCGTTACTACGAGGCCTATCCGGGCGTGCGTATGTTCCTCGACAGCGTGGTGGCACGTGCCAAGCAGACGGGCTACGCCGAGACCATGTATGGCCGCAGACGCCATATTCCCGAGCTCAAGGCCAAAAATCCGCAACTTCGCGGCTTTGGCGAGCGCACGGCCATGAACCACCCCATGCAGGGCACCGCGGCCGACATCATCAAGATCGCCATGGCCCGCGTAAGCCGCCGCTTGGAAGAAGAGGGCTTTGCCGCCCACATGATCCTGCAGGTACACGACGAACTGGACTTTGAGTGCCCCGTCGACGAAGTCGAGCGCCTCACCGCCATGGTCCGTGACGTCATGGAGCACGTCGTAGACCTACGCGTACCCCTAATCGCCGAAGCCAGCACCGGCATAACCTGGGCCGACGCCAAATAGGGAAGTGCCCACAACCCCAAAGTAACCAAAACAGAGGGGAGCCCCTTCCAAAAAGGGGCTCCCCTCTGTTCAAATAAATTCAGCCAAGTATCTAGACACTCAAGAGGCCATCTTGGCGGCAAGCAAAGTCAACATGGCCATGCCCGGGGCCGACCGCTTGATTTTTGTAGATTCCGCACGAGCCGAAGAGCACTAAATGTGCTCTTCGTGCGAGCCCAGGACTTGACCGAGCAAAAATCAAGCGGTCGGCCCCGGGCATGGCGACGGGATAGATTAACGAGCCGCCAAGATGGCGTCGATGAGCGTCAGTACGCCCCCGTCGTTGTTGCTCGGAATGCGCCACTTGGCGTGCGCGTTCATATGCTCCTCGGCGTTGTCCACGATAAAGCTGTGACCGACGCGCTCCAGCATGGGGATGTCGTTGTAGGTATCACCCACGGCGGCAGCATCGGCAATATCGATGCCCAGGTGCTCGCACAGGTGCGCGACGCCGGCGCCCTTGTCGACGCCCAGGTTCATAAAGTCGATCCACTCGCGCCCGGCGTTGGTGACGTAGAGCTTGTCCGAGAACTCGGGGCTATAGGTCTCGCGGAAAGCGGGCTCGGCGTCGTAGCCGGGGAAGAAGACCGAAATCTTGTTGGACTCGAAATCAATGCCCTCAAAGCTGTCGACGTAGTTGATTGTGTTGTAGTAGACGCTGATCTCGTCGTGGTATTGATGGTCGCGGGCAAGCACGTAGAACTCGTCGAAGCAGCACAGGACGGGGACAGCGCGAGGATCCTCCGAGGCACGGTTCAAGACCTGCTGATACAGCTCCACGTCAATATTGCTCTTATAGATATAGCTGCCGCGATAGATCACGCACGCTCCGTTGTCGGGACAAAAAGCAAGGCGGTTTTTGATGCCCTCGAACATCTCCTCGAGCTTGGGGGCGGGACGTCCGCTGGCGGGGCAGAATACGATGCCGGCGTCGGCGAGCTTGTCCAGGCGCTCATCAAGACCCTGGGGCAGCACACGCTCGTCGGTCAGCAGCGTCTTGTCCATATCGACGGCGAGAATCTTAATGTTGCCGATGTTGGCGTCCGATTCGTAAGTTTGCATAAAAATGCGCCTTTCGTTTCGAGATTGTTTCAGACGTTATAACCATCAACTAGTAGTCGAGCGTATTTTCGCAGGAATGGTGCGTATTTGCACTGCAATTCACAAACTAATGAAAAAACTTTTCAGAAATTTGAATTTGCCGCTTGCGCAGCGTGCACTTTATCGTAATATAGCGAACATCGAAAACGGAGACGGCAAAAGAGCCGCTTACCGAGGAAAAGGTACCGTTTGCGATATTTGAATTGCGCCCGGCGATACGTGAAAGGAGAGGCAGATGCAGTTCGTAAAGATCATCACCACTGCAGACAATGCCATCCGACGCCAGCGCGCAATTTCCCGACGACGATAACAATCGTCTCTGTCCGCATGGGGCGCAATGCCTCAACAGAGTCATTTTGAGGTCGTTGGGTTTTAGCACGACATTGCTGCATGTTTCTAGGGCATGTATGTGCTGATTTTTGCTATTTAACCTGATATTGCACGGTATATGACCTTGAAATGACTTGCAACTGACCGATGTTCTAACTAGCTACCAAGGGCGAAAGGAAACAGCCATGAGCAAGGAAAAAGTCGTTCTCGCATATTCCGGTGGTCTTGATACATCCGTATGTGTCAAGTGGCTCCAGGACGAGAAGAATCTCGATGTCGTTTGTGTCTGCGGCAACGTGGGCCAGGAAGAGACCGGACTGGATGCCAAGAAGCAGAAGGCGCTCGACCTGGGCGTTCTCGATTGCCAGGTGCTCGACCTGCGCGACGAGTTCTCCGATGAGTTCCTGACCAAAGCCATTGCAGCAAACTCCATGTACGAGAACAAGTATCCGCTGCTCTCCGCCCTGTCTCGCCCGCTGCTTGCCAAGAAGCTTGTCGAGGTCGCCCACGAGTTTGGCGCGACCTACGTCGCCCACGGCTGCACCGGCAAGGGTAACGACCAGGTCCGTTTTGAGGCCGCCGTCAAGGCCCTCGACCCCGAGCTCAAGGTTATCGCCCCGGTTCGCGAGTGGGACCTGAAGTGTCGCCCCGACGAGGTCGCCTATGCCCACGCCCACAACGTGCCGGTTCCCGAGGGTGCCAACGACAACCCCTACTCCATCGACGACAACCTGTGGGGTCGTGCCATTGAGTGCGGTCACCTGGAGGATCCCTGGAATGAGCCGCTCGACGACGCTTGGGTTATGACCAAGAATCCCGAGGACACCCCGGACACCCCGACCTACACCGAGATTGAGTTTGAGGCCGGCAAGCCCGTCGCCGTCGACGGCAAGAAGATGAAGCTCTCTGAGATCGTCATCGCCCTCAACAAGATCTCCGGCGACAATGGCTTTGGCCGTCTCGATCTGGTCGAGGATCGCCTGGTGGGCCTTAAGAGCCGCGAGTGCTACGAGGTTCCCGGCGCCCTGACGCTCATCACCGCCCACAAGGCGCTCGAGGACATCTGCGTCGAGGGCGACCTGCTCAAGACCAAGATCAAGCTCGAGCAGGATTGGGCCACCGCCGTGTACAACGGCCAGTGGTACAGCCCGCTCAAAAACGCGCTCGATGCCTTTATGGCCGACACGCAAAAGTTCGTGACCGGCACTGTCCGTCTGAAGTTCTTTAAGGGCAACTGCCATGTCGTCGGCCGCAAGAGCCCCTTCAGCCTCTACGACTACGGTCTGGCTACCTACGACCGCGACACCACGTTTGACGAGAAGGCCAGCGCCGGCTTTATCGAGATCGATACGCTGTCGCTCAAGACGTGGGCAAAGGTCCAGGGCCCCAGCTCTGCTGCCGCCCAGGCCTAGCGCCTCCTTCCCTTGGTATCCGCGCGGCCCATCCGCGTGATACATAACGGGCGCACGGGGTCCCTACCTTTCGTTATGCTTGCTGACACTTCTTAACATCGGTGGCCCCTACGTTCCGCCCGCATATATGATGCCGCGTCTGCGGCTGAGTCCGAGCCCCGCCGGGGTTGTCCGGCGGGGCTCCTTCTATCAATTTGGCGGCTCTGTGCCTATATATATGAGGAGTATCCATTATGTTCAATGCTATCGCGCATGCTTTGCTTGCCCTCGCGCCCGAGTTCGATGCTGTAAGGGTCGAGGACGTTCCTATGAGCCTGAAGGCCTGGATCGATGGTTCGCAGGGCAACATCCGGAGGGAGACGTTGGGTGCCAAGTGCATGGTGCGTCACTTCTTTGCAAATTAGCCACATGGCCCCGCGCGCGGCAGGGAGTGTGTAAAACTAGCGGTTGATAAATCGCTTTAGCGACATGGCGTATTGCTTTGGGCGCTTGTATTGGTATTTGGAGAAAGGGGACGGTTCCATGGCTCTTTGGGGTGGTCGTTTTGAGGCAGGCGTGGCCGAGGTCACGCAGGAGTTTGGCGCGTCGCTGCCGGTCGACAAACATCTCTATAAACAGGATATCGCCGGCTCTAAGGCGCATGCCAAAATGCTGGCGGCCAAGGGCATCATCAGTGCCGAGGACGAGCAGGCGATTGCCAATGGCCTGACCGGAATCGAACAGGATATCGATGCCGGCAACTTCACCTTCGATATCAACGATGAGGACATTCATATGTCCATCGAGAGCGAGCTGACGCGTCGCATCGGCGAGGCCGGTAAGCGCTTGCATACCGGCCGTTCGCGCAACGACCAGGTGGCGACCGACACGCGCCTGGGCGTCAAGGCGCTGGCCAAGGAGCTCATGGAGGCCAATCTAGAGCTGCGCCATGTGCTGGTGGATGCGGCTAAGAAGTACGACAAGGTGATTTTGCCGGGCTACACGCACATGCAGCACGCTCAGCCCGTGCTTCTGTCGCATCATCTGCTGGCGTATTCCTGGATGTTCGCGCGCGACTTTACGCGTTTGAAGGCCGCCTTTGATGCTGCCGACAACTGCCCGCTGGGTGCCGCTGCGCTTGCCGGTACGAGCTATCCGCTCGATCGCCAGATGACGGCTGCCGAACTTGGCTTTGCGGGCGTGATCCCCAACTCGCTCGATGCCGTTTCCGACCGTGATTTCCTGCTCGATCTGCATTACGCCGGATCCGTCATGGCGATGCACCTGTCGCGTCTTTCCGAGGAGATCGTGCTGTGGTCGAGCTCCGAATTTGGCTTTATCACGCTTTCAGACTCCTACTCCACCGGCTCGTCTATCATGCCGCAGAAGAAGAACCCCGACTTTGCCGAGCTTATCCGCGGCAAGAGCGGTCGCGTGTACGGCAACCTGGTGCAGCTGCTGGTAACCATGAAGGGCTTGCCGCTTGCTTATAACAAGGACTTGCAGGAGGACAAGGAGAGCGCGCTCGATACCGCCCATACGCTCATGCAGTGTCTGTCGGTTATGGCCGGTATGATTTCGACTTGGACCGTCAACGAGGATGCCATGGCGCGCGAGTGCGGCGTGGGGCACCTTGCCGCCACCGATGTTGCCGATTACCTGGCTAAGCGTGGTCTGCCGTTCCGCGAGGCACATGCCGTGGTGGGCCATCTGGTCCTGATGTGTGAGAAGCGTGGCTGCAATCTTGAGGACCTGCCGTTTGAGGTGTTCCAGGAGGCAAGCCCGCTCTTTGAACGCGATATTACCGAGGCGCTCGACATCCCCTCAATTGTCGCCGCGCGTACGACCGAGGGCGGTACCGCCCCTGCCGCCGTTGCCGTGCAGCTGCAGCGCGCCGAGGCACAGCTCGTGGCCGACGAGGGCGTGTTTGGATCGCTGACCAAGGTCGTCGAGATGGGCCACGGGGCAAAGTAGGGATTTGACTGAAGCGGCTTTGGCCATTTATCGATAAATCGTTTTTGCTTTTACGGGTATCTGCTGATGCGGACGCCCGTATTTTGTTGCTATGGGGGAGGGGCTTGTCGAGAACTTCTGTAGGACCTTTGGGCAGGTTGTGAAGGGGGTACGTTCGCGGGCGGCAACCGACCGTCTGCTCTGCTCGATGCGGTTGATGGGCAGTCGGATGGTACTCTAATCGAGCTTCGAAACAGAAGTGACACATATGGAACGCTTCAATAAATTGCAACGTTTCAATAAACAGCTTTTTGTTTAACTGCAGCTAAAACTCTGTTACGATGCAGTCCAGGCGGGTGCCGGAATGGGACTTGGGCACGCGCGAACCTACTTGAAAGGCTACTTTTATGGCTATCGAGAAGACCTTCATCATGATTAAGCCCGACGCCGTGCGTGACCGCAAGATCGGCGAGATTGTTGCTCGCATCGAGCGCAGCGGCCTTGTCATCGAGCGCATGGAGATGACCACGCTCGAGCGCGCTACCGTCGAGGAGCACTACGCCCATCTGGCCGACAAGCCCTTCTTTGGCGGTCTCTGCGACTTTATGACGAGCGGTCCGGTCGTCAAGATGGTCGTTTCCGGTCTCTCCGCTGTTGCTAAGATGCGCACCCTCATGGGCGCTACCAACCCGCTTGACGCTGCTCCTGGTACCATCCGCGGCGACTTTGCCGTCGATGTCAACGCCAACGTGATCCACGGCTCCGACTGTTTGGAGAACGCCGAGATTGAGATCAAGCGCTTCTTTGGCTAAACCAGCTTTGACTCCTTAAAGCTGTTAGCGTGTGGCTTGGGCGCCGCGGAACTCCATCTGCGGCGCCCTTTTATTCCAAAATCTATGCAGGGGCCCGCTCGGACATGTGTTCCGAGCGGGCCCCTGCTGTTAGCTTGTGGCACTGAATAGTTTAGGCTTCGTCGACGATCTTAAGGCCGCGCGTGTGGTCGATCTCGTTGAGGAGGTTAACGCGACGCTCGTGGCGACCACCCTCAAACTCGGCGTCGAGCCACTCGTCGACGATCATCTTGGCGAGCTCGGAGCCCACGACGCGGGCGCCAAAGGCGAGCACGTTGGTATTGTTGTGCATGCGGGAGAGCTTGGCGCTGAAGGGCTCGGAGCACACAACGGCGCGTACGCCCTCGACCTTGTTGGCAGCCAAGCTAATCCCGACACCGGTGCCACAGATGAGGATGCCCAGGTCGACGTCGCCGTTGGCAACGGCCTTACCCACCTTGTAGCCGGCGATGGGGTAGTCTAAGCTCTCGGAGGTGTCGGTGCCAAAGTTCACGACCTCGCAGCCGCGCTCCTTCAGGTGCTCGGAAATGATGTTCTTGAGCTCGACGGCGGCGTGGTCGTTACCGATACCGATCTTCATGGATGGTTCCTCTCTGGTCTGTGCGGCGCAAATGCTAAAGGTGTTTACCGCGTTCGACTGCATGATAGCGCGACTTTTGCGTAAACGCTCGAGCGTTTTTTGGTCAAACGCTTTAGCAGGCAACAAGACTGGCTTCTCGTGAATGAATGTCGTCAGTTTGCGCTTGAGCGCCGTCTGCCGGAACCATGGTTGCGGTTTTTGATGCATTGTTATCAAATAAAGGAGCTAACTTTTTTGAGAGCCCAGCCCGTTATGCAAGCAGGAGATACCTATGCCTACCGATTCCCTTCGTGATGCCGCGTTTTGCGATGTTTTGAACCGCGAACTTGTCTGTGCACTCGGCTGCACCGAGCCCATTGCCGTTGCCTATGCAGCGGCGCTGGCGAGCCAGACGCTCGGTTGCGAACCCGATCACATGGACGTTGCCTGCTCGGGCAACATCATCAAGAACGTTAAGAGCGTGACCGTGCCCAATTCGGGCGGAATGCATGGTATTGAGGCTGCGGCCGTGTTGGGTGCCGTGGGCGGCGACGCTAAGAGCGCTCTCGAGGTGCTCGAGAGCGTTAACGATGAAGACCGTGCACGCGTGGCCAAGCTCCTCGCCGACGCCGGCTACTGCGATGTGTCGCTTGTCGAGGGTGTGCCCAACCTCTACATCAAGGTGACTGCCACGGCCGGGGGCCATACCGCGGTCGTCGAGATTACCGATCATCACACCAATGTCACGTGCCATACGCTCGACGGTATTCCGGTATGCGGCAAGTCGGCGGGGGAGTGTGCCGCCTGCGCCGAGCGTGTGGTGGCCGAGCGGGCGGCGGATAAGGCCGACACGCCCATGTCGATTGAGTCCATCATCGACTTTATTGAGGACGGCGACATTGAGGACGCCCGCGCTGCCGTTGAGCGTCAGATTGAGCTGAATGGCGCGATCAGTGCCGAGGGCCTTGCGCACGCTTGGGGCGCCGAGGTGGGCCGCACGCTGCTGGGTGCTCGTGCCGATGACGTCGCCTGCCGTGCCCGTGCCCGTGCGGCCGCCGGATCCGACGCCCGCATGAACGGTTGCGCGCTGCCGGTCGCCATTGTGTGCGGCTCGGGTAATCAAGGCATTACCTGCGCATTGCCCGTCATGGAGTATGCCGAGTACCTGCGCTGCGACCACGAGCGCCTGGTGCGCGCCGTGATGCTGTCCGATCTTATCGCCGTGCATATCAAGAGCTATATTGGTGCGCTCTCGGCGTTTTGCGGTGCGATTTGCGCCGCGTGCGGTGCCGGTGCAGCCATTACCTGGCTGTGCGGTGGCACGCGCGAGCAGATTGGCGCGACGGTATCGAATACGCTTGGCAACGTGGGCGGCATCGTGTGCGACGGCGCCAAGGCGAGCTGTGCCGCCAAGATCTCGGCTGCCGTTGATGCAGCGATTCTGGGCCACGATATGGCTATGCAGGGTCGCGGCTTCCGCGCCGGCGAGGGCCTGATCCAGGATACCGTTGAGCAGACAATCGCCAGCATGGGCTACGTGGGCCGTGTGGGTATGAAAGATACCGACGTCGAGATCCTCAACATCATGATCGGCAAAACCCAGGTTTGTTAGTTACGCGGTTTTACCAAACCGCGTAACCGGTCGACGCTGCAAACGCCCCTAAGCGGCAATCTACCTTTCAATCGTCGGGCATGGCCAGAAGGCCTATGCCCTCCTCTTTCAAGGCACATTGCTCGCTTAGGGGCGTTTTCGCTGGCTTATGCTCAACCTGCGGCGTTGTTTTGTTTGGAGCGAGTGAGGGGTTCTATGACAGTTCGTTGGCTATTTGGTGCTCGTAGAAGGCCTCGATTACGGCGTTAAAGTCGCGGGCGAAGTCTTCCATGGTTCCGCGCCAGGTGGCTCGGCTGGGCTTGCCTTGGCCCACAAAGGCGGTTTGGATGCCGCAATCGGGGGACGGGAAGTCGCGTTTGGGATCGTTGCCCACCATAAGGACCTCGTGTGGCTCGAGTCCCATCACCTGAAGCTGCTCTAGATAGTAGGTGGCATCGGGCTTGCAGCGGGTGGTGTTTCCCATGTGCGTGACGAGCTCAAAGGGGGCGTCGGCCAGGTCGCCCCAGCCCATGCGGCACTCGATGGCCCCTTGGGGAAAGCTGGGGTTGGTAAAGAGCGCGCAACGCAGCCCTGCGTCCTGTACGGCCTGGAGCGCGGCGTGTGCGCCCGGCATGGCGTGGGCGTTAATGACATCGTCGTTCTTGTACGGAAGAACTTCGCGGTCATAGTAGGTAAACGCCTCGTAGATGAGGGGATCGGAGAGGCGGATCCCGCATCGGCGCTCGACCTCTTCTTGGTAAAACTCAAGATTGGTGCGGTTGTCCGTGCCGCTGCGGCGATTGGCGTTGAGGTCGACTAGGATGGTGCCGAGGCGTGCCATCGTGCCACCGCGGCTGCGGCGCCCGATATCCGCGAGCATCGAAGAGACATCCTTAAAATAGCGAAGGATGAACGCGTTGAGGTTGATGCTGAGAAGCGTCTCGTCCATATCGAAAACGACTGCTTTGAGCACGCGGGCACCTTTCTCGAAAAATCGATCTAGAATCGTTGGCTCCGGATACTTTACCCCAAAGCCGAATGCCTGGCTGGTTATCGTCAAGTTGCGGAGACGTGTGTTCATAAGATTACGAAAAAGTCTCCACACGAGTAAAAAATCGCAGTTCACGCTTGAAATCGAACTCATTTCCCCGTAACCTATACGAACGTGATTGCATAAGCGTCACATTAGTATCTGTCGGCTCCCGAGTGTTCCTAAACGTTGTGTGCTTGTCGCACCCTTCTGTAGGTCCTAGCAATCGGGGCCCCGTAGTTCGAAAGGGGTCCACCTTTGAGTGAGATTCAGAACTCGTCCATTTTCTCTCTTGACGATGTCAACGAGGAGGAGATGAACAACCTCATCGACGGTACGATTACCGACTTTGATGAGGGCGATCTCGTTAACGGCACTGTCGTTAAGATCGAGCATGACGAGGTGCTCGTTGACATCGGATTCAAGTCCGAGGGCGTTATCCCGGTCCGCGAGCTGTCCATCCGTAAGGACGCTAACCCTGCAGACATCGTTGCACTTGGTGATCCCATCGAGGCCCTGGTTCTCCAGAAGGAGGACAAGGACGGTCGTCTGGTCCTGTCCAAGAAGCGTGCCGAGTACGAGCGTGCTTGGAACCGCATCGAGGAGAAGTTCAACTCCGGCGAGAACGTCGAGGGCGAGGTTATCGAGGTTGTCAAGGGCGGCCTGATCCTCGACATCGGCCTGCGTGGCTTCCTGCCCGCTTCCCTCGTCGACCTCCGTCGTGTCAAGGACCTCACCTCCTACATGGGCACCCGCATCGAGGCCCGCGTCATCGAGATGGACCGCAACCGCAACAACGTCGTCCTCTCCCGTCGCGTCGTGCTCGAGGAGTCCCGTAAGGCCGAGCGCTCCGAGATTCTGTCCAAGCTCAAGTCTGGCATGCGTCTCCAGGGCACCGTTTCCTCCATCGTCGACTTCGGCGCCTTCGTCGACCTCGGCGGTATCGACGGCCTCATCCACATTTCCGAGCTCTCCTGGAACCACGTCAACCATCCTTCCGAGGTTGTCAAGGTCGGCCAGGAGGTCGAGGTCGAGGTTCTCGACGTCGACCTCAACCGCGAGCGCATCTCCCTGGGTCTCAAGCAGACCACCGAGGATCCGTGGCGCGCACTGGTCAAGAAGTACCCCGTCGGCGCTATCGTCGAGGGTACTGTGACCAAGCTTGTCCCGTTCGGCGCTTTCGTCGACCTGGGCGAGGGCATCGAGGGCCTGGTGCACATCTCCGAGATGGCCAACAAGCACGTCGATCAGCCTTCTCAGGTCACCCACGTGGGCGACAAGGTTCAGGTCAAAGTCATGGAGATCGACCTCGACCGTCGTCGTATCTCCCTGTCCATGAAGTCTGCTGCTGAGACTCTGGGCGTCGAGATCGAGGTTACCCCGCTGCCTTCCGAGAAGAAGGACGAGGAGACTGACGCCGAGTAAATCGGTTTGACGATCACTTGTTTTAAGGGATCCGTCCGCAATGGACGGGTCCCTTTTTGCATTTGTTGCTGAGGTACGCGATGCTGCCCGTGCGCGATGCTGCCCGTACTGTCCATAGGCTATTGGGTTGTCGGTGCATGAAAAATGCCGACATCCCGCCTCGGGGAGGAGGCGGGAACGCACCGAGTAGACGGAGGGGTGCGGAGCGCGGTCGCGTCTCGACTGGTGACGTTGCCCATCGACGCCCCTATTGTACTGCATAGCGCGGTTCTTGGTTTATCGTGTCGAACGCTTGTGTTGTGCCATTGCCTGCGGCAACGGTGTGCTACACTCTTGCACTGCTGAGTGGGCCAGACGGTCGCGCGATGTGCTGCTTGCAGCACGCGTGAGGAAAGTCCGGGCTCCAGAGGGCGGGATGCCGGCTAACGGCCGGGCGGAGTGATCCGACGGAAAGCGCCGCAGAAAAGAAGACTCCCACCTGCGCCGCAAGGCGTAAAGGGAAAAGCTGAAACGGTGGTGTAAGAGACCACCAGCGTCGTGGTAACACGGCGGCTTGGCAAGCCCCATCCGGAGCAAGCGCGAATAGGAACGCTATGGGCCTGCCCGGTCCGCGTTCGGGTAGCGTGCGTGGAGCTGCATGGTAACGTGCAGACAAGATAAATGACCGTTCACGACAGAACCCGGCTTATAGGCCCACTCAGCACTTTGTTGACGCTGCGAACCCGTCAGCGCGGCAATCTGCCTTTCAAGCCTTCGGGCATGACCATAAGGTCAATGCCCTCGTCTTTCAAGGCACCTTGCTCGCGCTGACGGGTTCTCGCCTTCGACGGCGTCAGCTGGCCGATTTGGCGCTCATTCGTCGGTCGCCGCCATAAGGCGTGCTCCCTCCTCTTTCGGGCCAAATCGACTCAGCTGACGCCGTCTCGCTGTCTTTGCCTGGTCATTGACGTTGCCGTTCTATTTACTGGGGCTAACGGTACGGGCTTTGCCTTATTATTGAGGCTGTTTGTTGCTTTGCTTGTTGTTGAGGGGCTTTGTTGGACAGCTATTTTACTCTGCAATCGAATATTGAGGCTTCGGGCGAGTTTGTGGATCGCAAGAGCCGGTTTATTGCCCAGCTGGTCCATATTGAGTCCGAGGATGAGGCGAATGCCTTTATCGAGATGGTTCGCAAACGTCATTACGACGCTCGACACAATGTTCCCGCGTGGATTTTAGTCGATGGACGCGAGCGCCAGAGCGATGATGGTGAGCCGAGCCGCACGAGCGGTATGCCGACGCTCGAGGTGTTGCGCGGCGCGGAGCTCAAAAATGTTTGCTGCGTAGTGACGCGCTATTTTGGTGGCACGCTGTTGGGGCCTGGTGGCTTGGTGCGCGCCTATACCGCGGCGACGCAGGCGGCGGTGGCCGCGGCTCAGGAGGCCGGGCAGATCGTTGAGATGACGAGTGTCGTGCCTGTTGACGTGCGTGTGGCCTATCCGCAGTATGAGCAGGTGCTTCGTTTGGCGCAGGATTCGGGTGCCAAGGTTTCGGATGCTGATTACACTGATGCCGTGACACTTCATTTGGTGTTTAAGGCGGGGGAGCAGGAGCCGTTTTGCGCTAAGATACGCGAGCTTTTGGCGGGGCGCGAGGAGATTGAGGTCGGCGCTCCCGAATTTGCCGAGTTCTAACGGCGACGGCCGGCGTGCTTTTGGATTGATTCCAAGCGCGCCGGCTGTCGATTTATGTTGCCGCCGTTTACTCGGCGAGCTGCTTTAGCACATCGCAGGCGATCTCGACGGCATCGTCGATGCAGCCGGGGCAGCTGCGGAGCGGACCCTTGTCCGATCCGATGCCCTTGAGCGTGCCGCAGACGGTCGTCGTGTTCTTCTCGCCAAAACGCTTTGCGATTTCGCGCGACAGCTTGTAGGTCTGGCCCTTGGTCTTGGGGTTTTCCATGCCGTCGCTCATTACAAAGCCCATGATGGCCACGGCGCCCGAGATGGCGCCGCAGGTTTCGGTCATGCCGCCCATGCCGGTGCCAAAGCCCTCGGTAAGGGTAAAGGCGGTCTGGGGGTCGAGCCCGACGGCAGGTGCGAGCGTGCAGGCAACGGCCTGGGCGCAGTTAAAGCCACGGGCGTGGTATTCGGCAGCCTGAGCCTGGCAGGCCGCGGTGTCGAGCTGGGCGATATCGATTTGCTTCATCGTTGTCTCCTTGGTTACGGTGTACCCGCCTATGGTACCCGTGACGGTGCATGTAATCGTCGAGAGCTTCATGTATGTCTCATTTTTCTCTGTCAAGCAAACGCCAAGGCTTGAGATAAATACCCCTGATCAATTTGTCCCTTAACCTACCTTGGGGATGGGTTGAGAGGGGTGCGGGGTAGCGGTATCGTGAACCGAATAAAACGTAACCCAGGCAAGGGAGCTAGATATGAGCGAGCAGACCATCGGTACCACATGTGTTCAGGGCGGCTATCACCCGGGAGATGCCGAGCCGCGCCAGGTGCCCATCTACCAGTCCACCACGTGGAAGTACGACACGTCTGAGCACATGGGCAAGCTGTTTGACCTGGAGGAGTCGGGCTACTTCTACAGCCGTCTGCAGAACCCCACGTGCGATTTGGTTGCCGCCAAGATCTGCGAGATGGAGGGAGGCACCGCCGCGATGCTCACGAGCTCGGGCATGGCTGCGAACTTCCTCGCGATTTTTAATGTGGCCGGTGCCGGCGATCATGTGGTCGCGAGCTCTGCCATTTACGGCGGTACGTATAACCTGCTCGCCCATACCATGGGTCGCATGGGCTTGACCTGCACGTTCGTTGCCCCCGACTGCACCGATGAGGAGCTGGAGGCTGCCTTTCAGCCCAACACAAAGCTCGTCTTTGGCGAGACGATCGCCAACCCCGCCCTTGCCGTGCTCGATATTGAGCGCTTTGCCAAGGCCGCGCATGATCACGGCGTGCCGCTGATGGTCGACAACACCTTCCCGACGCCCGTGATGTGCCGTCCCTTTGAGTGGGGCGCCGACATCGTTACGCACTCCACCACCAAGTACATGGATGGACATGCTGCCTACCTGGGCGGCGTGATCGTCGACCACGGCCAGTTTGACTGGATGGCCCATGCGGACAAGTTCCCGGGTCTCACCACGCCCGACGAGAGCTACCACGGCGTGACCTATGCCGAGAAGTTCGGTCGTGAGGGCGCCTTCATTACCAAGGCAACCGCTCAGCTCATGCGCGACCTCGGCCCCATGCAGAACCCTCAGGCGGCCTTCTTCTTGAACAGCTCGCTCGAGAGCCTGCATGTGCGCATGCCGCGTCATTGCGAGAACGGCCTGGCCGTTGCCAAGTTCCTGCAGAGCCATCCCAAGGTGCGCTTCGTGAGCTATCCG
The DNA here is from genome assembly GCA_902478965.1 of uncultured Collinsella sp. GTDB lineage: Bacteria > Actinomycetota > Coriobacteriia > Coriobacteriales > Coriobacteriaceae > Collinsella. The sequence continues at coordinate 3,058 of CABSMQ010000032.1, read as the reverse complement.
GGCCTGGAGGGCGATAAGTACTACGACATCGCTCAGAAATACATGCCCAACGGTACCTGCGGCGTTGTGAGCTTTGGCTTTAACGGTGGTCGCGCGGCGGCCGAGACCTTTATGAAGAGCCTCAAGCTCGCCCAGATCGCCACGCACGTGGCCGACGCCCGCACTTGCTGCCTGCATCCCGCTAATGCCACACATCGCCAGATGAACGATGAGGAGCTCATCGCCTGTGGCATCTCCGCCGACATGGTGCGCCTGTCGTGCGGCCTCGAGGACACGGCCGACTTGATTGCCGACCTTGAGCAGGCACTCGAGCAGTGCTAGGCTAGCTCCGTACAAGGCGCCGATGCTGGCAGAAAGCTTCGGCGACCTTTCGTTCCGATTCCGTAGGCGGGACCCCAATCGCGGCAGTTTGCAGGCGATTGGGGCCCCGTTTTTGCGTTGCGCCACTCGAAAGGATGGATATGGAGAAAACTGCAGAGCAGCTGCGCCGCGAGCACATTGCCCTAGAGGGCGACACCCATGGCAAGAACAAGTGGGCGATTCTGTTTACCGTGCTCATCATGACGTTTATGGTGTGTCTGGATTCGACCGTCGTGACCGTGGCGCTGCCCGTGATGCAAAAGGAGCTGGGCGTGGGCCTCGACCGCATCCAGCTGGTGAGCTCGGTGTATCTGCTTGCGACTTGCGTGGCTATGTTGCCGTTTGGCCGTCTGGGCGACGTGCGCGGCAAGGTGAATGTGTTTCAGCTGGGCGTCATCGTCTTTTCGGTCGGTTCGCTGCTGTGCGGCCTTTCGGCCTCGCTCGAGGTTCTTATCCTGGCACGCATTGTTCAGGGTGTCGGTTGCGCGGCGGCCATGGCCAACAACATGGGTATCATCACCGAGTCGTTTCCGGCGCGCGAACGAGGCCGTGCCATGGGTATTCTCGCGACCTTCGTGGCCCTCGGCATGATGTGTGGCCCCGTGCTCGGTGGCATGCTGGTGGCAAGCTTTCCCTGGGAGAGCATCTTCCTCATCAACCTGCCCATTGGCGTCATCTCGTTTATCGTGGGGCTCTACACGTTGCCGCATGTTAAGCCGGAGACCGGCGACCGTCCCATGTCCCTTGCCGAGGCCGCTCGTCGCTGCTTTGCAAATTCGGCCTTTACCATCAACCTTGCCTGCATGCTCATCGTGTTCGTTGGTATTGGCGCATCCGAGTTTATCCTGCCGTTCTATTTTCAGGACGCCCACGGCTTTGGTTCCGACATTTCCGGATTGCTGTTTTTGGCGCTGCCGATGGTGAATGCCTTTATCGGCCCGCTTTCGGGTGCGGTTTCGGACCGTGTTGGCTGCGAGGGTCCCACGGCGGTCGGCCTGGGCGTGTACGTGTGCGGGCTCTTTGCGGTAAGTACGCTCGACGAGCACTCTTCCATCCCTGTGATTGTGTGCTGTGCCGCGTTTATGTCGTGCGGTACGTCGATTTTCCAGAGCCCCAACAACTCGCTGTATATGGGCTCGGCTCCGCGCGAAGCGCTCGGCTTTGCGGGCAGCCTGGGTAGTTTGGCACGCTACGCCGGCATGGCGCTCGGCATTACGGCGGCGTCGCATATCCTGTATGGGCAGATGAGCGTGGCGATGGGCGAGGCCGTGACCAGTTTTGTTGCAGGCCGTCCGGATGTATTCCTATTCGGCTTTCGCTCGGTGTTCTACGTACTTATGGCTGTGGCCGCTGTGGGCTTTGCGCTTGCCATGGTGCGTTTGGTGAGGATGCGCGCCCGCCATTAGCGTGTTGGGAGGCTGTCTGCCACGATTCGCGCCGTCCCAAAAAGACTGGTTTGTGGTGCGATGCGGCTTGTGGGGCGGGCGGGGGTCGGTCCGTGGTAGACTATCGAACAACGTTTATTAATCGCGCGGTATCGTTGCCGCGAGAAGGGGTTGCGCCATGCAGGAGCTTGAGGATCGTATTCGCCATGACGGCATCGTAAAGGCCGGTAACGTCCTTAAGGTTGATGCCTTCCTCAACCACCAGTGCGACGTTGAGCTGTTCGACCACATGGGTGCCGAGTGGGCCCGTCTGTTCGAGGGTGTCGAGATCAACAAGATCCTGACGATTGAGGCTTCGGGCATTGGCATGGCCTGCATCGCAGCTCAGCATTTTGGCGGCGTGCCGGTGGTCTTTGCCAAGAAGGCGCAGTCCATCAACCTCGATGGCGAGCAGTATGCCACGACCATCTACTCCTTCACCAAGCAGAAGGAGTACCCGGTCATTGTAGGTAAGCGCTTCCTGTCCGAGGGCGACAAGGTTCTGATCATCGACGACTTCTTGGCTAACGGCTGTGCGCTTGAGGGTCTCATCAAGATCTGCGAGGCTGCGGGCGCCGAGGTTGCCGGCATCGGTATTGCCGTGGAGAAGGGCTTCCAGGGCGGCGGCGATAAGCTCCGTCAGCGCGGCTTCCGCGTTGAGAGCCTGGCCCGTATCGCCGATATGGACTGCGAGAACGGCGAGATCACCTTCGCCTAAGCGCGCAACACAAGCGATTGGTATGCGATGTGACAAAGGGACTGTCCCTTTGTCACATTTTTTGTATGAGGGGAGGTGCTGATATGGATGAGAACAAGATGGGATGGCGTGAGTATGCGCGCTATGCCGAGATGTCGGTCGAGGAGCTGGCGCACGATTGCGAGGTACAGGTGTTTCGCGCGACGGGTCCGGGCGGGCAGGGCGTGAACACGACGGACTCTGCGGTGCGCATGAAACATGGGCCCACGGGGATTGTCGTGACGGCGCGTGAGAGCCGCAGCCAGTTTCAGAATCGCGCGAGCTGCCTGCGTAAGCTGCGCGCTGAGCTTGAGCGTCGCGGGCGTCCACCGCGTCGACGCGTAAAGACCAAGGTGCCTCAGCGCTCTCGCCAGCGCAGGCTTAATGACAAGCACTTCAACGCCATTAAAAAGGCCAACCGTCGCAAACCGGGCAGCGACGAATAGCCTCCTCATAAGTTGCGGTGAAATAGGGACTGTTTTGCGGCTTTTACTGCTGTCTCTTATACACATCTGACGCTGCCGACGAAGCTAGAAGT
>CABSMQ010000031.1:0-23581 GCA_902478965.1 uncultured Collinsella sp. | reverse complement strand
TCTGGCGGGCTTGCAGCGTCAACTGGTTACGCGGGTTGGTAAACCCGCGTAACTATCTACTCCTGAGCTCCGTACTGCTCGTAGTAGGCGTCGATGGCGGTCTTGAGCTCGTCGTCGATGACGACCTTGCCGTCGATCTCGTGGTTGTAGAGGGTCTCGACGACCTCGGCCATGGAAACGATGCTCGCGACGGGGAAACCGTACTTTGCCTCGATCTCCTTCTGCGCGGTGGTCACGCCGCCCTTGCCGACCTCCATGCGGTTGAGGGACACGATGAGGCCCTTGATTTCGACGTCGGCAGCAGCCTTAACCTTGGGATAGGTCTCGTCGATGGACTTGCCGCTGGTGGTGACATCCTCGACCATAATCACGCGGTCGCCGTCCTTGGGCTCATAACCCAGCAGGTTGCCCTTATCGGCACCGTGGTCCTTGGCCTCCTTGCGGTCGCAGCAGTACTTGACCTCCTTGCCGTACAGCTCGTGGTAGGCAATTGCGGTCACGACGGCCAGCGGGATACCCTTGTAGGCCGGTCCAAACAGCACATCAAAGTCGTCGCCGAAGTTATCGTGGATGGCCTGGGCGTAATACTCGCCCAGCTTCTTGAGCTGGTAGCCCGTCACGTAAGCGCCGGCGTTCATAAAGAACGGGGACTGACGGCCGCTCTTGAGCGTAAAGCTGCCGAACTTAAGAACGTCGGACTCGACCATGAACTTGATGAACTCTTGCTTGTAAGCCTCCATGCGGGCCCCTCTCGTAATCGCGTACGTGCCTTCCAGTTTAGCGCAGGCGAAGCGTCGATGCGGGGGCGCTTTGGAGCTACGGCATTCTGTAAAGGCTTTGTCAGGGGCGATGGTTTTCCGAACAATGGGGTTGACATCGCAAACCCCCTCATCAAGAATACGAGCGGATTAAAAAGGGGTACGAGATACCCAAAGCGCGCTGCGCTCAGCCTTTAGGAGGTGTGCCATGGAAGGCAGTCCTAGTCGAAAAACCTGCATGTCGCCCTCGGCACGCCGCGAGGACTCCGCACACGCGTAAACGCCACCGGTAGATCACCAAAACCACCACAAAGGCGCGCTGCGCCCTTTGTGGGCTCAAGAGCATGACGTGAGCGACATCTAGGTTTTTTGAAGCAAATACGACACGTACGCTAACTCCCCTCAACAAGGAGGACCCTATGCTGATGCTCAAAACCGTCACGGTACTCGAAGCCATCTCCAAGCGCCGCCGCACGGCGCGCCCTGCCGCTCATACCGGCCTATCCAAGAACACCATATTCGCCGCCACCCATAGTGCCGAGGACGCCCTCGTACTGCTTGACGCCACGGCAAACGGCCTCACCGTCGAGCAGGCAACTGAGCGCCTGAACGCCGTCGGCCCCAACACCATCGAGGCAACGACCAAAACGCTCGCCCGCCGCATCGCCGACGCGTTCATCGATCCCTTCGCCGGCATCCTCGCCGCGCTCGCACTGGTCTCGCTCTACATCGACGTGCTCGCCGTGCCCGAACCGCAGCGCGACCCCTCCACGGTCATCGTCATCGGCACCATGCTGCTGGTATCGGGCGGCATGAAGTTTATCCAGGAAGCCCGCAGCGGCAATGCGGCAGAGGCCCTCAAGGACCTGGTCTCCAACACTTGCACCGCCCTGCGCGACGGCGGGCGCATCGAGATCCCCTTCGACGAGCTCGTCCCCGGCGATGTAATCCGCCTCTCTGCCGGCGATATGGTACCAGCAGACGCCCGCATCATCACCGCGCGCGACCTGTTTGTGATCGAGTCCGCACTCACCGGCGAGAGCGAGGCCGTCGAGAAGACCACCGCCGTCACCGTCGTCGAGGGCGCCGACGGCTCCGCACTGCCACTCTCTGCCTGCAAGAACATCGTCTTTACCGGCACCTCCGTGCAAAACGGCGCCGCCATGGCGCTTGTCGTTGCCACCGGCTCGGACACCTACCTGGGCGGCATCGCCAAGATGCTCAACGGGCGCGGCGAAAAAAGCGCGTTTGACCGCGGCGTCTCGAGCGTCTCCATGCTGCTGGTGCGCCTGATGCTCGTTATGGCGCCGGCCGTCTTTGCCATCAACGCCGCCACCAAGGGCAACGTCATCGACGCGCTGCTGTTCGCCACGAGCGTGGCCGTGGGCATCACGCCGCAGATGCTTCCCGTCATCGTGACCACGAGCCTGTCGCAGGGCGCCAAGGACCTCGCCCGTCGCCAGGTTATCGTCAAGGAGCTGCCGGCGATTCAAAACCTCGGCGCGATGGACGTCCTGTGCTGCGACAAGACCGGCACCCTCACCGAAGACCGCATCGTGCTCGAGCGCTACCTCAACACCGATGGCAACGAGGACGCGCGCGTGCTGCGCCATGCGTTTTTGAACAGCTTCTTCCAGACCGGCCTCAAAAATCTTATCGACCTGGCCGTAATCGACCGTGCCGATGTGACGCCCTCGACCGTCGCACCCGATTCCATGCTGAGCCAGAGCCTGCGCGACCGCTACACCAAGGTCGACGAGGTTCCCTTCGATTTCTCGCGCCGTCGCCTGAGCGTAGTTGTCGCCGACGCCCAAGGCAAAACCCAGATGGTTACCAAGGGCGCTGCCGAGGAAATGCTCGAGATCTGCTCCTTTGTCGAGATCGATGGCATCGCTCAGCCGCTCACCGACGAGAAGCTCGCCCAGATTCGCAAGCAGATCGCCGGACTTAACGCCGAGGGCCTACGCGTAATTGCCGTGGCGCAGAAGACCAATCCGCGCCGCGTGGGCGAGTTTGGCATCGCCGACGAGTGCGACATGGTGCTGATGGGCTTTTTGGCCTTCCTCGATCCGCCCAAAGCAAGTGCCGCGGGCGCCGTCGCCACCCTCGAGGCCAAGGGCGTGGCGGTCAAGGTCCTAACCGGCGACAACGACCGCGTCGCCGCCACCGTCTGCGAGCAGATTGGCATCGATGCGAGCAACGTCTTGCTCGGCTCCGAGATCGATGCGCTCGATGACGCCGAACTTGCCAAGCGCGCCGAGAAAACCCACCTCTTCGCCAAGCTCTCGCCGCTGCAGAAGGCGCGCCTGGTACGTGTCATGCGCGAGATGCTCGGCCACACCGTGGGCTTTATGGGCGACGGCATCAACGACGCCGCCGCCATGCGTGCGAGCGATTGCGGCATCTCGGTCGATTCGGCCGTCGATATTGCCAAGGAATCCGCCGATATCATCTTGCTTCAGAAGGACCTGGGCGTGCTCGAGCGCGGCATCATCGAAGGCCGCCGCACTTACGGTAACCTGCTCAAGTACCTCAAGACCACGGTGAACTCCAACTTTGGCAACGTGCTGTCCGTGACCGTCGCGAGCCTGTTCTTGCCGTTTTTGCCCATGAGCGCCCTGCAGCTGGTGCTGCTGTCGCTGGTCTACGAGATCGTGTGCATCGCGCTGCCGTGGGACACCGTCGATGACGCCTGGACTGCCCGCCCGCGCGCCTGGGACGCCGCGTCCATCAAGGGCTTTATGCTCGAGCTGGGCCCCGTGAGCTCGCTGTTTGACATCGTGACCTTCGCTGCGCTCTTCTTTGTGGTGTGCCCCGCCGCCGTGGGCGCGAGCTGGGCCGAGCTTGCCGCCGCGGGCAACGTCACGGGTATGGCGACCTTCGCCGCGATCTTCCAGAGCGGCTGGTTTGTCGAGTCCATGTGGTCGCAGACGCTCGTGATCCACATGCTGCGCTCGCCGCGCCTGCCGAACCCGTGCGACCACGCCGCCCCCGCGCTGTGCGTGCTCACCGTCCTGGGCTTGGCGCTTGTCACTTGGCTGCCGGCAAGCCCCATCGCCGATGCGCTGGGCCTCATGCCGCTGCCGCCGAGCTTCTTCGCGCTGCTCATCGGCATTGTTGCCGCCTACATCGCGCTCACTCAGCTGGCAAAGCGCCGCTACATTGCACGCCACGGCGAGCTGCTGTAGCAAGCAGACGGAAAACACCCTGCCAGTTGCCGTTGCCACTACCACGGCTGCCGACGCCGCTGCCGTTGCCTCTGCCGCTGCCGCAATCTATCCCCTCAGCAATTGCGGTGAAATAGTTCCTGTTTAAAGCCGCGTGACTTTAATTTAGGGACTATTCCACCGCAACTTATTGGGAAATTAGCTAGTCCTTGGGCGTCCAGGACCAGAAGAAGTGGATAAGGGCCACACGCGAGGCGGTATCGGTCTTCTTGTTGATTGAGGAAATGTGGCGATAGAGCGTGGAGCGCGAAAGGAAGAGCGTTGTGGCGATGTCCTGAACGCTCTGGTCCGAAACGACCAATACCTCAAGAATATCGCGCTCGCGCTCTGTAAGCCCAAAGGTGGCGACGAAAGCATCGAGGCGTTCATCGGACGTGAGCTCCGCTGCCTCCACGGGCTCGGGGTCGGAGCATGTGGGCGCAAGATCCCCACCAAGATCGTCGGTGGCAAGCGGCAGGCCATCCTGCATCACGGCATCATCGGCTCGTTGCCCCAACTGCCCCAGCAGCGTAATCGTAATGCCCACAAACATCACGAGCGCCGCACCGACCGCAGCCAGCACGTTTTGACTCGAGATGATCGCCACCGCCGGCGCCGTCACGAGCATCGAGCACACGTTGTTGACGACGCGACCCATGCACGGCCAAAAATATGACCAGCGCGCATAGAGCGAGACGGCGGCATATTTTGTGGTAAAGAACACCACGAAAAAGCCCGAGCCCAGATAAAAGATGATCGTGGCAGCAAGCTCGTTGCCGCCATTACCATCGACGATGAGCACAAAGAACGAAAGCGTGGACAGTATGGCGGCACATGTCATGCCGATATTCATATACGAGCGGCCGTGCAGGTCAAATAGTGCGCCAGCGACCAACGAGCTCACGACAAGCAGCAGGCGCGGCCAATCGCCCAAATCGACGGCTCCGACAGCATGCAGGGTCGTGAAGCCCGCGTTGAGAGCGGCGAATACGCTGGAAAGATACGCCGTCGCCACGGTCAGGCGAACTACGGCGCGACGGAATGCCGCCTTTGCCTCGGGATCGTCATGCCACTTGGCGCCATATTCCAGAGCATCTACCGAAAGCCCGGCAGCACTGGGTTCAAAGTTGGGATCGGACTCGTCGCGCAGCTTGGCGCGTCGAGCACCGTGGAGCAACGCCACCTGCGCGATCGCACAGACAACCAGAACAGCCTGCTGAGGAATGCCGACAGGCATCACCATGTGGTTGAGAACCTGCACCAGAACGCCCATGGCGTAAGAAAGTGCAGCGGCGCGCGCCAAGCAGGGCGTTCGCGCAAAGCGCCTCGCAAAATTTGCATGGGCAGTCGATCCGCAGTAGCCCAGCGCGCAGCACGCCACCAAACCGCCGGCAATTACCACCTCAACCTGAACCGCCATAATCAACAGCAGCAATGCCGCCACCAGCAAAACGCCCGTGACGTCACTCGTTGCGTCGATAGCATGGGGACGGCGATAGTACAGAATGGGACGCACAAAAAAGCCAATCACGCTCGCGCCGATGACAAGGCTCTCATAAATAACGACCTCGTTCGGAGACACGAACTCGGCCATGCGCACATCAAAAAGATACTCGCACGCCAAAAACGTGAAGAAGAACAGCGCCAGGCATATAATCTCCCGAATGCCCCGACGCAAATATGCGGTTGTGTCTCCCATGCCCCTCACGGTTAACCCCCGGCCGCTCAATTGTCTGGAATCTATTTTAATAAAGAATCAATCTCAATATCAAAGCCAAGCTCGAAATGCTGCCAATTCGACCCCAGTCGTCCACATCACGCCGCGATTTTGAGCCGCATGGACCAGATGGGGCACGCGCGACCTCTAGCTCGGCAAGGAGTGTCTCCAACTGCCACTCATTTAAGTACGTCCCCAATGAGTACCTTCGGCAAAGAGTGTCCCCCGCGACTAGTCGTTTAAGAACGTCCCCAATGACTAGTCAAAAATGGGCCATGTGTCCCAGTTGTGGAGACTCCTTGAGCCGTCTGGGTATCGCGAAGAATCGCACACTCCCCCATCATCAAAAGTGACACACGCTACCTGTTGATGGGAGGCAGCCATGGGCTTCTTTGACAAGATGTTCGAGAAGAAAGAGTGCGCGATTTGCGGTACCGAGCTGGGACTTCTAGGTAAGACAAAAATCAATGAAGGCTACCTGTGCAAAGAGTGCGCCGGCAAGCTCTCCACCTACTTTCACGGCTATCGCTCCAGCACCGCGGACGATATCCGTGAGCAACTCGCCTACCGCGAGGCCAACGCCGAGCGCCTGTCTTCGTTCAACCCCACGCGCACGCTTTCTGCCGGGCGCACCAATATTATGCTCGATGAGGACGCGGGCCTGCTGATCATCACTTCGCAGAGCCGCTGGCGCGACGCCAATCCCGACATCATCGAGTTCTCGCAGGTACTCGGCTGCGATATGGATATCGACGAGCAGCGCACCGAGATCTATCGCGAGACCAAGGACGGCGAGCGCGAGAGCTACGACCCGCCGCATTACGACCTGGATTACGACTTTAACCTGACCATTCACGTCAACACGCCGTACTTCACCGAGATCAACCTGCGCGTGAACGACTCCACCATCGATCAGCGCGGCTCCATCGAATATCGCGAGGCCAAGCGCCAGGCAACTGAAGTCCGCGATGCGCTGGTGCAGCTGCGCCAGGAGACGCGCGACAGCGTCGTGGCCGCCAAGGCCCCCAAGACCGCGGTGACCTGCCCCTTCTGCGGAGCCACCACCATTCCCGATGCCAGTGGGCGCTGCGAATACTGTGGCGGCGCCATCGGCGCATAGCCTCCGGCAGCGAAAGGACCGATCATGGCCTTCGAGAGCGTCAACTATCAGTGCCCCGCGTGCGGCGGCCCCCTTCACTTTGCCAGTGCCGAGCAAAAGCTCGTCTGCGACTACTGCGATTCTCGTTTTGAAGTCGAAGAAGTCGAGGCCCTCTATCGCGAGCGCCAGGACAAGGCAGATGCCAAAGCCGATGCAGCAGCCGCAACGCCCAAGCCTGCTGTCGACGATGCCGTGCAGGAGCTGGCCCAAAACGCCGGCTACATCTGCTCGTCGTGCGGCGCCGAGCTCGTGTCCGACGGCACCGTCGCCGTCACCACCTGCCCGTACTGCGGCAACTCCGCCGTGGCGCCCGGCCAGCTCTCTGGCGACTTCTCGCCCGACCTGGTAATTCCGTTTAAGCTCGGGCACGACGACGTCACGGCCGCACTCAAGGAACACTACAAGGGCAAGATCTTGCTGCCCAAGAGCTTTGTCACCGGCAACCATATCGACGAGGTCCAAGGTGTCTACGTGCCGTTTTGGCTCTACGGCGCCCGCGTTGACGGCGAAGTGTACTTTGACGCGACCAACGAGACCGTGACCGAGGAATCCGACCGCACCGTCACGACCACCGACCACTACGATGCCTATCGCAAGGGCAATATCTCGTTTAAGCGCGTGCCCGTCGACGGATCATCCAAGATGCCCGACGGCCACATGGACGCCATCGAGCCGTTTGACTACGACGCACTGCGTCCGTTCTCGGTCGCATATATGCCCAGCTACATCGCCAACCGTTACGACGAGGACTGCGAGACCTGCAAGGCGCGCGCCGAGCGCCGCATGGAAGAAAGCACGGTCTCGGCCCTGCGCGAGACCGTCGTCGACGAATACGACGATGCCACGGTCGAAAGCAAGCAGCTCGACTACACCTGGGAAGACAGCGACTACGCCCTGTTCCCCGTCTGGATGCTCTCCACCTCGTGGAACGGCAAGAGCTACCTGTTTGCCATGAACGGCCAGACCGGCCGCTTGGTCGGCGAGCTCCCCTGCTCCAAGCCCAAGCTCGCCATCGCCTCGGTGCTGTTCTTTGTGATCGGATTTATCCTCTCCCAGATTCTCTTTATGGGTGAGAACGCCTTCGATCCGGATTACCTCACCTTTGATATCGAGGGCATCCTCATCAACATCATCGCGCCGCTGATCATCGTGATTATCGGAGACGTGCTACTGGCAGGCCAGCTCAAGACGGCCAACGAAGCAACCCATGCCGATGAGTATTGTGGCGAGCTCGACCTGACCGAGAAGCACGACACCTTCAGCCACACCGAGACCACCGTTGTCATGAAAGACGACAAGGACGACTAAGCAATCCAACCAATACCACCCGGCCTTTGACGAGAAAGGAAGATCACCATGGGACTCTTGAAAGCTGGATTGGGAGCTGCCGGCGGCGTCATGGCCGACCAGTGGAAGGAATTTATCTACTGCGAATCGATGCCTGCTGACGTCTTGGCCTGCAAGGGCAGCAAGCGCACCGGCGGCCGCAGCTCCAACACGCGCGGCGAGGACAACGTCATCTCCAACGGCTCGGTCATCGCCGTCAACGACGGCCAGGGCATGCTCGTGGTGCAAAACGGCAAGATCATCGAAGTCGCGCTGGAGCCCGGTGAGTTCGTCTTCGATACCGGCAGCGAGCCGAGCGTCTTTAGCGGCAACCTGGGCGATTCCATCAAGGAGACCTTCGCCAATATCGGCAGCCGCTTTACCTTTGGCGGCGACGCGGGCAAGGACCAGCGCGTCTACTTCATCAACACCAAGGAGATCATCGGCAACAAGTACGGCACCGCCTCGCCCGTGCCCTTCCGCGTGGTCGATAACAACATTGGCCTGGACGTCGACATCTCCGTGCGCTGCAACGGCGAGTATTCGTACCGCATCACCAACCCGCTGCTGTTCTACACCAACGTATGCGGCAACGTGACCGATAGCTACACGCGCGACAAGATCGACAGCCAGCTTAAGTCCGAGCTGCTCACCGCCCTGCAGCCCGCCTTTGCCAAGATCTCGGAGATGGGCATCCGCTACAGCGCCATCCCCGGCCACACCACCGAGCTCGCCCGCGCGCTCAACGAGGTCCTCTCGGCCGACTGGCGTGACCTGCGCGGCGTCGAGATCGTGAGCTTTGGCGTCAACTCCATCGCCGCCTCGCAAGAGGACGAGCAGATGATCAAAGACCTGCAGAAGGCCGCGGTCATGCGCGATCCCACCATGGCAGCCGCCAACATCGCCAGCGCCCAGAGCGACGCAATGCGCGCAGCAGCCGCCAACCCCAACGGCGCGATGGCAGGCTTTATGGGCATGGGCATGGCAGGTGGCATGGGCGGCATGAACGCCAGCCAGCTGTTCGCCGCCGGCCAGGCACAGCAGCAGGCCGCCCCGCAGCCGGCTCCGGCTCCCGCCCCCGCACCGGCTCCCGCCGCCGCACCTGCGGCCGGCACGTGGACCTGCAGCTGCGGCGCCACCAACACCGGCAAGTTCTGCTCCGAGTGCGGCAGTCCCGCACCCGCCCCGGCACCGGCCAAGTGGTTCTGCCCCAACTGCGGTAGCGAAAACGGCGGCAAGTTCTGCAGCAACTGCGGAACGCCCAGGCCCTAGCGCCCCTAACTGGTGATGAGCGGGGGATCCGCCACCCCCGCTGCCTTCTATGGGTTTCGTTCGATGAAGGAGGACACCATGAAGACAACGTTCAAAAAGTCCGTACTCGCATTTCTGACATGCGTCCTGGCGCTCGCCTTTGCCCTGACGGGCTGCAGCGGCGGCGGCAAGGACCCCAAGGCCAACTTCGTCGGCAGCTGGGAACTCTCGGGTGGAACCCTGGAGGGCGAAGAGCTGACCGATGAGTACATGAAGATGCTCGAGGATTGGGGTGTCCACTGCGTCCTAGTTCTCGATGAGGACGGTACAGGTGCCCTCGACCTGTTCCTTGAAGTCATGGACCTTAAATGGGAGGCAAAGGACGCCACCACCGTAACCATCACCGCCGAAGACGAGTCGCATGACATGAAGCTCAAGGACGGCAAACTCATCCTCGAAGAAGATGACGGCAATCTTGTCTTTACCAAGTCTGACAAGGACCTGTCCGGTACGGTGAAGAAGGATCGCGAGAACGCCGAGAAGGAAGAGGAGATCGATGAGGCCGTCGAAGACGACGACGTCCAGAAGATTGAAATCTCCCCCGCCGTCACCGTCGCCGATGACGACCTGTGCACCATCACCATCACCGAGAAGTTCAAGGACGACTGGGGCGACATCGGCTTTGTCGTCAACATCACCAACAAGAGCGACAAGGACCTGACCTTCTACGCCCCCACCGGCAAGACCAACGTCAACGGCACCATGAAGGAAGCCTGGTTCTCGGCTCACCTGATGCCCGGCACCAACGCCACCGAGGAATTCACGTTCTCGAACGGCACACTCGATAGCCTTGACGACCTCGTCAATACGACCATCGGCATCGACGCCTACCTGACCGATTCCTACGAGGACGTCGCCTCTTACAGCGCAACCATCGCGTAACGGCACGTAACATCAGCCGCGGATTGGCGGACACATCCGCGCACATGCCAGACGGGGCCGCAGGAGATAATCCTGCGACCCCGCCGCTTTATGCCGATGCGTAACGAACGCTAGCGCTCCATGTTGGGAACGATGCTGCCCTCGGTCACCGCATGCACGGCAAGGCGCATGATGTTGTCGTAGCCAGTCTTACTCAGGATCTCCGAAATGCGGCGCTTGATGGTGCCCTCACTCATAAACAGCTCGGCCGCAATCTCGCGACGGCTCTTGCCCTCGCAGGCAAGGCGCAAAATCGATAGCTCGACATCGTCGAGGGCCGCCGTGCCCGAGAAGATGCTCTCGGGCGGCTTGGGAAACGTGCAGTAACCCGCCAACGTGGAGCGCATCACGGCGAAAAGCTCGTCGATACCGACGTTCTTGTACACAAAGCTGTCGACGCCCGCCTCGCGCGCCTGGTCCACAAAGGTGATTTCGGGCATACCCGTCATGATAATGACGCGGCACTCGGGCAGTTGTTCTTTGATGCGCGCCGCCGCCACGATGCCGTTGGAATCATGCTCGGTGCATACGTCCATCAGTATCATGTCCGGGCGCTCCTTGAGCGCAACGTCCAAGGCCTCGGAGGCATCGGCGATCGCGGCGACGACGGTCATATCGGGCTGGTCGCCAACGGAGCGCGCCAGGCTCTCGCGCAGAATGGCCTGGTCTTCGACTATAAGGACGCGAATCATGAGCTTCTCCTTTGGACCGTGGCGTTGGAGGCGAGCGGGATGGACACCGCAAGCGTAAAGGGCGGGGCGCTGTGGACTTCCAGGCTGCCGCCCAGATTCTGTGCGACATGCCTCATACCAGGGATACCCGTTCCCTCGTGATACGATACGGGTGCAGGCGCGCCGTCGTTAGAAACGGTCATCCGCGCAACAGCGCCGTCTTCCGTCCCCTCCTGCCACAGGCGCACATGGACCTGATGGGCCTGTGCATGCTTGGTGGCATTGGTCGAGGCCTCGCGGATAATCTGCAGAAAGGCTGCGGCGACACGTGCGTCGCTTGGCAGCTCGCCCTCCACATCGATCTGCACGCTCACCAGGCCAAAAGCATGGACGATATCGCCCAGTTGCTCTGCCGGTTCGGTGTCGCCCCCGCTGCGCAGATCGGCAGCGATTGAGCGCAGCAGCGGGTCGATCTGCTCGAGTGGCTCGTCATCCAGGCGCCCCTCCTCCAGATAACGATGGAGAATGGACAGGCGCTGCCCGATCACGTCGTGCACGCGAGCGCGCATACGCAGATAGGCCGCATTGTCAGCAACTTTTTTGACTTCTTCGATCTGGGCTTGGAGCTCTTGGCCCGCAAGCTCAAGCAGGTGGTTGGCTTGCGCCAAGCGGTCGTAGGCGTGTGCGTATTCCGTCACGTCCAAGCCGACGACGCGCTCGAACGGACGGCCCGAGACCGTAACGGAGTCACGCACGAACAGACGAATCTCAGAAGGAGAGATCTCGACCACGGCACGGTCGTGGCCAAAGCGGTCAAGGTCAATATGGGCGCGATTTGCGCTGCTTTCGGGCGTCTGCATGCTGAGCTTGCGAAGGTCACTCCACGTGCCGCTCATGTCGCGCAGGTCGGTGGGCATGCGAAGCTCCACCAGGTTTTTGCGCATGCAGCGGTTCATGAGCAGCGGGCGACCCTTTGGGTCCAGATACAAGATGCCCACAGGGATCACGTTGATGGTTTCGATGGTCGAGAACGCGGTAATGTCTTCCTGACGGTTGCGGACATCCATCAAAAGCGCCGCGATGGAGCGAAATAGGAAAAACGCACCCTCTGCAATAAGGACCACGGTCCACGCCGAGCCCATGAGGCACACCACCGGCGGCGTCGCGGCTGCAACGAGCAGCAGCTCGGCCAGCATGACGGGGCGACGATAGTGCGCCATAAGCACCGCGCCGTAGGCAAAGATTGCGGCATTGAGCCACAGCGCTCCGCCCATTGCCCTGGCACAAACGTCAAGCGGCGCCACCAGATATGAGCCAGACGACGCGAACAAGATGAGCGCCGAAATAACTAGGTGAAGCACAAGGCTCGCCTCGTAGGCACAAATCACCTTACGGTTATAGGACGAGCGGCGCGATGAAATGAGCGGGACGTGGATCGTCTGCAGACACGCAGCCAGGGCAAAGACAACATCGAGCGCAACGATTTGGGGAAGGATGAGCGAAATCTGCATCGTCACTCACCCGCCCTCGGCATCAAGACGATCATGCGCAGCTGGCCGGGCTCGCCCTCAAGGCGGTATGCCACGTTGCGCCCTTGCAGAGCGCTTTCGAGCTCTTGCGCAGCGGGCGTCTGCGAAAGATCTGCATCATCGTTGGAAAAAAGCGTGGCGCGCAGCTCGACACTGCATCGGTCATGGTCGCCCAAGTGATACATAAGCGCCGGATGGTCGGTGGTGTAGGCAAAAAACGCAAAGTCACACACGCAGTCGTACAGGGCGCTTACCGTACTGGCGTGCATCGGGCGCCGTATGGCGATAATCGAGGCGCAATCGATATCGATGATGCGCAGGTCGCTTGCGAGCTCGTTGGCGATGAGCTGAATGCGGTCGCGATCAAAACCGCTCTCCCCGTGCTGTGCCAACGTGAGCGACCCCTTGCGCTTGCAATAGGCGACGAGCATCTTTGCGCGCTGCAGCATGCGGTAACGCTCGTGCGAAGACGCCTCGTCGGTCAACGGCGGCAGCGAGCTCAGCAGGTCGTACATCCCTTCGAGCGCGCGGGCAATCGCCTGGTCCACGTCTTGGACCAGCAAGGTCTCGGCCTCTTGATCTGCCAAATGCGTCTTAAGGTCGTAGTCGGCGGCGAGCAGCTCGTTTTGACGCTGCAGCTCCATGCGACGATGTGCCAGCTCACGGTTAAGCTCGTTGAGCTCCGACACGTCTTGGGCAAGCAGGGCCGATCCGCCCAGCAGTGGAAAGGCACGGTACATCACATCGGGATCGGACGCCGCGGCAAAGGCATGGGCGTGGCCGTGCTCCTGGGTCCGCAACTCCTCGCGCACGCCTACCGGCATTGGCTTTGACACCGGCGTGGCATAGACCTCCTGCAGGTCGCGCGTTAGAACTTTGAGGTCGAGCGGCAAGGTGTCGAAAATGCCGGCGATGTCGTGATACGACGGAATGACACCACAATCGAGACAGATTTCCATCGCCACCACGCACAGGACGCAATAGACGAGCGAAAAGTTGAGCCTCCATGCCCAGGGCACGCGCAGAGCATATGAGATGGCAAAGAAAGCGCCGCCCAGCAGCACGAGCGCCGCCGTGCCCGAGAATCGCTGGATGCGAAAGGACGAGGACCGACCAACCAGGATCAAAAAGGCCACGAAGTCAAAGGCCGTCCACACGAGGACGGCGAAATAACCCCAGCCGTACGTGTAATCGTTGCTCCAGGTGTCGCTTGTGCGATCAAAGCGAAAGACCTGCTGGTGAAAATCGTTGGTGAGCACAAATCCGATAAGCAGGATGGCCACAATCCACAGCGTAGCACGGTAGCGGCGACCCAGACGGTGTTGCTCCAGGCCCGCAAGGCGCAGACCACACAACTGGTAGAGCAGCGGAATGAGCGTCATGGGCACGTAGTACAGGTACCACAGCACGGTGGCATAGAACGGCGTGAACGACTTGTACTTGAGAATGACTTCGATCATCCACAGGGCGCAGGTGGTGGCGATGGCAACAAGGCGGCGGCGCAACACATAGTCCAAACAGCGCAGATAGACCGATACGCCCCAGATCGAAAATATAATTGCGGCGACAAGCAGCGGGAGAGAGCTCGAATGGACGAGCGCATCCACGACCTCTCCGGACACCTCGCTATAGGAGGGCACGGCGTTAGATAGTTTGGGGTCGAAGGCGAACAGCGCCGGCAAGACTGCCAAAAGTATAAGGAACAGCGCGGTGGTGACACCGGCGATAGCAAAGACGCGATGGCGATATGCACGATGCGTTATACCAACTAGGAATCGCGGCATGGCGAACAACCTGCCGCCCCTGGGATCCGCAACCGGCGCGGTCCGGGCGGCCGCGTGGCCGATATGTCGCTCGCGGGTACCCATAGTGCCTTTAGTGTACCGGCAGATGGATCGAAAAAGCGGGCCGCATGTCCCAAAATCCGCAGACGGCAAGGCGCCCGGCAGCCTCCCCCGTCTGGCACTTCCCGATATCCGCCCGCCCCAAACCACCGCAAAGGAGACAGGCACCTTTGTGGTGGTTTGGGGCAATGCACTAGTCCACGGTGATGTCGAGATTTTTGCCGATGAGGCCTACGTAGCCGCCTTCGGCTGCCTTGGGGCTGTCAGCATGGCAGAGGACCCACTTGTCGGCCTTCCAGTAGCAGTAGCTGTCGCCGGCCGAGGGCATGTCGGCCGCGACCTCGGGGCGCGGGCCGTTGGTGCCGGCAGGCAGCGCCACCATCACCTGGAAGCCACCGTCGTCGACCATGCACGGCGTGTAGTGGAGCGTGGTGTTGAAGACTTCGACGACCGTACCCGCCGGCACGCGGAACGCCTTGACGCACGCGGTGTCGAGCTTGCCGTCCTCGATCTCCCAGCGATGCGCCACGAGCAGGATAAAGTCGCGGGCGCCCAGGTTAAACTCGCTGGCGCGGTGATACTCCAGGCAGTTGAGACGCGTGTTGTGGCCGTTGCACCAGCCCAGCTGGAACGGACGGCCACCAAACATGAGAAAGCCAAGCTTGTCGGCATCCTTGACGTCCTCGAGCTCCGGCGCGCTTGCTACGTACTTGCTGCCCTCGGGAATGGGCGTGGCAGAGAGCGCCTCGAGCACGGGCGACGTGAGCTCGGACGAAACGTTATCCCAAACGTTGCCATAGGATTTGAACTCGGGATCGTTGACAGAGTAGATATTCATGTTCACTCCTGTTCGTAAATGTGACTATACGAACATTCTAGAACAAACATGAGCGATTTTGAACGCTCGCCCCGACCAATCAACAAAAAGGCGCCCCCGCATAAGCGAAGGCGCCCAATGCGCGCGTTTTGGACGATAAAGCCCTTATGCCTGCTGATAGTGCAGGTGCTTCTCGTCGATATCGGCCAGGTCGCGGTCGAGGTAGCGGCGCGCGAGCCAGTTAGCCATGGGAAGGTTCTGGTCCAGGTAGTTGCCGCACTCCTCGGGAGCGGCACCGGGGACATCGCCCTCAAAGTCGGCGACAAACTCGAACAGCTCACGCACGAGCGGCAGGATCTCCTCGCTCGTCACCTCGCCAAATACGACGAGGTAAAAGCCCGTGCGGCAGCCCATGGGGCCAAAGTAGACAATGCGGCTCGACCACTCGGCATGATTGCGCAAGAACGTTGCACCCAGGTGCTCGATGGTGTGGCACTCGGCGGTGTTCATGACCGGCTCCTTGTTGGGCGTGGTCAGGCGCAGGTCAAACGTGGTGACGGCAGCACCGGTCGCCGGATCGCGGTCGATGCGGCTCACATACACGCCGGGCTCAAGCAGCAGATGATCAACGGAAAAGCTGGCGATGCGCTCCATGGCAGATCCTCTCGATAGTCAAATTGGGACGGGGCTCTTTTAGCTGGTTCGAATGGTCGTACCAATCATACCAGTCAAAAAAGCCCCGTCCCAAAAAGACAACTTAGCCAAGGACACGGGCCATACGCGTCTTGAACTCGGACAGGAAGCGCGGAGCATCCACGGTCAGTGCCACAAGCGCGCTCTTGTCCGGATCGGACAGGCGGCGCTCATCGCAGATGGTGCGACCGCGGTACTCGCCCAGCAGATCAACACGCAGGTTGCAGCCGAGCGCACCTACGAGCGTGGGGTCGATCGCCACGGCAACGGCCAGCGGATCGTGCAGCGCACAACCACCCAGGTAGGGTGCGTTCATCTCGTACGAGCCAATGTAGTGCTCGACCATGCTCGCAAATGCGCAGCCCGCCATGGTGCCCGAGCCCGTCCAGCCGGCAATGTCGCGGCGTGTGAGCACCACGCGATGCGTCACGTCCAGACCCACCATGGTGAGCTTACGGCCCGAGCGCAGCACCGCGTCGGCTGCCTCGGGGTCGCTCGCCATATTGGCCTCGGCGCCCGCGCTCACGTTGCCGGGCACGGTAAGGGCGCCGCCCATCACGACCACGCGGCCGATGGACATCATCGCCGCCGCATCGCGCTCCAGGGCGAGCGCCAGGTTGGAGAGCGGGCCAGTCGCTACGTAGACCAGATCGGGACCATAGGTGCGCGCGGCATCGATCAGATAATCGACCGCAGCGTTGCCGTCGGCCGAGGTCGCCCCCACCGGCTCGTAGGGCGACGCGGGCACGCTCGCGCCGCCGATGCCGTTCTTGCCGTGAATGAGCGCGGTGGACGCCGGCGGCGTATAAGGCTCAGTCGCCTGCAGAGGACGGTCGGCGCCCAGGTACACCGGCACCTCGGGACGACCCAGCAGATCGAGCACCGCCAGGCAATTGTGCGCCGATTGCTCGACGCGCACGTTACCAAAGCACGTGGTGATGCCCACGAGCTCCACCTCGGGGCTCGCGATGGCATAGGCCAGCGCCATCGCATCGTCCACACCCATATCCAGATCAAGGATCAGCTTCTTGATTGCCATTGTTCTACTCCGCTTCTCCGTCTTTATCGTTTAACCAAACCAATGTTCAACTTCGGTGCGCATGGGAATCGATTGCTGAGCGCCCAGGCGCGACACCGTCACTGCCGAGGCGCGAGCACCCGCGGCCATGCACTCAAAGAGCGGCAAGCCCTCTAGGCGAGCCGCCGCCAACGCGCCGATAAACGTATCGCCGGCGGCCGTGGTATCGACTACCGTACTCGAAAGTGCCGGCATGCGCAGCAGCTCACCGCCATCGCCGAGCGAAACCGA
Organism: uncultured Collinsella sp.; assembly: GCA_902478965.1. Lineage (GTDB taxonomy): Bacteria > Actinomycetota > Coriobacteriia > Coriobacteriales > Coriobacteriaceae > Collinsella. The sequence goes on along the minus strand of CABSMQ010000031.1, from coordinate 6,320 downwards.
GCCGGCACCGCCCAACGTGATGACCGCAGCCCCGGCACCCTTGTCGAGCAGCGCATTGAGCGCGGTGACGCAACTCGCGTCATCCGTGGGCAGAATGCCCGTCAGCACCTGGCACTCGGTCTCGTTGGGACAGACCAGGTTGACGGCAGGCCAGACCTCCGCAGGCAGCTCGCAGGCGGGCGCTGGATTAAAGACCGTATAGAACCCCAGCTCGTGAGCGCAAACAAGCGCCTCGGCCGTCGCTGCAAGGTCACATTCGCCCTGGGCGATAAAGACGCTTCCGGCAGCCGGGGCAATCTCGCTGGCGTCGCCGTCGAGCTCATGGGCCACCAGACGCCTCAGCGCGCAGGCAACGTCCGCGCCCGCAAGCGCATGGTTGGCGCCCGGTGACAGTACGATGCGGTTGTCGCCCTCGCAGCGAATGATGGTCGCCGTTCCCGTCTCCACGTCATCGCGATGCACTACAAAGTCACAGTCCACGCCGGCGTCTTGGAGCCCCACCACGAGCGACGCGCCGAACGCATCGCGACCGACCGCGCCGATCATGTGCGTGCACGCGCCCATACGCGCGGCAGCTACGGCCTGATTGGCGCCCTTGCCTCCGGCGTTGGTGATAAACCCGCTGCCGCCGGCGGTCTCGCCCGCACGCGGTATGCGCTCGCACGCCACCGAAAGGTCCATGTTCATGCTGCCGAACACCGCAACGATGCCGCGATCTGCCATGGAAACCTCCTCATCTGCGGGCTTTGCACCCACCGTCGACCGTCGATTGTGCGCCTTCGCACCTCTATAACTTTAGTTCACTTTGATGTGAACGCACCCTTGAGGTTGCGCCAGCAGCAAGCATTCACAGGAGCAGGCAGCTACAATGAATACGTGCTGATTATTCTCGTCATTGGATGATGTTTTATGGAACAATTCTCGCAATCGGGCTCGCGCGGTCGACGCCGCACGGGCAACGAGCCGGCGCCGCACGAACGCGTGAAGAGCGAACGCCGTGCCAACGAGCCGCGACGCACCACGAGCCCCCATCGCGCTTCTGCCAACAACGCGGGCCGCGCCAACACTCCCGCCGCGGAGCAGACGCCTGCTCGCCCCAAGTCCCGCTACATCCCTGCCCTTGACGGCCTGCGCACGCTTGCCGTCGTCGCGGTGGTGCTCTATCACCTCAACCTCACGTGGGCGCAGGGCGGTCTGCTCGGCGTCACGATCTTCTTTGTGCTTTCGGGCTATCTGATCACACGCCTGCTACTCAACGAAGTCGCTAAGACCGGCCGTATCGACCTCAAGAGCTTCTGGATCCGCCGCATCCGTCGCCTGGTCCCCGCCGTGGTGACCGTCGTGGTGGTGACCTGTGCGCTGTGCACCGTCTTCAACCACGTGATGCTCACCAAGATGCGCCCCGATATCCTGCCGTCGCTGCTGTTCTTCAACAACTGGTGGCAGATTGCCCAAAACGTCTCGTACTTCAACGCCCTGGGCGATCCCTCGCCGCTTACGCACTTTTGGTCGCTCGCCATCGAGGAACAGTTCTACCTGGTTTGGCCCCCGCTGCTGCTCGCTATGGTATCCATGCACATGAGCAAGCCCAACACGCGCCGCGTGGTTCTGGGCCTTGCCGCGGTATCTGCCCTTGCCATGATGGTGCTTTACAACCCTGCCGCCGACCCCAGCCGCGTGTACTACGGCACCGACACCCGCGTGTTCTCGCTGCTGCTGGGTGCCTGGATGGCCTTTATCCCCGATCGCGACCTGGCGCCGGTGCGTCTCGCTCGTCGTTTGGGGCTCAATCGCCTGGCCGGCGCCGCCAAGCACGGCAAGAACGCCGAGGGCAAGCCTGGCGAGAAGGCCGACGAATCAGCCGAGACCGGCCCGGCACAGCCGAGCGCCCTCGTGCGCTTTTGGTCCTCGCCCGCATCCATCGATGTGTTGGGCCTCGTGGGTCTGGTTGGCCTTGCCGCCATGGTCGCGCTCACCAACGGCTACACCGCGTTCCAGTATCGCGGAGGCACGCTGCTGTGCTCGATCCTCACACTCATGGTCATCGCGGCCTGCGTGCAGCCCCAGGGAATGGTTGCCCGCGCGCTGTCCGCCGAGCCGCTCGTATGGGTTGGCAAGCGCTCGTACAGCATCTACCTGTGGCACTATCCCCTGCTGTTGCTCATGAACCCGGTCGCCAACATCAACGATACACCGTGGTGGCAGTACATTTTGCAGGTGCTGTTGGTGGTCGCCGTGGCCGAATGCTCATATCGCTTTATCGAGACGCCGTTTAGAAAGGGCGCCTTTGGGCGCACCGTATCCGAGTTCCGCGACGGCACCGCCACGCCCGCCAACTGGGTGCGCGCGCACGTCCCTGCCTGTGCAGCCTGCGCTGTCGTGTTGGTCGTTGCACTGGGCGGCCTGATCTTTGTGCCCGAGACGTCTGCGCTGAGCGGCGAGGGCGCCGAAGTTCTGAACAAGGAAGCCAAGAACGCCGCACCCACCGACCAGCAGGCGGCCGACGACACCGACAAGGACAACGACGGCTTTCCCGACGGCTCCTACGACCTGTTGATGATCGGTGACTCCGTGTCGCTGCGCGCCGTTGATTCCTTTGACGGCGTGTTCCCGCACAGCCATATCGATGCCGAAAAGGGCCGCCAGTTCGATGCGGGCCGTGCGACATTTGAGGGCTATCTTCAACAGAACCTTGCCGGCAAGATCGTGGTCTTTGCGCTGGGCACCAACGGCTTGGTAACCGACGACCAAATCGACGCCATCATGGCCGATGCAGGAGATAAGCGTATTGTGGTGTTTGTGAACACGCGCAGCCCGCAGCCGTGGGTTGGCTCTACCAACCAGGCCATCGCCAACGCCGCTACGCGCTACAAGAACGTACGCGTTATCGACTGGTACGGATACAGTGCCAACCGCAACGACCTGTTCGATGGCGATGGCACGCACCTATCGACCACTGGCGTGACTGAGTACCTCAACTTGATCCACGATGCCGTCAAGAAGGACCTGCCCGTGCATCCCGAGGATCACGTCAACGATCCGCAGCCGGCAGCCGTCAAGTCTGCCACCGACGCACTCGTCAATGCGCTTGCCTTCAAGCCGCACAAGCTGGGCACCGACAAGTAACCTGCAGCGCAAACTTCCCACATCCGGAGGGGGTGTCTGCCACGGCAGACACCCCCTCCGGCAGTTAGGGACACTCCTGGCGCAGCCAATGAAGACCTCTACGGATGAATTCCAGGCCGCTCCGTCGCTCCAGACATCGTTTCCGCGCCTCGTGCCTGCCCCAAACAATCAAAACAACCCCTTTTCGCCGCACCCTCAAAGGTCTGTGGGCAAAAAAGGGCAAATATGAGTACTGTTACCATTTTAGTAGCAAGCAAAACCACCCAAAATGACGTCCGAGCGACCCCTACAACCCCCTAAAGCAGCCAACCTGACTGGTTTAAGGCGTATTGGAGCCAATTTTAATGAACACACTAAAGGCTATGTTCATTATCTTTTAGGATGTAAATGCTATTCACTTAGCAACAGTACTCATATTTGGCATTTTTTGTCCATTGCTATATAACTAACACCCTATAGCAGACAAAAAACAGGCCGCAGCCCATCGCTGCGGCCTGTTCGGAAGCAAAAGTGGGCGTTAAGCGCTGTAGCCCATCGCTTGCAGCACAAACATGACGACTGTCAGCACCGTAATCACGGCGATAGTCGCCCAAGTGAGCACGTTCCACACGCGTCCGTTGCGGTTGGCGCCCATAATGTGACGATCGGCGGCGATAACCACTTGGAACACCAAAACCACGGGCAGCAGCACGCCGTTGATGACCTGCGAGGTCATCATAATCTGGAACAGGTCAACACCGGGCATAAGCACCAGCACGGCAGAGATGCCAATGATGGCCGTAATGATGCCGCGATAGACCGGGGCCTCGTCCCAGCTGCGATCGGCACCGCGCTCCCAGCCAAATGCCTCACAGATGGCGCTGGACGTAACGCCTGGCAGCACACAGGCGGCCAAGAAGCTCGCCGCGACCAGGCCCGAGGCAAACAGTACCGTGGACCACTGACCCGCAATAGGCTCCAGCGCGCGGGCAGCATCGGCGGCATCGCTAATCTGAATACCCGCCGGGAACAACACCGTACCGGTCGTGATGATAATAAAGCCGGCAATGATATCGGCGGCAAGCGAGCCGCTCACAGTATCGATGCGCTGCAGCACGATATCGTCCTCGCCCGCGTTCTTATCGACCACGTTGTTCTGCGCCAAGAAAATCATCCACGGCGCGATGGTGGTACCGATCGTTGCGACCACGAGCGACACGTAGCTGGGATCGTTCTGAATATTGGGGACGACCAAGTCGACCGCGACCTCGCCCCAGTTGGGGCCGGCCATAAACGCGGCGACGATGTAGGTCACGAACACGCAGCTTACCAGCAGCAGAATCTTCTCGATGCGCTGGAAACTGCCCGACATGGTAAGCATCCACACCAGCAGCGCCACGAGCGGCACCGAGATGCTCGCCGGAACGCCAAACAGAGCAAGGCCGCTCGCGATACCCGCGAACTCCGAGATGGTCACCGCCGTGTTGGCGATCAACAGCGCTGCCATGGCCAGCACGCTCTTGCGCACGCCAAAGCGCTCGCGAATGAGCGACGCCAGGCCCTTACCCGTAACGCATCCGCAGCGCGCCGCGGTCTCCTGCGTCACGATAAGCAGCACGGTCATGACGGGAAGCATCCAGAGCATCTTATAGCCATAGCTGGCGCCCGCGCTGGAATACGTGGCGATGCCGCCGGCGTCATTGCCCGAAAGCGCCGCCAGCAGACCGGGACCCATAGCGCCAAAGATGGCCGCGATGGTCAACTTTTGCTTGGTGCCCGACTTTTGCTTGGTATTTTGCACGCGACCACCTAACCCATGACCGACATGGTGAGCAGCACCGTAGCGGCGCAGTACGCTACGCACGAGATCATGACGGCAATAACGTTCATGGCGGTGCCCGACGTGTTGAGGTCATGCTCGTCACGCCAGAACAGCACCATCAGGTAAATCACGGCGCTCATGTTGCCAACCAGGCAAATGATGGCAGCGATATTAAAGCACCCGGTAAAGAGTTGCTCCTCAAACATGGGCGCATCGGGGAACGCGGCGGTGCGCACCAGCTGGGCGCACAGGTAGGTCACGAGTGACAGAATCAGGCCCATGCCCGTGCTCTGGAAGAAGAACCCCAGATACGGCTTGGGCTCGTCGTCGTGACCGTCATACTCCAGGAAGTAGTTCTTGACGAACGACACCATGCGCGAGGCCGCCAGCAGTACGAGCGGCATGGCGCACATGGGGAACACCACCAGATGCGCGGAGCCGAGCGCCGTTCCCAGCACGGTCGCCATGATGCACGACGCGATGCCCCATACAACAACCCAGTACTGGCGATGCACGAACCAGCTGAGCACGTTCGTCGAGTCGTCCGACGCGCTATCGCCCGAGCCGACACCGGCGATCTGCAGGTCCTCCTGATGCTCCTCAGCGATAACGTCCATGGCGTCGTCGAAGGTTACGATACCCAGGATATGACGGTTCTCGTCGCAGACAGGAATGGCAACCAGGTCGTACTTGGTCATCTCGTCCGTTACGTCTTCCTGGTCCTCGTCGGGCGACACATAGACCAGGTCGCGATAGGCCAGCTGGCCCAGCGTGGCGTCGCGGTCGGCTACGATTAGCGTGCGCAGCGAAAGCACGCCGGTCAGCATGCCGCTCGGATCCTCGGTATAGACGTAGTAGACGCTCTCGAAGTCCTCGTCGAGCTCGCGAATCGCCTCGATGGCGTCACCGACCGTTGCCGTGGCGGGCAGGGAGACAAACTCCGAGGTCATGATGCGGCCGGCGGTGTTGTCCTCGTAGCCCAGCAGATTACGAATCGCCTTCTCCTCCTTGACGCCCATCAGGCGCAGGAGCTTCTCGGCCTTCTCGTAATCGAGCTCGTCGATCAGGTCGGCTGCATCGTCCGGGTCCATCATGGCCAGCATCGACGATGCGTCGGTGTCGGACAGGCCCTCGAGCATCTCGGTCATAAGCTCGTCGTCATCGAACTCCGAGATGGCCTCGGCGGCCTGGGCAGTATCGAGCTGCGCAAACACCTGCGCACGTAGGCGCGGGTCGAGCTGCTCGATAATGTCGGCGATGTCGGCAGGGTGTAGCTCGCCGAGCGTCTTATGCGACACCGAGAGTTGAATGTTCTTGGTCGAGCGGTCGAGCAGGTCCATGTAGGACCAAGCGATGATGTCCTCACTGAGCGGCTTGCCCAGGTGCTTCATAA